>CALMSN010000264.1 GCA_937872325.1 uncultured Xanthobacter sp. | reverse complement strand
GGGCTGGCCTTCCAGGGCGGCGCCAAGCTGCTGGAGGAGAAGGCCGACGGGCGGGTGCTGGCCGCCCGGGAGGGGGCGAGCGGCCCGTCCGCCCGCGGCAAGCGATTCCTGCCGCTGGCCGAATGGCTTGAGGCAGCCACCGATTCCTTCGAGGAGGCCGCCTTCCTGCTGGGCGCTACCGGCCTCAAGGCCGACGCGGCCTCCGGCGCGCTGGCGGAGCTGGCGGCCACCGCTGTCACCTGCTGCGGCGATCTGGTGCGCGCCGTGGCCGCCGCCTGCGACGGGCCCGGCGGCCGGCGCGAGGACATCACTGAGGCGCTGGAGGCGCTCGACGCCGTGGTGGAGGGCGAGCGCCGCGCCGATGCGGCGCTGCGCCGGGTCATGGGCGCGGCGCTCGGCGCCGGGTCGACGGCGCCGGCCGTCTTGTTCGCCACCATCGAGGTGGCCCGCGCGGTGGAGACCGGCACCGACCATCTCGCCCGGGCGGCGCTGGCGCTGCGGGGCTGCGTGCTGGAGGACGTGGGATCGTGAGCACGACGGAACGCCTGCGCGGCCTCGGCGAAACGGCGCCGGACGCCGCCGCCCCCATCGCCTTCATCGGCCGCAACGGCGATGCGAGGGCGCTTTCGGCGCGCGACTTCGGCTCCAAGGCCGCCCAGCTCTGGCAGATGACGGCGCTGGGCCTCGACGTGCCGCCGGCCTTCGTGCTGTCCACCGCCCTGTGCGGATCGCAGCGCGCCGCCGGGCAGGTCAGCGAACTCCTGCGCGAGGGCATCCGCTACCTCGAGCACGCCACCGGCCGCCGCTTCGGCGACCGCCGCCGGCCGCTCCTGGTCTCCGTGCGCTCGGGGGCGGAGAAATCCATGCCCGGCATGCTGGAGACGGTGCTGGATGTCGGCCTCGACGCCGACACCACCCGCGGCCTGATGCGTCTCCACGGCAATCCACGGCTTGCCCTCGATTGCCGCCGCCGCTTCATCGAGGGCTATTGCGAGGTGGTGGCGGGGCTGCCGCGCGGGCCGTTCGAGGAGGTCCTGCATCGCCTGCTGGCGGAGGAGGGCGCGGCCCAGGACCGCGAGCTCGACACCGAGGCGCTGGACCGCCTCGCCGGCCTCTATCTCGATCTCGCCCGCGACCGCTTCGGCTGCCGGGTGCCGGATGCGCCGATGGTGCAGCTCGCCGATGCGGTGGACGCGGTGTTCCGCTCCTGGGATGCGCCGAAGGCGCAGGAATATCGCCGGCTCAACCACCTGGAGGGGCTGCTGGGCACCGCGGTGACGGTGCAGGCGATGGTGTTCGGCAATGCCGGGGCACGCTCGGGCTCCGGCGTCGCCTTCTCGCGCGATCCGGCGACGGGCGCCCCGGGCCTCTATGCCGACATGCTGTTCGAGGCCCAGGGCGAGGACGTGGTGTCCGGCCGCCGCCAGCCGGTGGGGCTGGCCCGGCTGGAGGCGGTGATGCCACCGGTCGCCCGCGCCCTTGCGGCCGGCGTCGCGGCGCTGGAGGCGCATTATCGCGACGTGCAGGACGTGGAGTTCACCATCGAGGACGGCCACCTCTTCTTCCTCCAGACCCGCGCCGCCAAGCGCACGCCGCGGGCGGCACTGAAGATCGCGGTGGACCTTGTGGCCGAGGGGGCGCGCAGCGAAGCCGAGGGCCTTGCGCTTCTGGACGGGGTGGACCTCTCGCAAGTCGGCGCGACCCGCTTCCGCGGCACGGCGGCGCCGGCGGCCAGCGGCGTCGCCGCCTCGCCGGGCACGGTGAGCGGCCGCGCGGCCTTCGACAGCGATGCGGCGCGCCGGCTGGCGGTCGGTGGCGATCCGGTGATCCTGGTGCGGCCGGACGTGGCCACCGACGACATTGCCGGCATGGCGGCGGCGGCCGGCGTGCTGACCGCGGTGGGCGGGCGCACCGCCCATGCGGCGGTGGTGGCGCGCCAGCTCGGCAAGGTGTGCCTCGTCGGCTGCGCGGCGCTCTCCATCGACCTCGATGCGCGCACGGCTCGGCTCGGCGATGCGTTCTTCGCGGAGGGCGACTGGCTTGCCCTCGACGGCGGCGAGGGCGAGGTCTTCCTCGGCCGTCGCGAGGTGGAGGCCGAGCAGCCGGAAGCGGAACTGGCCGCGGTCGCACGCTGGCGGGCGGGGGGCGGCTGAGCCCGATCATGCCAGGGCCTGTCCCTGGCATTTGCGCTGCGCCACTTGGGAAAACCTTTCGAAAATCGCTTCCGGGCCCCCGGCCCTCCACGCGGTCCGGCCGGGAGTGGCTTTCGCAGGCTATTCGCCGGCGGCGCAACGTGGATGCCCGGTGCAAGGCCGGGCATGGTTGCGGTTTCCAATGATGCCGCCTGCGCTCTGGACCTGGACTTTCCAAGCAGTTGCTAAGCTTTGTCGCCTCCGCTCGGCAGCAGGATGGCGCGTTTTTCACGCACGGTCTCGGCGATGAACTTCGACACCACCTTGATCCGCGGCGCGTTGTGCAGGTCCGAGTGGTGGATCAGCCAGTAGGAGCGGATCAGCCGGATCGTCCCCGGCAGCACCCGGTGGAGGCGCGGCTCGCTGTCGGCCATGAAGCAGGGCAGGATGCACAGCCCCGCCCCGCCGGCCGTCACCGACATCTGGGTGATGACGTTTGAGACCCGCACCGCCGGGTCCAGCCCCGGCACTGTTGCGGCGAAGTAATCGAGCTCCGGCGCGAAGACCAGCTCGTCGATATAGGCGACGAAACGGTGGCCCGTGAGGTCGGACTTGTCCTGCGGCACCCCGTGGCGCTCCAGGTAGCCCGGGCTGCCGTAGAGCCCCAGCTCGTAGTCGGCGAGCTTCTGCGCATGCAGGCGTCCCGAGGGCGGGCGGGAGAGGGCGATGGCGAGGTCGGCCTCGCGCTTGGTCAGGCTGAAGGCCCGCGGCATCGCCACCAGCTCGATGGTCAGACCCGGATAGGCATCGGACAGCGCGCCGATGCGGTCGCCGAGGCAATAGGTGCCGAACGCCTCCGGGGTGCCGACCCGGATGGTGCCGGTGAGCGCGATCCGCGGATCGGCGCGGCTGGAGAGGATGCCGACGGCGCCGGTCTCCATCTCCTCGGCCCGCGGCATCAGCGCCATGCCGTCGGTGGTGAGGCTGTAGCCGGTGGGGCGGCGGTCGAACAGCTTGGTGGCGAGCATGCCCTCCAGCCGGGCGATCCGCCGGCTGAGGGTGGTGTGCTCGATGCCCATGGCGCGGGCGGCCTCGGTCAACCGCCCGCTGCGGGCGACGGCGAGAAACGCCTGCAGGTCATTCCAGTTGAAAGACTGGCTCATCCGTCAATCCCGTCGCCCTCATTGTGCGAAATTTAACATAGATCCGGCCCTCGGCACGTATCAAAAAAGCACACCCCGCCCCGGTGTCGGGCATCGACTCAAGATCGAGGGCGGGACCGCATTCGGCGTCAGACCGATGGGATACGGGAGGATTCACGATGAATTGGCGTGGCGTTCTGCGCTTGGGAGCCGTCTTGCCCGCAGTCTGGGCGACGGCCGCATTGGGAGCCGACAAGAGCGTGACCATCGGCGTGATCAACGACCAGGCGAGCATCTACGCCGACATGGGCGGCCCCGGATCGGTGGCCGCCGCCCAGCTCGCCATCCGCGATTCCGGCCTCGAGAAGAAGGGCTGGACCATCAAGCTGGTCTCGGCCGACCACCAGAACAAGGCGGACCTCGCCTCCTCCATCGTGCGCACCTGGCTCGACACCCAGGGCGTGGACGTGGTGGCCGACGTCACCAACTCGGCGGCCGCGCTGGCGGTGAACCAGATCGTCAAGGACAAGAACAAGGTGATGCTGGCCTCCGGCCCGGCGGTCTCCGACCTCACCGGCAAGGCCTGCACCCCCAACACCGTGCACTGGACCCACGACACCTGGGCGTTCGCCAACGGCATCGGCAAGTCGGTGGTGCAGACCGGCGGCAAGAGCTGGTTCTTCCTCACCTCTGACTTCGCCTTCGGCTACGCTTTGGAGCGCGACACCGAGAAGATGGTGCTCGCCAACGGCGGCTCGATGATCGTCCAGGTGCCCCACCCCAACGGCAATTCCGACTTCTCGTCCTACCTGCTGCAGGCGCAGGCCTCGAAGGCCGACGTGGTGGCGCTCGCCAATTCCGGCGACGACACCGTCAACTCCATCAAACAGGCGGCGGAGTTCAACATCAACGGCTCGGCGCAGAAGCTGGCCGGGCTGCTGATCTACGTCACCGACGTCCATTCCCTCGGGCTGAAGCTGGCCCAGGGGCTGATGCTGGTCTCGCCCTTCTACTGGGACTTGAACGACGGCACCCGCGCCTTCTCCGAGCGGTTCGCGGCGCTGCGCGGCGGCAGGAAGCCGTCCATGGTGCAGGCCGGCGTCTATGCCTCGATCCTGCACTATCTCAAGGCGGTCGAGGCCACGGGGAGCGCCGAGAACGGCGCCGCGGTGGTCCAGAAGATGAAGGACACCCCCACCGACGATCCGCTGTTCGGCAAAGGCTATGTCCGGGCCGATGGGCGCAAGATGCATCCCATGTTCCTGTTCGAGGTGAAGAAGCCTTCGCAGTCCAAGTATCCGTGGGACTACTACACCTTCAAGGCCGAGATTCCGGCGGAGATCGCCTTCCGGCCTCTCGACGAAGGCAACTGCCCGCTGGTGCAGAAGTCCAACTGATCGCACACCCGTCCGGAGCGGCACGCCCCGAAGGTTCGGGCCGGGATCTCGAAATCCCGGCCTGCGGCCCGCCGGACATCGTCTCGAGCAAGGACGCGCCCCGATGTCCCTTGCCCGGAACGGCTCGCGTCAACGGCCCTGCGCTCATGCCCTGACGCATCCCTGACGCGAGCCGGCACTCACCGCGCGCACTCGCGCCCTGACACAAACAGCTTCGCAAGAAGGGCCACCGCAATGGCGAAAATCGGTTTCCTCGGGCTCGGCCGCATGGGTTTTCCCATGGCCCGCAATCTGGTCGCCGCCGGACATGAGGTGCGGGCGTTCGATCCGAGCGCCGAGGCGGGAGCCCGGGCGCGCGATGCCGGCATCAGCGTCGCCGCGAGCGCCCGCGACGCAGTGGCGGGGGCGCCCTTCCTGATCTCCATTGTGCCCCCCCGCCGGCCCGTCCTCCACATCTTCACCGGCCAAGGCGGGGCGCTGGCGCCCATGGCGCCGGGCAGCATCGCCATCGATTGCTCCCCCATCGATCCCGCCGATGCGCGCACCCTGCATGCCGAGGGCCGGGCGAAGGGCATCGCGGTGCTCGACGCCCCGGTCTCCGGCGGGGTGATGGGCGCGGAGGCCGGCACCCTGACCTTCATGGTGGGCGGCGCGGCCGAGGAGCTGGAGCGCGCCCGCGCGGTGCTGGAGGGCATGGGGCGGCGGATCTTCCATGCCGGCGGGCCCGGCGTCGGCCAGGCGGCGAAGCTCTGCAACAACCTGCTGGCGGGCATCTCGATGATCGCGGTGTCGGAGGCCTTCGCCCTCGCCCGGCACCTCGGGCTCGATGCCCGCAAGATGCAGGAGATCTCGGCGGTCTCCACCGGCGGGTGCTTCTCCCTCACCCATTATCCGCCGGTGCCCGGCCTGCTGCCGAACGTGCCGTCGAGCCGCGACTATCGCAACGGCTTCGCCTCCCAGCTCATGCTGAAGGATCTGAAGCTGGTGCAGCAGGCGGCGATGCAGGCCGGCCCCACGCTGCCGCTGGGCGGCCTCGCGGCGGCGCTCTACGGCGTGTTCTGCAAGGCCGGATACGGCGAGCTCGACTACTCCGCCATCATCAAGCTGGTCGAGGGCGACGTGCCGCAGGGCGCATCGCAGCCGCAGGCGGCCTGAGCCCCGCGCGACCTGAGAGGAAACCCCGACATGACCCATCCCAACCTCCGGCCGGTGGGCGATTCCACGCCGTTCATGGCCCGGTCCATGCTGATCGGCGACGCCTGGGTTCCGGCCGCCTCCGGCGAGACCATCGCGGTGGAGAACCCGGCCCGGCGGACCACCATCGGGACGGTTCCGCGCGGCGCCGCCGAAGATGTGGAGCGGGCGGTGACGGCCGCCGCCGCCGCGTTCCCCGCCTGGTCGCGGATTCCGGCCCGCGAGCGCGGCCGGCTCCTCGCGCGCATCGCCGAGGCGATCGAGGCGCGGGTGGAGGAATTGGCCCGCACCATCGCCGCCGAGACCGGTAACGCCTTGCGCACCCAGGCCCGCGGCGAGGCGCGAATGGTGGTGGATGCCTTCCGCTATTTCGGCGGCCTCGCCGGCGAGCTGAAGGGGCTGACCGTTCCTCTCGGCGAAGGCGTGCTGAGCTACACCCGGCGCGAGCCGATCGGCGTGGTGGGCGCCATCGTGCCCTGGAACGCGCCGGCCCAGCTTGCGGCGCTGAAGATCGCCCCGGCGATCTGCGCCGGCAACACCATCGTGCTCAAGGCGGCCGAGGATGCGCCGCTGGCGGTGCTGATGATCGCCGAGGTCTGCGCCCAGCACCTGCCGCCGGGCGTGGTCAACGTGGTGACCGGCTATGGCGCGGAATGCGGCGGCCCGCTGTCCGCCCATCCGCTGGTGCGCAAGGTGAGCTTCACCGGCTCGACCGCGGTGGGAAGGGCGATCATGCAGGCGGCGTCCGAGCGCCTCGCCCCGGTGTCGCTGGAGCTGGGCGGCAAGAGCCCGTCCATCGTCTATGCCGATGCCGACGAGGACTGGGTCGCCGACGGCATCATCGCCTCCATGCGGTTCACCCGGCAGAGCCAGTCCTGCACCGCCGGCTCGCGGCTGTTCCTGCACCGGGGCATCTTCGACCGCTTCCTGGAGAAGGTGGCGGCGCGGCTCGCGGCGCTGAGGATCGGCGATCCGCTGGACGAGGCGACCGACATCGGCGCCATCATCAACGAGCGCCAGTTCCGCAAGGTCTGCGCCTATGTGGAGGAGGGCCTCGCCCGCCCCGAGGCGCGGCTCGTCACCGGCGGGCTGCCGCCGAAAAGCGGACCGTTGGCCGAGGGCTATTTCGCCCTGCCCACCATCTTCGCCGACGCCTCCAACGACTGGCGCCTCGCCCGCGAGGAGATCTTCGGCCCGGTGCTGGTGGCGATCCCGTGGTCCGACGAGGCCGAGGCGATCCGCATGGCCAACGACAGCCATTACGGCCTCGCCGCCTATGTGTGGACCCGCGACATCGGCCGGGCGCTGCGCACCGCCCACGCCATCGAGGCCGGCTGGGTGCAGGTGAACCAGGGCGGCGGGCAGGCGCTCGGCCAGTCCTATGGCGGCGTCAAGCAGAGCGGCATCGGCCGCGAGATGTCGCTGGAGGGCATGCTCGACAGCTTCACCGAGACCAAGAGCGTCAACGTGAACCTCGCCCTTCCCCCGCCGCCGGCGGGCGGCTGAACCCGGCGCCCGCGCCGCCCCCCGCAAGACCAGACAAGGAACCCCACCCCATGAACCTCTACGCTAAGCTGCTCCAGCGCCAGGAGGCCGGAAAGCCGGTCACCGTGGGCCTCATCGGCGCCGGCAAGTTCGGAACCATGTTCCTCGCCCAGGCGCGTGCCACCCCCGGCCTGCATGTGATCGGGGTCGCCGACCTCGACGTCGGCCGGGCCCGCAGCCAGATGGCGCTGTCGTGCTGGCCGAAGGAGCAGTATGCCGCGACCTCCTTCAGCGATGCCGCCCGCCACGGCAGCACCTTCCTCACCGACGATGCCGGCGCGCTGATCCGCGCCCCGGAGGTGGAGGTGATCATCGACGCCACCGGCGATCCGAAGGTGGGGGTGCGCTTCGCCCTCGCCGCCATCGAGGCGCGCAAGCACATCGTGATGGTGAACGTAGAGGCGGACGTGCTGGCCGGGCCGCTGCTCGCCCGTAAGGCGCGGGAGGCCGGGGTGGTCTACTCGATGGGCTGGGGCGACCAGCCGGCTTTGGTGTGCGAGCATGTGGACTGGGCGCGGGCCTGCGGCTTCCGCGTGGTGGCGGCCGGCAAGGGCACGCGCTACCTGCCGCACTACCACCAGTCGACGCCGGACACGATCTTCGACCTGCTCGAAGGCTTCATCGACGTCTCCGACCGCTCCACCATCAATCCCAAGCTGTTCAACAGCTTCCTCGACGGCACCAAGTCCGGGGTCGAGATGACGGCGATCTGCAACGCCACCGGCCTCCAGTCGCAGACCGGCGGGCTCTCCTTCCCGCCGGCCTCGCGGTTCGAGATCTCCGATGTGTGCCGCCCGGCCAGCGACGGCGGCAGCCTGGAGACGGCGGGGGTGACGGAATGCGTGTCGTCGCTGCGGCGCGACGGCTCCACCATTCCGCACCATCTCAGTCACGGCACCTTCGTGGTGTTCGAGGCGCCGGCGGACAACCCATATGCCCGCGAGTGCCTGCGCGAATACCATGCGCTGCCCGACAGCACCGGGCGCTATTCCACCCTCTACCGGCCGATCCACCTCAACGGGCTCGAGCTCGGCATCTCGGTGGCCTCGGTGGCGCTGCGCAACGAGCCCACCGGCGCGCCTATCTGCTTCAACGCCGACGTGGTGGCCACCGCCAAGCGCCGGCTGAAGGTGGGCGAGGAGCTGGACGGGGAGGGCGGCTTCTGCGTGTGGGGCAAGCAGCAGCCGGCGGAGGTCTCGCTGCGCGAGGGCTACCTGCCGCTGGGCCTGGCCCACAAGGTGAAGCTGGTGCGCGAGGTCGTCGAGGGTGCGTGCGTCACCTGGGCCGACGTGGACATCGACGCCTCCGACCCCGTGGTGAAGGTGCGCCGGGAGATGGAGGCCGCGTTCGGGCACCGGCCCGCCCGCGCGGCGTAGAGCGTTTGCGCCCTGGTTTCCCGGCCGGATCGACGATCCGGCCGGGAAACGTTTCCGGTGACCGATCAGACGAAGCGGAAGTCGTCCGCCGTCAGGCTTCCGGCCGTGACCCCGGAGAGGGTCAGGCGGGAGCCGTCGTCGTAGGCGATCTGGGTCGAGAAGAAGGTCGAGGTCAGCGCCCCCGACGCTTCCAGCGCCGCGAAGTCGGCGAAGACGTCGGCGTCGAGCTCGATGACGTCGCCGTCGCCGAAGTCCGCCACCGTGTCGCGGCCGTAGCCGGGGCGGAAGACGAAGGTGTCCGCCCCCGCGCCGCCGCGCAGGGTGTCGCGCCCGGCGCCGCCGTCGAGGGTGTCGTTGCCGCCCTCGCCGGAGAGCGCGTCGTTGCCGGCGCCGCCGAACACCACGTCATCCCCGTCGCCGGCATTCACCCGGTCGCGGCCGCCGAGCGCCTCGATGAGGTCGTCGAGGGCGGTGCCGGTGATCCGGTCGTTGCCGGCGGTGCCGGTGATGGGGTTGAGGTCGCTCTCGCCTTCCACGTTCAGCACGAAGCTGCCGGTGGCGGTGCCGCCATGTCCGTCGCCGACCGTGTAGGCGAGGGTCACCGTGGCATTCTCGCCGTCGTCGAGGTCGTCGAACAGCTCGCCCGGGGCGAAGCGCAGCTTGCCGTTCTCGATCGAGAAGGCGGCACCGGCCGCCGCCGGATCGAGCGCGATGCCCGAAACGCCCGTCACCTGGAAGCCGGCGAGGGCGAGGGCATCGCCATCCGCGTCGGTGTCGTTGGCGAGGAGGTCGAAGAGCTTGCTCTCGTTCTCCCCGGCGGTGCCGGCATCGGCGCCGGCGACCGGCGCGTCGTTCACCGGGGTGACGGTGAACACCGCCTTGGCGTCCGCCGTGCCGCCCTTGCCGTCGGCCACCGTGTAGGTGAAACCGGCGGCGCCGGAGAAGTCCGCGGCGGGGGTGAACAGCACCCCGGTGGCGGTGAGCACCGCGGTGCCGCCCACCACGTTCTTGAGCCCGGTGACGGCGAGGGCGTCGTCGTCGGCATCGCTGTCGTTGGCGAGCAGCTCGGCGAACGCCACCTCGAACGCCGCGGCATCCTCGGCGATGGCGTCGAGTGTCTCGCCGGCGGCCACCGGCGGGCTGTTCTCGATGCTGGCGAGGATCGCGTCGCGGTCCAGGCTCTCGCCGTCGGCGAAGGTCACGCTCTCGACGCCGCCGCCGGCGGTCTGGTCCTTCAGCACGATGCGGCTGCCGTCGGCGAGGGTGATGACCACGTCCGAACTTTGGCGGGTGAAGGTGGCCTCGTCCGCGTTGACGTCCTCGAAAGCGAGGATGTCGGCGTCGCCCGGGTCGCCGGCGCCCTCGACGATGGTGTCGGAGCCGTCGCCGAGGCTGTAGACGTAGGTGTCGGAGCCGCGGCCGCCGATCAGCTCGTCGGTGCCCTTGCCGCCTTCCAGGATGTCGTCCTGGTCGCCGCCGAACAGGGTGTCGTCGTCGGCGCCGCCGAGCAGGATGTCGTCGCCCGAGCCGCCGAACAGCAGGTCGTTGCCGGCCCCGCCGCGCAGGGTGTCGTTGCCGCCATGGCCCTTCAGCAGGTCGGCGCCGCCATTGCCGGAGAGCTGGTCGGCCAGCGCCCCGCCCTCGGCGATGTCGGCGTCGGTGCTGCCGGAGAAGCTCACGCTCTGCGCATCCAGCACCGTGCTGTCGCGGGCGTTGAGGTTCTGGATCCGGGTGTCGCCCGAAAGGCCCGTGTCGGCCTGGGTGTAGGCGGTCTCCTTGGTGGCGAAGTTGGCCTTCAGGTAGCGCTCCAGCGCCACCTGCTCACCCAGCGCGTTCTCCGGCGCGATGGCGTCGAGGTCGAGGGTCTCGTCGAGCACCGGGCCGAGGGTGCCGTCGTCCAGCAGGTAGCGGAAGTTCTCGGCGTTGGCCTTGACCGGGTAGCCGTCGCCGCCGTCGGCGAGGAAGTTCAGCGCCACCACGGTGATGGAGGACGGCACGTCCTCCAGCGCCACCCCGTCCTCGTAGAGCTGGACCAGGACGTTGCCGGCCTCGTCGATCAAGGCGAGGTCGAGGATGCGGCTGCCGGCCGGGGCATCCGGATCGAAGGAGAAGGAGACGCCGCCGATCTGCGGGAAGCGGCCCTGGTTGCCGTACACGGCGACGCCGTGCTCCAGGATCGCCTTCAGCCCCTCGGGGGTGGTGTCGAAGGCCATCAGCTTGTTGTCGAAGCGCAGGGCGTTCTCGACGTCGAGCTGGGAGACGCCGCCCTCCGGCGGCAGCTTCTCGATGCTGCCGTCCACCGGGTCGGGGGCGGAGAGGGTGCCGATCTGCGCCCGGATGCCGCCGCCGTTCTTCAGCGAGACCACGTAGGTGTCCTCGGCGGCGATGCCGAGGGCATTCTTCAGCGCCGCGGCGAGGGCATCGCCGTTGGCGTCGGCGGTGATGTTGCCGAGATTGGTCTCCTGGTTGCGGACCTGGCTGCGCTCGCCTTCCAGGTAGACGTCGGTGTAGCCGTAGACGTTGGCGTCCTTGACGTCGATGACCCCCTGGACCGCATCGGTGATGGTCTTCACGCCGCCGCCCTTGGTGCCGTCCGCGAAGGCGGTCTCGTCGAGCTTGTCGACGGTGGTGCCCCAGGCCGCCGCCACGTTGGCGTCGGTCGCGGCATAGGCGCCGTTGATCGAGGCATCGAGGCTGTCGATGATGATCTTGCCGTCGGCGTCGAAGTCCACCACCAGCCGGCCGAGATAGGTGTACTCGTTGTCGGTCACCACGATCAGGGTCGGGTCGCCCTGCGCGTCGGTGGTGAGGTAGGGGTAGTCGAGGGCAAAGCTGGCGGCATGGCCGGGCAGCTCCACCGCGGTGTCGGTCGCGTCACCCATGCGGGTGTGCGAGCCGGAGGCCTGGATGATGTCCACGCCCTTCAGCTTGCCGGCCAGCGCGATCTCGTTCTCGATCGACTGCAGGTGCGACTGCAGGATGATCTTGTCCACCCCTTCCGCGATCATTTCGTCGATGATCGGCTGGAGCTGGGCGGCCAGCAGGTCCATGTCGTCCACCTCGCCATTGGCGCCGGCGCCGCCGGGGAAGCCGGCGATCTCGGCCGCGGACGGCGAGGAGATGCTCTCCAGGATCTGGGTGGTGGCGCCGACGATGCCGATCTTCTCGTCACCCATGGTGATGACGGTGGCCGGCACGATCTTGCCCTTCAGCGCGCTCGCCTCGGGGATCAGGGTGGCGGTGGCCGGCCCGTTGAGGCCCGCCTGGATGTTGTAGTCGATGGTGTCGACATAGAGCGCGTTGAGCGCGGAATCGGTGGCGGCCGGGTCGGTGTAGTAGGGCGAGGACGGGCCCACCACCAGGTTGGCCGACACCGACACGAACTGCGCGCCCACCCAGCCCGAGCCGGCGGCCAGCGCCGAGGCGAGGGCGTTGGAGCCGAGGTCGAAATCGTGGTTGCCCAGCGCCGAGGCGTCGACGCCGATGGTGTTGAGGATGGCGATGTCCGCCGCCGCCAGCGGGATGGTGCCGGTCATGGTGGAGCCGGTCACCGCGTTGATGGCATCGCGCACCGCCGGGTCGGTGCCGGCCGCGAGGAACGGGCCGGGGATGAAGTTGTCGCCGCCGGAGAGGACGAGGGTGTTGGCGTAGTCGTCCTCGAAGGCGTCCACGAGGGCGGCGAGGTTGGGCGCTGTGCTGGAGGCAAGCAGGCCCGCCTCGGCATCGGAGAAGTGCAGCAGCTGGAGGGTGAAGTCCGGCGCCGGGTTCGGATCCTCCACCTCATAGACGGTGACGGTGCCGGAGATCTCGTTGGCGGTCATCACGAAGGCCTCGCCGGTGGGGCTGTCCTTCGCGGAGACGAACTTGATGACCTCCGGGCCGTAGTCTTCCGAGGTCGGCGGCATGTAGGTGACGAACTTGGCCGCCTCAGGGTTGGAGACGTCCCACACCATCACTCCGCCCATGCGCTCCAGCGAGACGAAGACGTAGGGCTTGCCCGAGACCTCGCCCACCGCGACGCCTTCCGGCTCGGCCGACTTGTTGTCGGAGCGGGTGTCGAAGCCGCCGCCGTTCTCGCCGTTGAAGGTGGTGGCGGCATTGGGCAGCGTGGCGAGGATCTGCTCGAAGTCGCCGCCGGTCTCCTCCACCTTCACGATGGTGCCGTCGTCGTTCTGGCGGAAGATGGAGAAGCCGCGGCCGCCGAAGCCGTAATACTCGCCCTCCGACGACCAGGTGGTGTCGAGGTTGTAGCGGGCATAGTCGGCGTCGGTGGCCCCGAGGGCGGAGGCGCGGGCCTCGTTCAGGCCGTCGGCGCCATTGTTGACGATGCGGCTGTCGCCCTCGTTGGCGGTGACGAAATAGGTGGTGCCGTCCACCTCGAAGGAGGCGATGGCGTCGGGCTGGAGCAGGCCCTTCACCGGGGCGTTGCCCACCGAGATGGAGGTGCTGCGGCCGGCGCCGTCACGGTCGGAGAAGTCGCCTTCATTGCCGGCCAGGGCGAAGTCCACATAGCCCAGCGGCAGCAGCGAGACGGGCTGGCTGGCCGCCGCGTCGGTGAGGTCGATCACCGCCACCGCGTTGACTTCCTGGAGGGTGACGTAGGCCTTGGTGCCGTCCGGGGAGACGGCGACATATTCCGGCTCGATGTCCTGCGAGGCGGTGGGGGCCGGCAGGTCGCCGGAGCCTTCGAAGATCTTGATGCCGGCCTGGGCCAGAAGGCCCTCGCTGCCGTCTAGGGCGGTGAAGCCGATGGTGTTGCGCACCGTGGCGGCGCTCGCCCCCTGCGAGATGTCGATGATGCTGATGGAGCCGGCCGCGTTCTCGATCACCCCGGCGGCTTCGTCGAAATAGGGCTCGCCTTCGTTGGCGACGATCAGCAGCTTGCCGTCCGGGCTGAAGGTGAGCTGGTCGGGCAGCACGCCGACCGTGATGGTCTTGATGAGGGCGCCGTCGGCGTCATAGAGCGCCACGAGGCCCGGCTCGCCGCCGTCCTCGATCTGCACCGCCACCGCGACGATGCCGTTGAAGGCCGCCACCGAGTTCACCCCGCCATAGCCGGGCAGGGTGGTGAGGTCGATCTCGCCCACCTTCGTTGGGGCGAAGGGGTTGCTCATGTCGAGGATGTCCACCGCGTCGTCGGCGGCGTTGGTGGTGTAGGTGCGGGCGGTGGTCTTGTCGAAGGTGATGCTTTCCGCGCCGCCGGCGCCGTCGCCGCTGTCCCACCCGGCGCGGCGGGTGACGATCAGCTGCGAGGTGGCCACCGGGGTCTCGACGTCGCCGGCGAGGGATTCGGCCATGTCGAGGATGGTGATGCCGCCGATGCTGGCGGCCGCGGGCGCCGCCTCCGCGACGAAGGCCGCCGCCTCGAACGTCACGGCCTCGAAAGCGGCGGACTCGAAGGTCGCGGCCTCGAAGGTCGTCGCCTCGATCACCGTCGTGGTGTCGGCGAGGGCCTCGAGGGCGTCGGGAATGAGGATGGCCTTGCCGCCGGCCGCATCGACCGCGTCGGTGAGGCTGACGCTGAAGCCGTCGGCGAGGGTGCGGGCGGTGGCCGCGTCCAGGGCGACGCTCACCTCGGCGCGGGCCGCGCCGTCCTGGAGGGTGGCCACGAAGCCGGCGAAGGCATCCGCCACGCCCTCGGGGGTCAGCGCGCCGCTGACGGTAAGGTCGCCCGCGAGGTTGCCGATCCGCTCCACCAGGAAGCGCACGATGCTCTCGCCGAACGCGCCGTCCTCGATCACCAGGCTCTGCGGCACCAGCGCGACGGCGGCGATGCGGGCCTGCGCGAGCGCCTCCACCTTGTCGGCCAGGTCGGCGACGATGTCGGCGACACCGTTCTCGCCGAGGTCGCGCAGCAACGCATCGAGGGACGACAGGGGCGTGAAGCTGTTCATGGAATCGCTCGCTGTGGTGGATAGAGGCGACAGCACGGCGCCGCACGGGTGCGCGGTGCACCCATGCCATGACCCCGATCGCCCTCACCCCGGGAATGACGTCGGGGAAGCTAGGGAGGCACCGCAACACTGGGATGACAGGCCGCCGCCTCATCCACGGCGCGGCAGCCGGGTTGCGCCCGCCTCCCGCTGCACGGCCAGATCCGGCCGCGGGGGCGCGGCGGGCGGGGTGAAACAGGCGCGGCCACAGGCTCCGCCGCCCGCGACCACGCCGCGGCAGGGGGGCAATGATGCTGGACAGATGACCCCGCGCCGCCCGCCCGGGCGCCGCGTGCGCAAGGCCTTAATCGTGCCGGAAGGCGCGCATGAGCTGGTCGCGGACCGGCTTCACCAGATAGGCGAGGGCGGTGCGGCTGCCGGTGCGCACGAAGGCTTCCACCGGCATGCCGGGCACCAGCACCTTGCCGGCCAGCTTCTCCCGGGCTTCCGGGCGGAGCGCGATTCGCGCCACGTAGAAGCTCAGCCCGCTCTGCGGATCGCGCGAGAGGTCGGCCGAGACCCGCTGCAGCACGCCCTCCACCTCCGGCGTGGAGGCGGTGTCGAAGGCGGCGAAGCGCAGCGTCACCTCCTGTCCGGGGTGCAGCCGGTCGATGAGCTGGGGCTCGATGCGGGCCTCGATGGCGAGGCCGTCGCGGTCCGGCACCACCAGCATCACTTGCTCGCCGGCGCCGATCACCCCGCCCACCGTGTGCACGCTCTTCTCGTGGATGAAGCCCTCCTGCGGCGCCTTCAGGTCGATGCGGGCGAGCTGGTCGAGGGCGGTGACGCGGCGCTCCCACAAATCGGCGATCCGGGTCTCCACCTCGCGCAGCTCGGTGGCTCCGGCGCTGCGCTGGTCCTGGCCGATCTGCAGGATTTGCAGCTCGATTTCGGCGATCCGGCCGCGCGCCTTCGCCACCTCCGCGCGGAGCTGGCCGGTCTCGCCGGACAGCCGCGCCGCTTCGCGCTCCAGCGAGGTGAGGCGCGAGACCGCCACGAGATTGGCCCGGTAGAGGGTGCGCACCCCGTCGAGCTCCAGGGCGATGAGGCGCAACTGCTCGGCCTTGGCGTCCATCTGGGCGTCGAGGCCGGCGATCTCCTCGCGGGTCTGGGCGATGCGCTCGCGGAGCTGGCCCACCTGCCCCTGCATCGCGGCGCGGCGGGTCTCGAACAGGGTCGTCTCGCCGGCGAGGATCGCCGCCACCGCCGGCTCCTGCGCCCGTCCCGCCAAGGCGGCGGGGAGGGCGATCGCGGCGGCGCCGTCGCGCTCGGCCTCGAGCCGCGCCCGGGTGGCGAGGAGCTGGTTGAGCTGGTTCTCCACCATGGCGAGATTGGCGCGGGCGGCGGTGTCGTCGAGCCGCAGCAGCACCGCGCCGGCCTTCACCCGGTCGCCGTCATTCACCCGGATCTCGCCTACCACCCCGCCGGTGGGGTGCTGGATGCGGCGGACATTGCTCTCCACCACCACATGGCCGGAGGCCACCACGGCGCCGGCCAGCGGCGCGGTGGCCGCCCACAGGCCGGCCGTGCCCAGCAGCAGCACGAGGGTGCCGATGCCGATCAAAGCGGCGATGCGGATGTCCCGGTGGGGATCGATGCGGGCGGCCGGCTTCATGCCCGCTCCACCACGATGCGCGGCTTCGGCGGCCGGGCCGGCGGCTCGGGCTCGGCGGGGGCGGCGTCGGCCGCCGGGCGGGTCGCGAGCGCCTTCTTCAGCACCTCGTCGCGGGGGCCGAAGGCCTGCACCCGTCCCTCCGCCAGCACCAGCACGAGGTCGGCCGCGGCTAGCGCCGCCGGCCGGTGGGCGATGACGACGCAGATGCCGCCGCGCGCCTTCACCCCCCGGATGGCGGCGGCGAGCGCCGCCTCGCCCTCGGCGTCGAGGCTGGCATTGGGCTCGTCGAGCACCACCAGGAACGGATCGCCGTAGAGCGCGCGGGCCAGCGCGATCCGCTGGCGCTGCCCGCCGGACAGGATGGCGCCGCCCTCGCCGACACGGCCGGCAAAACCCTCCGGCAGGCGCAAAATCATCTCGTAGGCGCCGGCGGCCCGGGCGGCGGCGCGGATGGCCTCTTCGCTCGCCGCCGGATCGAACCGGGCGATATTCTCGGCCACCGAGCCGTCGAACAGCTCCACGTCCTGCGGCAGGTAGCCGAGCATGGCGCCGCGCGCCTCCTCCGGCCACTGGTCGAGGGTGGCGCCATCCAGCCGCAGCTCGCCGCGGGCCACCGGCCACACCCCCACTAGCGCCCGGGCCAGCGACGACTTGCCCGACGCCGAGGGCCCGACGATGCCCAGCACCTGCCCGGCCTCGACGGCCAGGCTCACCTGCGCCAGCACCGGGGCGGTCGCGCCGGGGGCGGCCACCGTCACCTGATCCAGCGCGAGGCGAAGATGCGCCCGCTCCGGCGCCACTTTCACTCCGGCGGCGGGCGGCGCGGCGAGCGCGGTGCGCAGCCGCTGCCACGCCTGCCGCGCGGCGAGGAACGGGCGCCAGGAAGAGATCGCCAGCTCCACCGGCGCCAGCGCCCGGCTGGCGATGACCGAGGAGGCGATCATGACGCCGGACGAGGCCTGCCCCTCGATCACCAGCCACGCGCCGGCGCCGAGCATGCCCGACTGCAGCATGAAGCGCAGCACCCGGGAGAGCGCCCCGAGGCTGCCGGAAATATCCGCCGCCTGCTGCTGGGCGGCGACGGCGGCATCGCCATGGGTTTCGAGCCGCTGGACCAGCCGCCCGGTGAGGCCGAGGGCCGCCACCACCTCGCCGTTGCGCCGGGCCTGCTCCAGCAGGGCGGTGCGGGCGGCACCGGCGCGTCCGGCGGCCTCCACTCGGCGCCGGGTGCGCAACTCGGTGATGAGGGTGAGCGACACCAGCAGCACGGCGCCGATCACCAGAACCACGCCGAGCACCGGATGCAGCAGGAAGCAGGCGGCGACATAGAGCGGCATCCACGGCAGGTCGAACAGCGCGGTGGGGCCGAGGCCGGAGAGGAAGCCGCGAACCGAATCCAGGTCGCGCGCAAGGCCGGTGCCGGCCTCGCCGGATCGCGCCGCCGCCCCCTTCAGGATCGCCCGGGCGACCTCGCCGGACAGCGCCTGGTCCAGCGCCACGCCGATGCGCCCGAGGATGCGCTGGCGCAGGGCATCGAACAGCCCCTGCACCGCATAGACCACCGCCACCGCCAAAGTGAGCGCGACCAGCGTCGGGATGCTGCGCGAGGGCAGCACCCGGTCGTAGACCTGCAGCATGTAGAGCGAGCCGGCGAGCATCAGCACGTTGACGGCGGCGGAGAACAGCCCCACCGCGAAAAACGCCCGCCTGCAGGCGGAAAGGGCGCGCGTGGGCAAATCCGGTGCGGTTCCCGTGGCGCGCTTGCTCGGTCGGCTGGTCATCGTGGTCGTCGGTTGGAGCACAGCGGTCCCGCCCGGGCGCGCCGCGGCCGGCGGGGACGCCCTTGGGGAAGGGGGCTTCCTAGCGTCATCTGGCGTCAGGGATGTGACACCCCGGCAGCCCGTGCGCCGCCCCGGATCCGGCCGCCTCCGGGGGCGCGGCGTCGCCTGTGGCGCGGCGTGTGTGCGCGAGCGGTCGGCGGCCTCGCGGCAGAGGGCCAAACCCGCCTGCGCTCGCTCAATGGTGAAGTCCATGCGGGCTGCGGCATCGGCTAAGGTGCGCCCGCGGCGGCGGGTCCGGATCGGCCCGGGTCCTGCGCGCGATCCGAGGTTGGAGAAAGACGATGCCGCACCCGACGAGACGAGGCCTGCTGCAGGGAGCGGCGGTGGTGGCCGGAGCCGGGATGCTTCCCGTCGGTCGCGGGATCGCGGCTCCTATCGGCCTGCCGCAGTCGGCGCCGGTGAGCGTGGCCGCGGTCGGCCTTCTCGCCCGCGATGCGCCAGGCCTTGCGGCCTGGTACGAGCGCTTCGTCGGGCTGCAGCGGCTATCCGCCGACAAGAACGGGGTGTGGCTGGGCGCGGCTGACGTGCCGCTGCTGGAGATCATCGCCGCGCCCGGCCTCGAGCCTGCGCCGGCGGGAGCGGCGGGGCTGTTCCACACCGCCTTCTTGCTGCCCGCCCGGGCGGATCTGGCCCGCTGGGTCATCGCCGCCGCGCAGGCGCGGTTCCCGGTGGACGGCGCCTCGGACCATCTGGTCAGCGAGGCGATCTACCTGACCGATCCGGAGGGCAACGGGGTCGAGATCTACGTCGACAGGCCCGCCGGGACCTGGACCTGGAAGGCCGGGCAGGTGGAAATGGCGACCCTGCCGCTCGACATCGAGGGGCTGGTGGCGGACGTCCGGGACGGCGACGCGCTCTGGCGTGGCGCGCCGGCGGGCACCGCCATCGGCCATGTGCATCTGAAGGTGGGCGATGCGGCCAAGGCGGGGGCGTGGTGGCAGGAAACCCTGAGCTTCGAGCCGGTCCGCACGCGGCGCGGGGCGGTGTTCCTGTCCACCGGCGGCTACCACCACCACATTGCCGTCAACGAATGGCAGAGCGCCGGCGCCGGTGTTCGTCCGCCGGGGCAGGCCGGGCTCGCTTATGTGGAGCTGAAGAGCCGGAGCGCCGCGCAGCCAAGCCGCCATGTGGATCTCTGGGGGACGCAGATCCGGATCCGTCCGGCCTGATCGCGGCTGCCCGGCGCGTCTTGCAAAGCCGCGCCGACCGCGGTTTGCACCTTGAGCGGACGGGGTCGATCTGCCATCCGGTCCGCAGGCGCGCCGCTGGGGGCCGGCAGGGGTCCCGCCGGTGCGCTGCATGCACGAGAGGCTCCCGATGCCCCATGATTCCGGCTCGTCCCCCGCCCCTGTGCTTACCGTGATGGCATCGCTGGTCCTGGCCCTGCTCGCAGCGGCGGGCCTGTGGCTGCCCCAGCCGGCGCAAGCGGCCGACGCCCCCGGCACGCTGATCCGCGCCGAGCCGATGCCAGGGGCGCCGGATGGTGCCACCGCCTATCGTATCCTCTACGCCTCGGAAGGGCTGGACGGGCAGGCGATCCCGGTGAGCGGCGTGATCATCGTCCCGCCCGGGCCGGCGCCGGCGGAGGGCCGGCCGGTGGTGGCCTGGGCGCATCCGACGACCGGCGTCGTGAGCCGGTGCGCGCCCTCCCTCGCCCGGGTGCTCTTCGCCGGGATCCAGGGGCGGGAGGCCATGCTGGCGCGCGGCTACGTGGTCGCCGCCACCGACTATCCCGGGCTCGGCACGCCGCAGACGCATCCCTACCTCGTCGGTCTCTCCGAGGGCCGCGCGGTGCTCGATTCGGTGCGCGCCGCCCGGCAGATCGAAGCCGCCGGCGCGGGGCGCGCATTCGCCGTCTGGGGGCATTCCCAGGGCGGGCATGCGTCCCTGTTCGCCGGCCTGCTGGCCCGCTCGTACGCGCCGGAGCTGAGGCTCGCGGGCATCGCCGCGGCGGCGCCGGCCACCGACCTCGCCGCGCTGATGCGGGACGATGCCGGCACCGGCGGCGGCAACAACATCACGGCCATGACGCTCTGGTCCTGGTCGCGGGTCTACGGCATCCCGCTCACCGGCGTGGTGGCGCCCGCGGCGATTCCGGCCCTGGACCAGCTAGTGGGCGAATGCATCGAGCGCTGGTTCGACGTGCTCGCCCGCAGCGGCCCCACGCAGGTCCTGCAGAAAGGTTTTCTGGAAGTGGACGACCTTTCCCTCCGGGAGCCCTGGCGCCGGCTGCTGGCCGAGAACTCGCCCGGCCCTCTGCCGGCGCGCATTCCCGTCTTCATCTCCCAGGGCACCGCCGACGGGCTGGTGCGCCCGGCGGTGACGCTGGCCTATGTGGACGAGCTGTGCCGCGGCGGCAGCGCGGTGCGCTTCGTCCAGGTGCCCGACGCCGGGCATGCCTTCATTGCCCGCGATACCGCCCGCGAGGCCGTCGCCTGGATGGCGGACCGCTTCGCCGGTGCGCCGGCACCGCAGGATTGCGGCGGATAAGCCGCAGCGCGAGGGGCTGGGATGCCCGGCGGGTGAGCGGTACGTGGTTCGGCAGCAGCGGCGGCAAAGATGGCAAGGGGCCTGCCGGTGGTCCGCGCGCAGTTCCTGGCGGTCCAGAAATCCCGGGTGAGAAGGGTGGAGTCGGCAGCGCCCGGTATGCCGGCGGTTCCTTGGGGGACGGAGCAACGGCGAAAGTCCTGCGCGATCGCGCATGAGCCAATTCGACCCTAGACCGAAGTATCGCCGCGCGCGCAGCAAGTGAGAGGCGCTTCTGGTGTGGAGGCCCGCGGTCGCGAGGCACATGGTGCCCGGCAGGCACGCCCGGTGGACGGCATGGAGCATGCCGGTCGCACACACTTCGCGGAAGCGGCGGGCGGAATCACCGCGCGCCGGAAAGAACTTGCGATTGCCGCGTCAGCCCCCGGCGGATCGCGCCGCCGGGGGCTGACGCAAGCCTTTACCGGCCGCGCGAGGAGGTGCGGCCGAGCAGGTTTGCCATCTCGCTGTCGAACTCATCCAGCGCGGCGTTGAAGTCGTCGCTGCCCTTTGCCGGGGGAGTGGCGACGCCCTTGGCTACGGGTTCCGGGCTGGAATCGTTCGCCGGGGCCGCCACCTGCGGGGTGGCGGGGGCATCAGGCGCGCTGAGCTCGATGACCGGCGCCGGGCGAACCACGGGCTCGGGCGCGACCTCGGGGGCGGCGGCGCGTGCGGCGTCGGCCGGCCGCATGGAGAATTCACGCAGCCGCATGGTCGGTTCGGACCGGCCTGCGGTGGCCCTGGGCGCAGGATCCGGCCGCACCGGGGCGCCCAGGCCGGGAAGGGGCGCGCGCTCGGCCCGCGGCGGCTCTGGCCGGACGCGGGGATCGACGGGAACCCGCGGCTCGGGGGCGATCCGCTGCGGCGGCGGACGCACGCCGCGCATCGGCCGTCCGGCGACCCGCTCGGGCGCGACGGCGGGACGTTCCGGCGCCACCCGCTCGGGGATCGGGCGCTCCGGAACCGGCCGTTCGGCGGCCGGGCGGCGTTCGGGCTGCGGCCGCTCCGGCCGCACGGCCGGGGCAGGCTCGGGCGCAGGGGCCTCGGGCGGGGCGGGGGTGTCGTCAAGAGGGGCGGCCGCCTCGGCGGCAAGGTCGCCCAGCAGATCTGCCAGATCCAGCTTCGGCACCGCGGCATCGGCCGAGCGGCTTGCGGGGCGGGTGAGCGCGGCATCCAGCCGGCGGGCCATGTCGTCGAGCTGGGCCTCGTCGCCCTCGGCTTCCGCCACGCTGGGGCGCGGGGCCGCCTGGGACTCGGCCACCGGGGCGGCAGGGGCCTCGTCGAGGGCGGGGGCCACGGGCTCGCGCCGGGCAGGGGCCATCGGGAGGATGGCGGTATCCGCCGCCGGCAGGGCGGGGATGGAGGGCGCCGCATCGAACCGCGGACCGGAGACCGGCTCGGCCGCCACCGGCCGCGGGGCAGGGGTGGGACGATCCCGTCCGGAAAGGGTGCCGTCGCCGCGCAGCAGCGGCCGCCGGCGCAGGGAGCGCTCAGCCTCGGGCTCCGCCATGGGCGCGGGCAGCGGCGCGGGAGCGGCTTCCGCTGGGGGGGCGAGCGCGTCGAGGGCGGCGGATGCGGCCAGGGCGGCCGGCGCCGGGGCGGCGGCGACGCGGCGCGGCGGGCGCTGCTGCGGCACCGCCTCGCGCACGGGCTCTTCCTCCGGGGCCGGAATCTGGGTTTCCACCACGATGTCGCTGTTGCCGCCGATGAGCAGGAGATGCTCGGTCGAATCGCGGCGCACGAGAACGAGCCGGCGCTCCTGATCCACCGCGACGGTATCCACGACCGCCAGGCGCAGCCCCTGCCGGCCCCGGCTCACCCGTTCACCCTGGCCGCCGTTCAGCCGGCGGAAGATGGCGACGGTGATGCCGAGCAAGGCGGCAATGACGATCAGCGCAATTATGATGCGCATCGGGGAGGAGAGCTCCGTCCCGAACAATTGCTGTAGCATCTGTCCTCCCGCATCGATGCTGTCGGCGCCCGGCGTGACCGCCGGAACGCGAAAATTCGGCCGTCCGGCCTTGCGCCGTGGTTTCCAGCCCTGTCCATCGGACGCCCGGAGCCGCGGCGATCATTAGCCCCCCATAAGGCGAAAGGGCGCTGCAGCATAGTCTCGCCGTGCGCGCGCAGTCACAGTCGGGGGCGGATCCGCACATTCCTGTCATGGTCGTACGGGAGGATTAAGGCTTTCTTGATAATCATGGCAGGATTCCAGTCGAATGCGATTCTGCGCACGGAAAGCGGAGCAGGCCATGGACGGAGCGAAGGCCGGACCGGCGGGAACGGGCCCGATCCTCGATGGCGAGGCTGGACGGTCCCAAGCTGACGGAACGGAACGGCTCCTGACGCTGGGCAGCGCGTTTGCGGGCGGCCTTTTGGCCGCGCTCGTCTTCGCCCGCGCGCCGGATACGCTGCTGCTCGCGGTGGCGGCGGCGTTCGCCGGGCTCGGCCTTTGCGAGGCTGCGCTTCTGGTGCGGCGCGTTGTTCTCGGAAACGCTGCCGTGCCGGCGGCTCCGGCCGGGACCGGCGATGCCGAGATGCTCGCCTTCGACACGGCCACCGATGGGCTGGCCGTGGTGGAGGACGGCGCACGGGTGCTGCGCGCCAATGCCGCCTACCACCATCTCCTTCCCGACGCGACCGGGCTGCCCCCGGAGCAGGCGCTGAGCCTGCGGCCCGGCGGCCGCGCCGCGGTGGGCCGGCTGCTCGATGCGCTCGCCGAAGGGCGGCCGGGCACCGCGGAGCTGCCGCCTGAGCCTGGAGTCGGTGCGGGCGCGCTGGCGCTCGATGTGGTTCCGCTGGCGCGGTCACGGCAGGTCTTGTGGCGCCTGCGCCGGCTGCCGGAGACCATCGCTCCCCCGGCGGCCATCGCCCCCGAGGAGACCACGGCGCCGCTCATCGCTACCGGCCCGTCGGCGAATCCGGCCAGTGTGGCCGCTGCCGGCGACGCGGCGACGCCGCTCGCGGGGGGAATCGCCCCGCAGGCGGCCGAGGAGATTCCCGCCGGCCTCGTCACCATCGCGCAGGACCGGATCGTCGCGGCCAACGAAACCTTCTGCCGCCTTGTTGGCCTGGCGCCGGCCGATCTCGCCGCGCCGCGCCCGCTCGCCGATCTGGTGCGGCCCGCCCATCTCGCCCGCCTGAAGGTGGCGCTGGCCATGGCCCGCGGCCCGCAGACGCTCACCCTCGACCTCCTCGACCCGGCGGGGCAGAGCGTGCCGGTGCTGCTGCGACTGGTGGTGGAGACGCCGGGGGAGGCCGCCGCGGTGGTGCTCCCGGCCCCCGCGGCTCCGGCTGCGACCGGCGGGGTGGAAGGCGGCCTGTTCTTCCAGCGCGCGCCGCTGGCCCTCGCCCGGGTGGACCCGGCCGGCGTCATCCACTCGGCCAACGGCGCCTTCGACCTCCTGTTCGCGCGCACCCCGAGCGAGGACGGCCGCATCCTTTCCGCCCTGGTGGCCGAACGCGACCGCGCCGACCTCGATGCCGCGCTCGCCCGGGCGGCAGAGCCGGGGCAGGCGCAGGCCCCCGGTCTGGTGTTCTGCGACGTGGCCCTGCCCGGGCCCGGCGGCCGCTCGGCCCGGCTCTATGCGGCGCGCCTCGGCGCCGGCGGGCCCGGTGGCGACATCGCCCTGTGCGCCGTCGACACCACCGCCCAGAAGGCGCTGGAGGCCCAGTTCACCCAGTCGCAGAAGATGGAGGCGGTGGGGCATCTGGCCGGCGGCGTGGCGCACGACTTCAACAATCTGCTCACCGCCATCATCGGCTTCTGCGACCTGCTGATCGCCCGCCACCGGCCGAGCGACCCGTCCTTCCCGGACATCATGCAGATCAAGCAGAACGCAAATCGCGCCGCCGATCTCGTGGGCCAGCTTCTGGCCTTCTCCCGGCGGCAGACGCTGCGGCCGAACGTCACCCAGCTTACCGACGTGATCTCCGACGTCTCGGCCATGCTGCGGCGGCTGATCGGCGAGCGCATCACCCTCGACGTCCGGCACGGGCGCGGCCTGTGGCCGGTGAAGGTGGATGCCAACAAGTTCGAGCAGGTGATCGTCAACCTGGCGGTGAATGCCCGCGACGCCATGCCCGACGGCGGCACCCTCACCGTGCGCACGGCCAACGTGCCGGCCAGCGCCTGCGCCGGCTACGGCGGCGGCCTGCCCGAGGCCGACCATGTGCTGATCGAGGTGGAGGACAACGGCCCCGGCATTCCGCCCGAGGTGCTCGACAAGATCTTCGAGCCCTTCTTCACCACCAAGGAGGTGGGCAAGGGCACCGGGCTCGGCCTGTCCACGGTGTACGGCATCGTGCAGCAGACCGGCGGCACCCTGCAGGTGGCGAGCGAGCCCGGGCGCGGCAGCACCTTCCGCGTCTTCCTGCCCCGCCACGTGGGCGAATCGGCCACCGCTGTCGCCGCCCCGGCCGTCGCGGAGGAAAAGAGCCATGACCTCACCGGCCACGGCCGCGTGCTGCTGGTGGAGGACGAGGACGCGGTGCGCGCCTTCGCCGCCCGCGCCCTTTCCGCCCGCGGCTACGAGGTGATTCTGGCCGCCTCCGGCGCCGAGGCGCTGACCCAGATGGAGAGGGTGGGCGGCAGCGTCGACCTCGTGGTCTCCGACGTGGTGATGCCAGAGATGGACGGGCCGAGCCTGCTGCGCGTGCTCCGGGCCCGCGAGCCCGGATTGAAGTTCATCTTCATGTCGGGCTACGCGGAGGAGGCGTTCGCCCGCAACCTGCCCCAGTCGGAGAGTTTCTCCTTTCTCCCCAAGCCGTTCTCGCTGAAGGACCTGGTGGGAGCCGTGAACGCGGCGCTGAAGGGATAGGGCGCCGGCGCGGCCCGTGCCGACCCGCCGCGGCCGATTCCCGCGCCGGGCCTCCTGCGATCCTCCCGCCGGCCGGAACCGCTCGCGCCGGTTTCGTGCCCCGGCCGGCGTCGCGCGGCCGGGGCGACGCCTCCCGGCGCCGGCCGGAAGGGGCTGCAGCACCCGTTTTTCCTTGTGCCGCAGACGGATCTCAACTTAAGTATGACGACGTCTCAGGCCCCCTCGCGCGGCGTCCGCCGGGGCCGGGTGAAGGATCGAAAATCTGTGCCGGCTCTAGGTTTTGAGCCCCGGCCCGTGGCCCTGCGCGCACCGCTTGGGGCAGGGAGGCGTGCCATGTCTGCGCCGGACTTTCGCCCCCTCCCAACCGCCCCCTTGCCACCCATCTGGCGCTGCGATAAGGCTGCGGCGTCGTTTCGAACTCCTCCAACCGAGGCCGGTACATTCGTGCAATTCCAGCGCGACGTTTCCGTGTCCCCGAGGTGCGAGACCCATGAACGCGTTGCTCACGGATTACTTGCCAGTGGTCATCTTCATCGGCGTATCGCTGGTGATCGGGCTGGCGCTGCTGGTGTCGCCCTTCCTCGTGGCCTACAGCAATCCGGATCCGGAGAAGCTCTCGGCGTATGAATGCGGTTTCAACGCCTTCGACGACGCCCGCATGACGTTCGACGTCCGCTTCTACCTGGTCTCGATTCTCTTCATCATCTTCGACCTGGAAGTGGCCTTCCTGTTTCCGTGGGCGGTCACCTTCGGCGGCCTCGGCAATCTCGGTTTCTGGTCGATGATGACCTTCCTCGCCGTGCTGACGGTCGGGTTCATCTATGAGTGGCGCAAGGGAGCTCTGGAATGGGACTGACCCCTTCTGCCAGCACGCCGGATCTGGCACCGGCCCCGAAAGGCATCGTCGATCCGGCCACCGGCCGCCCGATCGGCGCGGATGATCCCTTCTACAAGGAGATCAACGCGCAGCTCGCCGACAAGGGCTTCATCCTCACCACGGCGGACGAACTGGTCACCTGGGCGCGCACCGGCTCGCTCTGGTGGATGACCTTCGGCCTCGCCTGCTGCGCGGTGGAAATGATGCAGGTGTCGATGCCGCGCTACGACGTCGAGCGCTTCGGCTTCGCCCCGCGCGCCTCGCCGCGGCAGTCGGACGTGATGATCGTCGCCGGCACCCTGACCAACAAGATGGCCCCGGCCTTGCGCAAGGTCTACGACCAGATGCCGGAGCCGCGCTACGTCATCTCCATGGGCTCGTGCGCCAATGGCGGCGGCTACTACCACTTCTCCTACGCCGTCGTGCGCGGCTGCGACCGGGTGGTTCCGGTGGACATCTATGTCCCCGGCTGCCCCCCGACGGCGGAGGCGCTGCTTTACGGCGTGCTCATGCTTCAGAAGAAGATCCGCCGCATCGGCACCATCGAGCGCTGAGCGCCAAAGTCGGACCTAGCGGGAATCCCCAGATGGACGAGACCCTCAAAGACCTTGCGCTTCACGTCTCCGGCGCGCTGCCCGGCGCGGTGGCCGGGACGTCGCTGGCGTTCGGTGAGCTGACGCTGGCGGTGGATGCGTCGCAGATCGTGAAGGTCGCGACCTTCCTGCGCGACGACCCGGCCTGCCTGTTCCACTGCTTCGTCGACGTATGCGGGGTGGACTATCCCTCCCGCGACAAGCGGTTCGACGTGGTCTACCACCTGCTGTCGCTCAAGCATAACGTGCGCATCCGCCTCAAGGTGGAGACCGACGAATACACCCCGGTCCCCTCCATCTGCGGCGTGTTCCCGGGCGCCAACTGGTTCGAGCGGGAGGCCTACGACATGTACGGCATCCTGTTCACCAACCATCCGGAACTGCGCCGCCTGCTCACCGATTACGGCTTCGACGGCCATCCGCTGCGCAAGGACTTCCCGACCTCCGGCTTCGTCGAGGTGCGCTACGACGACGAGCTGAAGCGGGTGGTCTACGAGCCGGTTCGGCTGCCGCAGGAATTCCGCAACTTCGATTTCCTGTCGCCGTGGGAGGGCGTGGACTACGTCCTGCCGGGCGATGAGAAGGCCTCGGGCCAGCCGCCCGCGCCGCCCAAGGCCGGCTGAGGGAGCGCCAGATGGGACAGACCCTCGACGACGTGAAGCCGGCGGACGCGGTCCGCAACTTCCAGATCAATTTCGGCCCCCAGCATCCGGCCGCCCACGGCGTGCTGCGCATGGTGCTGGAGTTGAATGGCGAAGTGGTGGAGCGGGTCGATCCGCATATCGGTCTGCTGCATCGTGGCACCGAGAAGCTGATCGAGACCAAGACCTACCTCCAGGCGGTGCCCTATTTCGATCGGCTCGACTATTGCGCGCCGATGAACCAGGAGCACGCCTACTGCCTGGCGGCCGAAAAGCTGCTCGGCATCGAGGTGCCGATCCGCGGCCAGCTGGTGCGGGTGCTCTATTCCGAGATCGGCCGGCTGCTGTCGCACCTGCTCAACGTCACCACGTTCGCCATGGACGTGGGCGCGCTCACCCCGCCGCTGTGGGGCTTCGAGGAGCGCGAGAAGCTCATGATCTTCTATGAGCGCGCCTCGGGCAGCCGCATGCATGCGGCCTATTTCCGGCCCGGCGGGGTCCACCAGGATCTGCCGCGGGCGCTGGTGGAGGATATCGGCGCGTTCTGCGACCCGTTCCTCAAGCTGCTGGACGACCTCGACCGGCTGGTCACCGGCAACCGGATCTTCAAGCAGCGCACCGTCGACATCGGCGTGGTGACGCTGGAAGACGCGCTGGCCTGGGGTTTCTCGGGCGTGATGGTGCGCGGTTCCGGCGCCGCCTGGGACCTGCGCCGCGCCCAGCCCTACGAGTGCTATTCCGATCTCGAGTTCGACATCCCCATCGGCATCCACGGCGACTGCTACGATCGCTACGTGGTGCGCATGGAAGAGATGCGGCAGTCCACGAAGATCATGAGGCAGTGCGTCGAGCGGCTCCTGAAGACGACCGGCCCGGTCTCCACCACGGACGGCAAGGTTTCGCCGCCCAAGCGGGGGGAGATGAAGCGGTCGATGGAAGCGCTCATCCACCACTTCAAGCTCTATACCGAGGGCTTCCACGTCCCGGCCGGCGACGTCTACGCCGCGGTCGAGGCGCCGAAGGGCGAATTCGGCGTCTACCTGGTCTCCGACGGCAGCAACAAGCCGTATCGCTGCAAGATCCGCGCGCCAGGCTTCGCCCATCTGCAGGCGATGGATTTCCTCTGCCGCGGGCACATGCTGGCGGACGTCTCGGCGGTGCTCGGTTCTCTCGACATCGTGTTCGGCGAGGTGGACCGCTGATGCCCGCCGCCGCCTCCCATTCCCTGTCCGGGCGCTGCGCCACGCGCGCCGGCTGCAAGGTCTGATCCCATGTCCGTCCGTCGTCTCGCCGCCGAGCAGCCCGAGAGCTTCGACTTCACCCCTCGTCTTGAAGAGGTGGCGAAGGCGCTGATCGCGAAATATCCGGAGGGCCGACAGGCGAGCGCCGTGGTGCCGCTGCTGTGGGAGACCCAGAAGGAGGCCGGCGGCTGGCTGCCCGAGCCCGCGCTGCGCGCGGTGGCGGATCGCCTCGGCATGGCGCCGATCCGGGTGCTGGAGGTGGCGACCTTCTACACCATGTTCAACCTGGAGCCGGTCGGGAAGTATTTCGTCCAGCTCTGCGGCACCACCCCGTGCATGCTGCGCGGCTCCGACGGCATCGCCGCGGTCTGTCGCGAGAAGATCGGCGAGGAGCGCCACATCAGCGCCGACGGCCTCTTCTCCTGGCTGGAGGTGGAGTGCCTCGGCGCCTGTACCAACGCCCCGATGGTGCAGATCAACGACGATTACTACGAAGACTTGACCCCGGAAAACTTCACCAAGCTGCTCGATGACCTCGCCGCCGGCCGCCCGGTGAAGGTGGGTCCGCAGAACACCCGCCATGGCAGCGAGCCGGAAGGCGGCGCCCGGGTGCTCATCGATCCGGCCATCTACAATGTGAAGCGCCAGGACGCCGTCGCGCCCGTCGAGCCGGAGCCGGTGGCTGCCGTCGCCGCAGAGGCCGCCGACCTGCTGCAGCCGGGCCGGCCGCGTGCCGCCACCGAGACCCCGGTCGATGCCACCGGCGCCGTCTCCGCCGCCCAAGAGAAGGCGGCGCACGGCCAGGACACGCGCGACAAGCGCGAAGAGATTGCGGTCGAGGCCGAGGCCGGCGCCCCCGGAGGCACCACCCCCGCCCCGCGCGAACCTGCGGAGTGATGGACATGCTCGCCGACAAGGATCGCATCTTCACCAATCTCTACGGCCTGCACGATTTCTCCCTGGCGGGCGCCAAGGCGCGCGGCAACTGGGACGGCACCAAGGGCCTGCTGGAGAAGGGCCGCGACTGGATCATCAACGAGATGAAGGCCTCGGGGCTGCGCGGCCGCGGCGGCGCCGGCTTCTCCACCGGCCTGAAGTGGTCGTTCATGCCCAAGCAGTCGGACGGGCGGCCGCATTATCTCGTGGTCAACGCCGACGAATCCGAGCCCGGGACCTGCAAGGACCGGGAGATCATGCGCAACGATCCGCATACGCTGATCGAGGGCTGCCTGATCGCCTCCTTCGCGATGGGCGCGCATGCCGCCTACATCTATGTGCGCGGCGAATACATCTACGAGCGCGTCCGCCTGCAGCAGGCCATCGACGAGTGCTATGAAGCCGGCCTGATCGGCAAGAACAACGTCCACGATTACCCGTTCGACCTCTACGTGCACCACGGTGCCGGCGCCTATATCTGCGGCGAGGAGACCGCGCTGCTGGAGAGCCTGGAAGGCAAGAAGGGCATGCCGCGGCTGAAGCCGCCGTTCCCGGCCAACATGGGCCTCTACGGCTGCCCCACCACGGTGAACAACGTGGAGAGCATCGCGGTTGCACCCACCATCCTGCGCCGCGGCGCGGGCTGGTTCGCCGCCTTCGGCCGGCCGAACAATGCCGGCACCAAGCTGTTCAGCCTCGCCGGCCACGTCAATACGCCGTGCGTGATCGAAGAGACCATGAGCATCCCGTTCAAGGAGCTGGTGGACAAGCACGGCGGCGGCATCCGCGGCGGCTGGGACAACCTGCTCGGCATCATCCCCGGCGGCGCGTCCTGCCCGGTGATCCCGGCCGAGCAGTGCATGGACCTGATCATGGACTTCGACGGCACCCGGGCCGCGAAGTCGTCGTTCGGCACCGCCGGCGTGCTGGTGATGGACAAGTCCACCGACATCATCAAGGCGATCGCCCGCATCTCGGCCTTCTTCAAGCATGAGAGCTGCGGCCAGTGCACGCCCTGCCGCGAGGGCACGGGCTGGATGTGGCGGGTGGTCTCGCGCATGGCCGAGGGCCGGGCGCAAAAGCGCGAGATCGACCTGCTGCTGGAGGTCACCACCCAGATCGAAGGCCACACCATCTGCGCGCTGGGCGACGCGGCGGCCTGGCCGGTGCAGGGGCTGATCCGGCATTTCCGGCCGGTGATCGAGGCGCGGATCGACCAGTACGCGGCCAATCCGCATCCGGACCCGGTTCCGGTCGCGGCGGAGTGAGGTGATGGCCCGCATCGCCCAGATCTGTCCGACCTTCCCGGCCGCCGATCCGTCGGCCGCGGCGGCGTGGTACCGCGACAGGCTGGGCTTTGCGGTGAAGAGCGAGATGGATGGCTACGCCATCGTCGGGCGCGACGAAATGGAGATCCATTTCTGGCGCTGCGCCGACAAGGCGTTTGCCGAGAACACGTCCGCCTATGTGCGGCCGGACGATATCCACGCCCTCCATGCCGAAATGGCAGGGGCGGCGGAAGGTGGGCGCATCTCCGAGGTCGCCGATCGCGACTGGGGGATGCGGGAATTCTACGTCTGGGACCCCGACGGCAACCTGTTGCGGTTCGGTGTCCCGACCCCCGGGTGGAAGCCCGGGCAGTCGTAAGGATCCCTGCGGAGCGGCCTTCTGCGGCATCGATGCCGGCAGGGGGGACCACAGGGAAACATAGTTCGCAGCCTCCGGGACGTGGTGGTCATCGCCACCGTCCTGGTGACGCGTTGTTCGGGGAAGTGAGCGGATGGCCAAGATCGTCGTCGACGACATGGAACTGGATGTTCCGCCGGAATACACGCTGCTCCAGGCGTGCGAGGCCGCTGGCGTCGAGATTCCGCGTTTCTGCTTCCATGAGCGCCTGTCCATCGCCGGCAACTGCCGCATGTGCCTGGTCGAGGTGAAGGGCGGGCCGCCCAAGCCCACCGCCTCCTGCGCCATGGCGGTGAAGGACCTGCGGCCCGGCCCCAATGGCGAGGCGCCGGTGGTGCTCACCAAGAGCCCGATGGTCAAGAAGGCCCGCGAAGGGGTGATGGAGTTCCTGCTCATCAACCACCCGCTGGATTGCCCGATCTGCGACCAGGGCGGCGAGTGCGACCTGCAGGACCAGGCCATGGCCTACGGCGCCGACACCTCGCGCTTCGCCGAGAACAAGCGCGCGGTGGAAGACAAGTATATCGGCCCGCTGGTGCGCACCTCCATGACGCGGTGCATCCAGTGCACCCGCTGCGTGCGCTTCACCACCGAGGTCGCCGGCGTGCCCGACCTAGGGGCCATCGGCCGCGGCGAGGACATGGAGATCACCACCTATCTCGAGCGCGCCATGCGCTCCGAGATGCAGGGCAACGTCGCCGACCTCTGCCCGGTGGGCGCGCTGACCCACAAGCCGTTCCAGTTCCACGCCCGGCCGTGGGAGCTGATCAAGACCGAGTCCATCGACGTGATGGACGCCGCCGGCGCCAATATCCGCGTCGACACCCGCGGCCGCGAGGTGATGCGCATCCTGCCGCGCACCAACGAGCTGGTGAACGAGGAGTGGATCTCCGACAAGTCCCGCTACGTCTGGGACGGCCTGAAGACCCAGCGGCTCGACCGGCCCTACGTGCGCCGCGACGGCCGGCTGCAGCCGGCCTCGTGGAGCGAGGCTTTCGCGGCGGTGGCGACCAGGGTCAAGGCGGCGGCGCCGGGGCGGATCGGCGGCATCGTCGGCGACCTCGCCAGCGTCGAGGAATCGTTCGCGCTCAAGCTGCTGCTGGAGAAGCTCGGCTCGGCCAACATCGATTGCCGTCAGGACGGGGCGAAGCTCGATCCGGCCTTGGGGCGCGCGAGCTACGTCTTCAATCCCGGCATCGCCGGCATCGAGGCGGCGGACGCCATCCTGCTGGTGGGCACCGACCCGCGGGCCGAGGCGGCGGTGCTCAATTCCCGCATCCGCAAGCGCTGGCGCATGGGCGGCCTCAAGGTGGGGGTGATCGGCCCGCAGGTCGATCTGACCTACAGCTACGAATATATCGGCGCGGGCCCGGAGAGCCTGTCGGGCCTCACCGGCGCCGGCACCTTTGCGGACGTGCTGCGCGCGGCCGAGCGGCCGATGGTGATCGTCGGGCAGGGCGCCTTGGCACGGCCCGACGGCGCGGCGGTGCTGGCGCTGGCGGCGCGGGTCGCGGTGGCGGCCGGCGCGGTGAAAGAGGATTGGAACGGCTTCGCGGTGCTGCATACCGCGGCCGCCCGGGTCGGCGCGCTGGATGTCGGCGCGGTGCCGGGGCAGGGCGGCCTCGACGTCGCCGCCATGACGGCGCCGGGGGCGCTGGATGTGGCCTTCCTCCTGGGCGCGGACGAGGTGGACGTGGCGCCCGGCGCCTTCGTGGTCTATCTCGGCACCCATGGCGACAAGGGCGCCCACCGGGCCGACGTGATCCTGCCGGGTGCGGCCTACACCGAGAAGTCGGGCCTCTATGTGAACACCGAGGGCCGGGTGCAGTTCGCCAACCGCGCCGCCTTCCCGCCCGGCGAGGCGCGCGAAGACTGGGCGGTGCTGCGGGCGCTCTCCGAGGTGCTGGGCAAGGTCCTGCCGTTCGACAATCTGTCGGCGCTCCGTTCGCTGGTGGTGGCCAGGCATCCCCATCTCGGCCGGGTCGACGCGGTGGTGCCGGCCGACAGCGCCGCAGTCTCCGCCCTCGCCGCCCTCGGCGGCAGCGTGGACAAGGCGGCGTTCGTGCCGGCGGTGACGGATTTCTATCTCACCAATCCCATTGCCCGGGCCTCCGCCATCATGGGCGAATGCTCGGCGCTCAGGGCGACCCTCGCCGCCGAAGCTGCGGAGTGATGGCGATGAGCTTCGAATTCACGGTGTCCCGAGACGGGTGGAAACAATGAGCTGGCAGGACACCCTCATCCAGGTGCTCATCATCCTGGGGCAGAGCCTTGCCCTTCTGGTGGCGCTGCTGGTCTTCATCGCCTTCATCCTGCTTGCCGACCGCAAGATCTGGGCGGCGGTGCAACTGCGGCGCGGGCCCAACGTGGTCGGGCCGTTCGGCCTGTTCCAGTCGTTCGCCGACCTTCTGAAGTTCGTGCTGAAGGAGCCGACCGTTCCGGCGAGCTCCAACAAGGCGATCTTCCTGCTCGCCCCGCTGGTGACCTGCGTGCTGGCGCTGGCGGCCTGGGCGGTGGTGCCGCTGGCGGATGGCTGGGTAATCGCCGACCTCAACGTGGGCGTGCTCTACATCTTCGCCATCTCGTCGCTGGGCGTGTACGGCATCATCATGGGCGGCTGGGCGTCCAACTCGAAGTACCCGTTCCTGGCGGCGCTGCGCTCGGCGGCGCAGATGGTGTCCTACGAGGTGTCCATCGGCTTCGTCATCATCACGGTGCTGATGTGCGCGGGCTCGCTGAACCTGTCCGCCATCGTGGCGGCGCAGGACCGCGGTTGGGGGCTCTTGAACTGGTACTTCATCCCGCTCCTGCCGATGTTCGTGATCTTCTTCATCTCGGCCCTGGCGGAGACCAACCGTCCCCCGTTCGACCTGGTGGAGGCGGAATCCGAGCTGGTTGCCGGCTTCATGACCGAGTACGGCTCGACCCCCTACCTGCTGTTCATGCTCGGCGAGTACGTGGCCATCATGACCATGTGCGCCATGGGCACGATCCTGTTCCTCGGCGGCTGGCTGTCCCCGATCCCGTTCCCGCCCTTCACCTGGGTGCCGGGGGTGGTGTGGTTCGTGCTGAAGCTGTGCTTCATGTTCTTCCTCTTCGCCATGGCGAAGGCCATGGTGCCCCGCTATCGCTACGACCAGCTCATGCGGCTGGGCTGGAAGGTGTTCCTGCCCATCACGCTCTTCTACGTGGTGCTGGTGGCCGGCGTGCTGCACTTCACCGGGACGGCGCCGCAATGAAGCCGTTCTCCCTCCTTCCTTCGCATCGCTGCACCGGAGAGCGTCCATGAGGCTCGATCAGGCCGCGCGCGCCCTTCTCCTGACCGAGCTGGTCTCGGGCTTCTTCCTCGCCATGCGCTATTTCTTCAAGCCCAAGGCGACGCTGAACTACCCCTTCGAGAAGGGCCCGCTCTCGCCGCGCTTCCGCGGCGAGCATGCCCTGCGGCGCTACCCGAACGGGGAAGAGCGCTGCATCGCCTGCAAGCTGTGCGAGGCCATCTGCCCCGCCCAGGCCATCACCATCGAGGCCGGCCCGCGCCGTAACGACGGCACCCGCCGCACCACGCGCTACGACATCGACATGGTGAAGTGCATCTATTGCGGCTTCTGCCAGGAGGCGTGCCCGGTCGATGCCATCGTCGAGGGACCGAACTTCGAGTTCGCCACCGAGACGCGCGAAGAACTCTACTACGACAAGGAAAAGCTGCTCGCGAACGGCGACCGGTGGGAGCGGGAGATCGCCCGCGCCATCGCCCTGGACGCTCCGTATCGCTGACCCGCCGGGCTCCGGCCGAAGCAGGGCGGCGCGCCCTCCGGCGCGCGGGAACAGGACAAGACAGCGTGCCTGCCCGGCACGTTGCAACAAGACAAGACGGCGCGCCGTTCGGCGCGCCTTTCGGGGGATCTCAGGGGCGGCGCGTCCTGCGCGGCACCACGACAGTGGACATCGGGGATGGGTGAAGGCTATCGACGCACCGGCCGCGCCACAGGCACGGCGAAGACGAGCGCGCGCAATACCGGCGCGGCGCGGATGATGCGTGCGGCGCGGGCCTGCGCTTCCACCGGCGGCCCGGTTGCGACGCTGAAGGGGAGGGCCAGCGCATGAGCTTCGCGGCGGCGTTTTTCTATCTGTTCGCCTTCGTGCTGGTGGCGTCCGCGGTGATGGTGATCTCCTCCCGCAACCCGGTGCACTCGGTGCTGTTCCTGATCCTCGCCTTCGTCAACGCGGCGGGCCTCTTCATCCTGCTCGGCGCGGAATTCCTCGCCATGATCCTGGTGGTGGTCTACGTGGGCGCGGTGGCGGTGCTGTTCCTCTTCGTCGTGATGATGCTCGACGTGGACTTCGTGGAGCTGCGCCAGGGCTTCCTGCAATACCTGCCCATCGGCATCCTGGTGGGCGCCATCTTCCTTGCCGAGCTGGTGCTGGTGGTGGGGGCCTGGGCGACCGGCCCGGGGGTGACCGCCGCGGTCGCCAACGCCGCCGCGACCCCGCCGGCGGCCGAGATCGGCAGCGTCCAGGCCATCGGCCGGGTGCTCTACACCGACTACATCTACGCCTTCCAGGCCGCCGGCTTCGTGCTGCTGGTGGCCATGATCGGCGCCATCGTGCTGACCCTGCGCCACAAGGCGGGGGTGAAGCGGCAGAATATTCCCGCCCAGGTCGCCCGCACCCCCGAGACCGCTATGGAAGTGGTCAAGGTGCGGCCGGGCCAGGGGCTCTAGGGGGCGGACATGGTGATCGGCCTTTCCCACTACCTGACGGTTGCCGCGATCCTTTTCACGCTCGGCACCCTCGGCATCTTCCTCAACCGGAAGAACGTCATCGTCATCCTGATGTCGGTGGAGCTGATCCTGCTCGCCGTGAACATCAACCTCGTCTCGTTCTCGATCTTCCTCGGGAACATCGCGGGGCAGATCTTCGCGCTGCTGGTGCTCACCGTCGCGGCGGCCGAGGCGGCCATCGGGCTCGCCATCCTCGTGGTGTTCTACCGCAACCGCGGGTCGATCGCCGTCGAGGACATCAACGCCATGAAGGGTTGAAGCCATGTATCAGGCGATTGTCTTCTTCCCCCTCATCGGCTTCCTGATCGCTGCGCTGTTCGGCAAGGCCATCGGCGCGCGGGCGAGCGAGGTGGTCACCACCTCGCTGCTCTTCCTGGCCTGCCTGTTCTCCTGGATCGCCTTCGTCAGCACCGGCTTCGGCGGCTACGAGACGCGGGTGCAGTTGTTCACCTGGATCGGGGTCGGCGACCTGAAGATCGACTGGGCGCTGCGTATCGACACCCTCACCGTGATCATGCTGATCGTGGTGACCTCGGTGTCGTCGCTGGTCCACCTCTACTCCATCGGCTACATGCACGAGGACGAGAGCCGGCCGCGCTTCTTCGCCTACCTCTCGCTGTTCACCTTCGCCATGCTGATGCTGGTGACCGCCGACAACCTGGTGCAGATGTTCTTCGGCTGGGAAGGCGTGGGCCTCGCCTCCTACCTGCTGATCGGCTTCTGGTACCAGAAGCCCTCCGCCAACGCGGCGGCCATGAAGGCCTTCGTGGTCAACCGGGTGGGTGACTTCGGCTTCATGCTGGGCATCTTCGCGGTGTTCGTGATGACCGGGTCGGTGGCCTTCGGCAGCGTGTTCGCGGCCGCGCCCTCGCTGGTGGGCAAGACCATTCCCTTCCTGGGCCACCACTGGGATGCACCCACCGTCATCGCGCTGCTGCTGTTCGTCGGCGCCATGGGCAAGTCGGCGCAGTTCCTGCTGCACACCTGGCTGCCCGACGCCATGGAAGGCCCCACCCCGGTGTCGGCCCTCATCCATGCCGCGACCATGGTGACCGCCGGCGTGTTCATGGTGGCGCGCATGTCGCCCATCTTCGAGCTGTCGCAGACCGCGCTCAACGTGGTGATGCTGGTGGGCGCCACCACCGCCTTCTTCGCCGCCACCATCGGCCTGGTGCAGAACGACATCAAGCGAGTGATCGCCTACTCCACCTGCTCCCAGCTCGGCTACATGTTCGTGGCGATGGGGGCGGGCGCCTACTCCATCGGCATGTTCCACCTGTTCACCCACGCCTTCTTCAAGGCGCTGCTGTTCCTTGGCGCCGGCTCGGTCATCCATGCCATGCACCATGAGCAGGACATGCGGCACATGGGCGGGCTGAGGAAGAAGATCCCCTTCACCTACTGGATGATGGTGATCGGCACCCTGGCGCTGACCGGCTTCCCGTTCACCGCCGGCTTCTACTCGAAGGACGCGGTCATCGAATCCGCGTTCATGAGCCACAACTACTTCCACGTCTACGGTTACTGGATGACCGTGATCGCCGCGGCGCTGACCTCGTTCTATTCCTGGCGCCTCGCGTTCATGACCTTCCACGGCAAGCCGCACGACCATCATCACTACGAGCACGCGCACGAGAGCCCGCTGGTGATGACCATCCCGCTGGGGCTGCTGGCGGTGGGGGCGCTGTTCGCCGGCGTCGCCTTCTACAACGTGTTCGTCGGCGAAGGTGTGGAGCACTTCTTCCGCAACGCCATCTTCATGGGGCCGGACAACCATATCCTGCACGCCATCCACGAGATCCCGCTGTGGGCGAAGTATCTGCCCACGGTGATGATGGTCGGCGGCTTCATCGTCGCCTACTGGTTCTACATCGTGGATCCGCGGGTGCCCGTGGCGCTGGCCCGGTCGCAGGACGCGCTGTACCAGTTCCTGCTCAACAAGTGGTACTTCGACGAGCTGTACAACCGCATCATCGTGCGACCGACCCTGTGGCTCGGCCGCCTGCTGTGGAAGCGCGGTGACGGCACCATCATCGACGGCTTCGGGCCGGACGGGGTGTCCGCGCGGGTGGTCGACATCACCGGCCGGGTGGTGCGGCTGCAGACCGGGTACCTCTACCATTATGCCTTCGTGATGCTGATCGGCGTCGCCGTCTTCGTCACGTGGTTCATGTTCGCCGGAGGCGTGACGCGATGACCGACTGGCCGATCCTTTCCGTCATCACCTTCCTGCCGCTGGTCGGCGCCCTGTTCATCCTTGTGGTGCGGGGCGACGACGAGGTAGCGGCGCGCAATGCCCGCTGGGTGGCGCTGTGGACCACGCTCGTCACCTTCGTGGTGTCGCTGCTGCTGCTGCCGGGCTTCGACGCCGCGGCGCCGGGCTTCCAGTTCGTCGAGAAGACGCCGTGGCTCGCGGGGCTCGCCTCCTACCACATGGGCGTCGACGGCATCTCGCTGCCGTTCGTCGTCCTCACCACCTTCCTGATGCCGTTCTGCATCCTCGCCTCCTGGGAGAGCGTGTCGAAGCGGGTGAAGGAGTACATGATCGCGTTCCTGGTGCTCGAGACGATGATGCTCGGCACCTTCTCCGCGCTCGACCTCGTGCTCTTCTACTTCTTCTTCGAGGCCGGCCTGATCCCGATGTTCCTCATCATCGGCATCTGGGGCGGGCAGCGGCGCATCTATGCGTCGTTCAAGTTCTTCCTCTACACGCTCACCGGCTCGGTGCTGATGCTGCTGGCCATCATGGCCATGTACTGGCAGTCCGGCACCACCGATGTCCCGGTGCTGATGCAGCACGGCTTCCCGCCGGGCATGCAGATCTGGCTGTGGCTGGCCTTCTTCGCCTCCTTCGCGGTGAAGATGCCCATGTGGCCGGTGCACACCTGGCTGCCCGACGCCCACGTCGAGGCGCCGACTGCGGGGTCGGTGATCCTGGCCGGAATCCTGCTGAAGATGGGCGGTTACGGCTTCTTGCGGTTCTCGCTGCCGATGTTCCCGCTGGCGTCGCATGATTTCGCTCCGGTGGTGTGGACGCTGTCGGCGATCGCCATCGTCTATACCTCGCTGGTGGCGCTGGTGCAGGAGGACATCAAGAAGCTCATCGCCTACTCGTCCGTCGCCCACATGGGCTTCGTGACCATGGGCATCTTCGCCATGAACGAGGCGGGGCTGCAGGGCGCGATGTTCCTGATGATCTCCCACGGCTTCGTCTCGGGCGCGCTGTTCCTGTGCGTCGGCGTCATCTACGACCGCATGCATACGAGGCAGATCTCCGCCTATGGCGGCCTGGTGCATCGCATGCCGCTCTACGCGACGGTGCTGATGGTGTTCACCATGGCCAATGTCGGCCTGCCGGGCACCTCGGGCTTCGTCGGCGAGTTCCTGACCATGCTCGCCGCCTTCGAGCGCAACACCTGGATCGCCTTCTTCGCGGCTACCGGCGTCATCCTCTCCGCGGGCTACGCGCTGTGGCTCTACCTGCGGGTCGTCTTCGGCCCGCTGGAGAAGGAGAACCTGAAGGCCATCGCCGACCTCTCGCCGCGCGAGATTGCGATCATGCTGCCGCTTGTGGTGCTGACCATCCTGTTCGGGGTGTGGCCGGCGCCGATCCTGAATATGACCAACCATGCCGTGGGCGCGGTGATCGCGCGCACCGACCTGGTGGCCGGCGCGGTGAAGACCGCGCTCGTGCTGCCCTTCTGATCGGGTGACTGAGGTGACCATGTCGCAGCTCCTGCCTCCCCTCGGCGCGGTTCTGCCCGAACTGGTGCTGGCCCTCTCCGCCATCTCGCTGATCCTGATCGGCGCGGTGCGGGGCGAGGGGTCGTCCGGCCTCGTGACGGGGCTCGCCATCGCGGCGCTGGCCGCGGCCGGCGTGCTGGTGCTGATCGGGCCGGCCGGCCCGGTGGTCGCCTTCCACGGCTCGCTGGTGGTGGATGCCTTCGGCCGCTACATGAAGCTGCTCGCCATCACCGGCGCCGCGGTTTCGCTCGTGATGGCGGTGGACTGGCAGCACCGGGAGAAGCAGGAGAAGTTCGAATATGCCGTGCTGGTGGTGATCGCCACCCTCGGGATGTGCATGCTGGTCTCGGCCGGCGACCTGATCGCGCTCTATCTCGGCCTCGAGCTGATGAGCCTTTCGCTCTACGTGGTCGCCGCCATCAACCGGGATTCGGTGCGCTCCACCGAGGCGGGTCTGAAGTATTTCGTCCTCGGCGCGCTGTCGTCGGGCATGCTGCTCTACGGCGCCTCGCTGATCTACGGCTTCACCGGCTCGGTCAACTTCAACGCCATCGCCCAGGTGGTGCAGACCCCGTCCATCGGTCTGATCTTCGGCCTCGTCTTCCTGCTGGCGGGCCTGTGCTTCAAGGTCTCCGCCGTGCCGTTCCACATGTGGACGCCGGACGTCTATGAGGGCGCGCCCACTCCGGTCACGGTGTTCTTCGCCACCGCGCCGAAGGTGGCGGGCATGGCGATCTTCGTGCGGGTGGTGATGGAGGCGTTCCCCCACATCACCCACCAGTGGCAGCAGATCGTCGCCTTCGTCTCGGTGGCGTCGATGCTGCTCGGCGCGTTCGCCGCCATCGGCCAGCGCAACATCAAGCGGCTGCTGGCCTATTCGTCCATCGGCCACATGGGCTTCGCGCTGGTGGGTCTTGCCGCCGGCACCGAGGCCGGGGTGCGGGGCGTGCTGCTCTACATGGCGATCTACGTGGCCATGACCCTGGGCAGCTTCGCCTGCGTGCTCGCCATGCGGCGCAAGGGCCAGGCGGTGGAGACCATCGAGGACCTCGCCGGCCTGTCGCGCAACCGGCCGGTGATGGCGCTGATGCTGGCGGCGCTGATGTTCTCTCTGGCTGGCATCCCGCCGCTGGCCGGCTTCCTCGCCAAATACTACGTCTTCGTGGCGGCTATCCAGGCCGGGCTCTACGCCCTGGCGGTGATCGGCGTCCTGTCCTCGGTGGTGGGTGCGTACTACTACCTGCGGATCGTCAAGATCATGTATTTCGACGAGCCGGCCGAGGCGTTCGATCCGATGCCGACCGAGCTGAAGGCGGTGCTGGCGGTGAGCGGGCTTTTCACCATCTTCTATTTCGTTTATCCCGCTCCTCTCATCGAGGCAGCCGGGGCTGCCGCCCGCTCGCTTTTCTGATCTGATGGCATCATACGAATTCCAGGGTTCCACGGTTCCCATCATCCGCTTCACCGAGATCGGCTCCACCAACGCCGAGGGGTTGGCACGCCTCAACCGGGGCGAGGTCTTCCCGGTCTGGCTGGTGGCGGATGTGCAGACGGCCGGGCGCGGGCGGCGGGGCCGGCCGTGGACCTCTGAGCTCGGAAACCTGTTCGCGACCCTGGTGCTGCCCAATCCGGCGCCGGCGGCGAATCTCGCCCAGCTGTGCTTCGTCGCCGGGCTCGCCTTGCGCGACGCGGTGCTGGCCGCCGCGCCGCAGATCCCGGCCGAGAACCTCGAGATGAAGTGGCCCAACGACCTGCTGCTCAACGGCGGCAAGCTCGCGGGGATCCTGGTCGAGGGGGCCTCCGATTCCTCCGGCCGGGCTGCGGCGGTGATCGGCTTCGGCGTCAACTGCCTGCATCATCCGGTGGATCTGCCCTACCGCGCCACCAGCCTGGAAGCGGCGGGAGCGCCGACCGCACCGGACCGGCTGCTGGAAGCCCTCGACCTCGCCATGGCGGTTCGACTCAATCAGTGGAACACCGGCAACGGCTTCCCGGCCATCCGCAGCGACTGGATGCGGCATGCCCTCGGCATGGGCGACCAGGTGAGCGTGAAGATCGGCGACCGCGAGGTGGTGGGCCGCTTCGAGAGCATCGACGCGCGCGGCGCCATGATGCTGCGCCGCCGTGACGGGGTCGCCGAGATCATCACCGCCGGCGACGTCTCGGTGCGGGTTCAGGATTAAAATGCCTTTGAGCGGACCGGATGCCGGTTCGCATCAGGGAAACGCGTTCGATCATGGGGCCGGGAGGTCTCGCACTCCAGTATATGCGCAAAAGTCTCCAGGGGGTGCGTCGCCCGGCCTTGCAGCGCAAGCGGTGCGGATGAATGTCACCCATGGGGCCGCATGGTCAGGCGCGCGCGATGCTCAAGGCGTTGGCGCGCCGGCATCGGGCCAGGACCGGGCCCCACCATGGCGGGTGTGAAGAGAGCCGGCGATCCTGGCGCGGCGTTTTTGGTGAAGCTGGCGCCGCGCGCCGGGCGGCTCGGGTGAAAGATCCAGTCTGACCGGATCGCGCCCCAAAACGGTATCCGGGGACATGGTGCCGTGGGCTGGTGCCGGTTGCCGCGTCAACGGCTCTTCGAAGCATTGCCGGGAATCGGCCTGATCCGGCCTGTCGCCCTTTGTCGCCGGTTGGGTGTGGGCTCTGGACAAGACCGCCGACCGGGCGGTATCCGGGGCGAGGTGCTTGGGTTCGGGAGCGGGCGCTGGTCGCCGTCTGCCGGGCTTCGGGCCCGGTTCTGGTGGCGGCAACGGCTCGTCGGGCCGGGGCTGGGATCGGCTGCCGTCGGCCACCGCGCCGGTTGCCTTCTCGGCCGGCTGCACCCTATTCGATCGCGCCCTCGCGATCGTTCGTTTCCGGCCCGGCCGGATCATCCACGGCGCCCGGCGCCGGTTCTTGCGGAAGTGACTCCTGTGATGGCCCAGCCTGACGAACTTGTCTTTGCCCCGCTTGGCGGCGTCGGCGAGATCGGCATGAATCTCGGCCTCTACGGCTTTGGGCCGCGGCGCGCCCGGACATGGCTGATCGTCGACCTCGGCATGAGCTTTGCCGGCGACGAGGCCCCCGGCGTCGACCTGGTGCTGCCCGACATCCGCTTCCTGGAGGAGAACAAGGGGTCCATCGCCGGCCTCGTCCTCACCCACGGCCACGAGGACCATATCGGCGCGGTGCTGGACCTTTGGCCCCGCCTCAAGTGCCCGATCTTCACCACCGGCTTCACCGCCGGCCTGCTGGAGGCCAAGCGCGCCGGCGAGCCCGGGGCGCCGCAGAAGCTGCCGATGACCGTGGTGCGCTCCGGGGTGCCGGTGGAGATCGGCCCCTTCACGGTGGAGTTTGTGCCGGTCGCCCACTCGATCCCGGACAGCCACGCGGTGGCGATCCGCACCGCCGCCGGGCTGGTGCTGCATACCGGCGACTGGAAGCTCGATCCGACCCCGGTCGTCGGCCATGCCACCGACACCGCCCGCCTCACCGCCCTCGGCGACGAGGGCGTGCGGGCGATGATCTGCGATTCCACCAACGCCATCCGCGACGGCGTCTCCCCGTCCGAGGCGGACGTGGCGGCCTCGCTCAGGACCATCGTCGGCAAGGCCCGCCACCGCATCGCCTTCACCACCTTCTCCTCCAACGTGGCGCGGATCCGCGGCATCGCCGATGCGGCGCGGGCGAACGGGCGCGAGGTGGTGGTGGTCGGCCGGGCGCTGGAGCGGGTCATCGCGGTCGCCCGCGAGCAGGGCCTGCTGGAGGGCGTGCCCGCCTTCCGCAGCGCCGAGGCCTATGGCTACCTGCCGCGCGACAAGGTGGTGGCCATCCTCACCGGCAGCCAGGGCGAGCCGCGGGCGGCGCTGCGGCGCATCGCCGATGACGACCATCCCGAGATCGCCCTGTCGCCCGGCGACATGGTGGTGTTCTCCTCGCGCACCATTCCCGGCAACGAGAAGGTGGTGAACCACATCATCAACGCCCTCGTGAAGCGGGGCGTCGAGGTGATGACCGATCGCGACGGCCTGGTCCACGTCTCCGGCCATCCGCGGCGCGGCGAGCTGGAGAAGATGTACGGCTTCGTGCGGCCGCAGGTGGCGGTGCCGGTGCACGGCGAGGCGATGCACCTGCACGCCCACGCCGCGCTGGCCCGCAAGCTCGGCGTGCCGGAGGTGGTGAACTGCTATGACGGCCATGTGATCCGCCTCGCCCCCGGCCCGGCGGAGCGGGTGGACGAGCTGCATTACGGCCGCCTCTACAAGGATGGCCGGCTGCTGCTGCAGCAGACCGCGCGGGCCTTGCCGGAGCGGCGCAAGCTGAGCTTCGTGGGCGTGGTCTCGGTGGCGCTGGCGGTGGATCGCGGCGGCGGCATCGCCGGCGATCCCTCGGTGGAGCTCACCGGCATTCCCGAGCGCGGGGAGGGCGGCGTCGACATGCTCGATGCGGTGCTCGACGCCGTGGTCGCCACCCTCGACGGCCTGCCCAAGGCCCGCCGGCGCGATCCGGAAGCCATGGGCGAGAGCATCGAGCGGGCGGTGCGGGCGGCGGTGAACGCGGCCTGGGGAAAGAAGCCGGTTTGCCACGTGCACGTGGTCGAGGTTTGAGCGAAACTCGGGGCGGACCCGAGGGAGGAAGAGGACGATGATCGGCAAGCTGAACCATGTGGCCATCGCGGTGCGCGACATCGCCGCTGCCTCCGCGCTGTATCGCGATACGCTGGGGGCGGAAGTGTCGGCGGCGGTGCCGCAGGCGGAGCATGGGGTCACCACCGTCTTCGTCACCCTGCCCAACACCAAGATCGAGTTCCTGGAGCCGCTGGGCGAGAACTCGCCCATCGCCAAGTTCCTGGAGCGCAGCCCGGACGGCGGTGTCCACCACATCTGCTACGAGGTCGACGACATCATCGTCGCCCGCGACCAGCTCAAGGCCAAGGGCGCGCGGGTGCTCGGCTCCGGTGAGCCGAAGATCGGCGCCCACGGCAAGCCGGTGCTGTTCCTGCACCCGAAGGACTTCAACGGCACCCTGGTGGAGCTGGAGCAGGCCTGAGGACGCCGGCCCGCCGTCAGGCGGGTCGCCCGGGCAGCGAGGGAGGAGCTTTCCGTGTCGGTCTGGTCCGTCCTCGCCGTCTATTTCATCGTCTGGTGGGTGGTGCTGTTCGCGGTGCTGCCCTTCGGCGTGCGCTCGCAGGCCGAGGCCGTGGATGTGACACCGGGCACCGATCCCGGCGCCCCGGTCCGCCCGCAGCTGCTGCGCAAGATGCTCGTCACCACCGTGCTCGCCGCCGTGGTGACGGCCGCGCTGATCTACATCGCCCTCAGCGGCATCGTGCGGCTGGAAGATTTTCCCATGCCGTTCGACACCAAGCCGGATTGACCGCGCCGCCGGTCGAAACGCTCTCGCGGTACGGTGATCCGGTCCAGTTGCGCGATGCGTGGCGTCGCCGCGACACTCCTGCCAAAGACTGATCCGCGGCGTGCAACTCCTTGTTGCGTTGCAGCATGGCTGTGAGATAAGCCAAAGCCGAGTTATCGCGGCGGCCGCCGTTCGCTGCAACGATGCGGTGACCGGGGGCGGGGCTTGTAGCGTCGCGTGCGTAAGACGGCGGTCTGGTGGGGGCACGCGTTCTCTATCAATAATTGAAAGGGCGATTCATCGAGCATGGGGAGCCGCCGCGCGGTTTCTTGGGCTCGGATCGCGCTCAGGAGCGCATCCGTCGGACGGAAGCGCTTTAAGATCAAAGCTTTGAAGCATTTCAGGGGGTCCGTGGGACACTGAGGCGCTTGAGGCGGCGACATCGGAAGGGGGCCATGGATCAATTCCGCTTCATCCATGCGGCCGACATCCATCTGGATTCGCCGCTGCGCTCGCTTGCCCTGCGCGATCCGGGGCTGGCGGGGCTGATCGGCAATGCGACGCGCCGGGCCTTCACGCGGATCATCGACATCGCCCTGAGCGAGCGGGTGGACGCGGTCCTCATCGCCGGCGATCTCTATGACGGCGACCAGACCTCCATGAAGACCGCCCGCTTCCTGGCGGAGGAGCTGCGCCGGCTCGATGCGGCGGGCATCGCGACCTTCATCATCCGCGGCAATCACGACGCCATGTCGCGCATCACCCGGGAGCTGGTGCTGCCGCCGAGCGTCAAGGTGTTCGGCGGCCGGGCAGAGGCGATCGCGCTGGAGCGCGGGCCGGGGCGGTTTCCGGTGGTGATCCACGGCCTCAGCTTCGCCCAGCCGCAGGTGCCGGAGAGCCTCGTCGGGCGCTACCGGCCGGCGGTGGAAGGGGCGGCCAATATCGGCCTCTTGCACACCAGCCTCGGCGGCGCGCCGGGCCACGACGTCTATGCACCCTCCAGCGTGGCCGAGCTGTCCGCCACCGGCTTCAGCTACTGGGCGCTCGGGCACATCCACCAGCGCGCCGTCGCCGCGACCGGCACGTCCACCGTGGTCATGGCCGGCATGCCCCAGGGGCGCGACATCAACGAGGCGGGGCCGAAATCTGTGACCCTCGCCAGCATCGGCGCCGACCGCACGGTGCGGCTGGAGGAGCGCCTCACCTCGGTCGCCGAGTTCCAGCGGGTGAGCCTGGACGTCAGCGGCATCACCGAATGGCGCGACCTCCCCGAGGCCATTGGCCGGGTGCTGGAAGGCCGGCGGGCGATGGTGCGCAGCCCGCATCTGGTGGCCCGGCTCGCCCTCACCGGCACAACGCCGCTGGCGTGGCGGATCCGCCGTGACCTCGATCTGCTCAAGGCGGAGGCGGACGAGCGGGCAGCCGTGGTCGGCAGCGCCTCGGTGGAGAAGCTGGAGGCGGCCTGTCACGCGCCGGGCGAGAGCATCGCGGTGCCGGGCGATCCGCTCGGCGAGCTCAGCCGGCTGATGGCGCAGGAAATTCTGCCCTCCGACGCGTTCAAGGGCGAGATGGCCCGCATCGCCGACGAGCTGCGCAAGCAGCTTCCCCCCGAATGCCGCGACATCCTGGGCGCGGACGCCGACGCATCGGGCGCGCTTTTGGATGCGCTCGCCCGCGAGGGAACGGAAAACGTGCTGGCGCGCCTGCGTGCCGGCGAGGGAGCGGCCTGACATGCGCTTCCGCCAGCTTCAGCTCATCCGCTACGGCAAGTTCACCGACCGCGTGCTGGATTTCGGCCCGCCGCCGGAGGGCGCGCCGGACCTGCATGTGATCTACGGGCCGAACGAGGCCGGCAAGTCCACCGCCTCCAACGCGGTGCTGGACCTCCTGTTCGGCATTCCCGCGCAGAGCCAGTACGGCTTCCTGCACGCCTATCCCACCATGCGCATCGGCGCGGTGCTGGACCTTGAGGACGGCCCGCGGCCGGTCGGCCGCATCAAGCGGCCGCAGAACAGCCTGCTCGACGCCGAGGATCGCCCGATTCCCGAAAGCGCCCTGCGCGGCGCTCTCGGCGGCATGGATCGCGATGCCTACCGCACCATGTTCCTGCTCGACGACGACACCCTTGAGAGGGGCGGCGAGAGCATCCTCGCCAGCAAGGGCGATCTCGGCGAGCTCCTGTTCTCGGCCAGCGCCGGCCTTGCCGATCTCGGCCGCCGGCTGGGCGCGCTGCGGGCAGAGGCGGACGGCTTCTATCGCTATTACGGCCGCTCCGGCCGGCTGGCCGAGCTGAAGGCGCAGATCGCGAAGCTGAAGGAGGAGCGCGAGGCGCTCGACACCCTCGCTGCCGACCACGCCCGCCTGGTGGAGGCGCGCGAGGAGGCGAGCCTGCGCTACGAGGAGGCCATCGCCGAGCGCACCCGGATGCGGCTGCGGATGGATACGACCGCCCGCGAGTTGGGCGCCCTGCCACGCCTTGCCACCTTGCGCCCGCTGCGGGCCGAGCTGGCGGCGCTTCCCGAGCGGCCGATGCCGCCCGCGGGCTGGGGCGCCGACCTGCCCGCCCTCATGGAGGCCGACGCCACCCTGCGCACCCGCGCCGACTACGTGGCCGACGACGTGGCGCGCCGGCAGGCGCAGCTCGACGCCCTCATCGTCGATCCGGCGGCCCTGGCGCTGGCGCCGCGGCTGGCGTGGCTGGCCGACCTCAAGGCCCGGCACCTCACCGCCGGCAAGGATATTCCCAAGCTCGATACGCAGCTGCGCGACAAGGACACCGCCCTCTCCGGGCTGCTTCGGCAGGTCGACCGGGAAGGCGAGGCGGACCCCGCCGCGCTGCTGCTCGGCGCCGCTGCCGTGGGGCAGCTTCGAGGGTTGATGGAAAGCCGCTCCGGTGTCGAGGCGGCCCGCGCTACCGCGCTGGCAGAGGCCGAGCGGGCCCAGGCGGTCCTCGTCGAGGCCGAGGCGCGCCTCGTCGCGGCCGGCGGTGATCCGCAGGCCGCGACGGCCGCGGACGGCACCCGGGAGACGGCGCTGGCGACCCTCGCCGCGGTGCTCGCCGCCACCCGCGGGGGCGAGCATGCGCCCCGCCGGCGGCTGGCGCAGCAGGCGCTGGAGGCCGCGCAGGCGAGCCTCGACGACCGGATCCTCGCCCTCGCCCCCTGGACCGGCACCCCCGATGCGCTGCTGAAGCTGCGCGCTCCGGCGCCGCAGGCCATCGTCCACCGCAAGGCGGCGCTGGACGAGCGCCGCGCCGCGGTGCTGCGCCATCGCGACGAAGCCGAGCGCACAACGGCCGAGGTGGTGCGCCTCACCGCCGAGCGGCAGGGGCTGGCCGGGGCGATCGGCGCTTCCGGCGTGCCCGGCGACGCCATGGCCGAGACCCTGCGTGCCCGCCGCGAGGAGGCCTGGGGGCAGCATCGCCGCGACCTGGGCTCCGTCACCGCCGATGCCTTCGAGGCCGCGCTGCGGGCGGACGACCGGGCGGTGGCCGCCCGCGCCGCCCATGCCGGCGCGCTGGCCCGGCTGCATCAGGTGGCATCCACCCTTGCCGTGGCCGAGGCCGAAGCCCGCAACGCCCGGATTCTTGAGGCCCGCGCCCGCGGCGAGCTGCAGGCGCTGGAGAACGAGGTGACGGCGGCGATCCGCATCATGGCGCCGGTGCTCGCCGGGCGGATGACGCTGGCCGATCTCGAGGACTGGCTGGCCCAGCGCAGCAGGGCGCTCGACGCGCGCGAGGCCGTGCAGGCCGCCGCCCTCGCTCTGGCGGCGGTCGAAGCCGATGCCGCCGCCGCCCTGGCGCAGGTGCGCGCCGCGCTCGGCGCTGTCCTGCCCGAGGGCGCCGGGGAAGCCGATGCGGTTCCGGAGGAGCGGCCGGTGGCCGCCCTCGAACGCCTGCTGGCCCAAGGCGAGGCGCTGATCGCCCGCGAGCAGGCCGTCCGCGTCCAGCGCGACGCCTGCGCCGCCGCCGGCCGCGACCTTGGCCAGCGCCGGGCCGCGGTGACGTCGGCGGAGGCGGCGGTCGCCGCATGGGACGCCGAGTGGCAGGCCGCCTGCGCCGCCTGCTGGCTCGGCGCCGGCGCGACGCCGACCGTGGCGACCGTGCGCGAATCCCTGGCCGCCCTCGCCGGCCTCGGGCCGGTGCTGGAGGCGAAGGAGGGGCTGGTCCACCGCATCTCCGCCATGGCCCGCGACCAGGACCAGTTCCAAGGCGAGGTGGAAAGCCTCGCCGCCGGCCTCGGCCTCGCCGCTGACGAGCGGCCTGCGGCCGAGCGCGCCGACGAGATCGAGCGGCGGGTGCGCGACGCCCTCGCCCAGGATGAGAAGCGGGCCGCCGCCCTCGCCGCGCTGGAGACGGTTCGCGAGGAGGCCCGCGGCATCGCCGCCGCCCTCGCCACCCACGAGCAGCGCAAGGCGGCCATGACCGGCTTCTTCGGGGTCTCCGGCCTCGATGCGGTGGCCGTGGCGCTGGCGGAAGGCGAGAAGCGGGCGCGCATCGCGGCCCAGGTCGCGGCGCTGGAGGACGACATCCGCACCGCCCTCGGCACCTCCGACCTCGCCGATGCGGAGCGTCGGCTGGATGCCGCCGACCGCCCCGCGCTGGAAGTGGAGCTGGCCGACCTCACCGCCCGCTGCGAGGACCAGGACCGGCACTGCCACACCGTGTTCGCCGCCCGGACCCGGGCCGAGGATGCCATCGCCGCCATCGGCGGGGACGGCCGCGCGGCGGAGCTCACTGAACGTCGCCGCACCCTGCTGGTGGAGATCGAGGAGGGCGCGCTGCGCTACCTGGAGCTGCGCGCCGGCACCGCGGCCGCCGAGAGCGCGCTCGCGGCCTATCGCGAGCGGCACCGCAGCGCCATGATGGCCAAGGCCTCCGAGGCCTTCCGCATCATTAGCCGCGGCGCCTATGCCGGCCTCGCCGCGCAGCCGGGCAAGGACGGCGAGGTGCTGATCGCGCTCGGCGCCGACGGCGGCTCGAAGGCGGCGAACGAACTGTCCAAGGGCACGCGGTTCCAGCTCTATCTGGCGCTGCGCGTGGCCGGCTATCACGAATTCACCCGCGCCCGGGTGCCGGTGCCGTTCATCGCCGACGACATCATGGAGACGTTCGACGACTTCCGCGCCGAGGAAGCCTTCCGCCTGTTCGCCGGGATGGCCCGTGAGGGGCAGGTGATCTACCTCACCCACCACCGCCATCTATGCGAGATCGCGCAGGCGGTGTGCCCGGAGGTGAAGATCCACCAGCTCGACACCGAAACCGCGATGCTGGATGTCGCCGAATAGGTGACGCCGGCGCCCTATCCCTGCGCGCCGGCCCCCTCCCCAGCAAGCGGGAGAGGGCTTTGGGCTGTTGGAGTGGGGCGGATCTCACCTGCCACAGCGCGTTCCGGCTGGCGAGGAGGGTCGCTGCCCCGATCCCTCTCCCGCTTGCGGGGAGGGCTGGGGAGGGGCGATGCCCGTCAGGAGGCACCGCGAGCGAAAGATGGTCCGGCCCGACAGCGGCGGGCCTCAGCCCAACCGCCTTACTCGTTCACCGATGCCGAGCGGCACCCCGCGTGCGCTCCACAAGAGCCTATGCCGCTCCCTGGCTCACGCCGCGCCGGCGAGGCTCCCTTCCAGCGCCTTGCGGATCAGGTCGCGGGTCTCTGTGATGCCGTAGATCTCCACGAACGAGCCGAAGCGCGGCCCGCGCTCGAGGCCGAGCAGCACCTGGTAGAGGGTGTTGAACCACTCGATGGAGACCCCCGGCCGCTCCGCCGTGGCGCCCTTGGCCTTCAAGTCCTGGTAGCGCGGGATCGGCCGGGCGACGTCGTAGAGCGCGTTCTGGATCGCCTCGCCGCCGGCATCCGCCGGCAGGGCGGCCAGCGCCGCGTCGAGGGCGGTCAGCGCCCCGCGCTCGACCTCGTCGGGGGCGCGGAACACCTTCTTCGGCTTCACGAAGTCCTGGAAATACTTCACCGCATAGCCCACCAGCTCGGCGAGCTTGGGATGGGTCTCGGCCGAGACGCCGGGCACGTGCCGGCGCAGGAAGCCCCACAGCACGCTTTCGTCCTCGGTGTTGGAGGCGGCGGCGAGGTTGAGCAGCATGGTGAAGGAGATCGGCATCTCCACCTGCGGCGGGTGGCCGGAATGGATGTGCCACACCGGGTTGCCGAGCTGGAGCTTGAGATCCTGCTCCGGATACTTGGCGAGGAAGCCGAAGTAATCGTCCACGTTGCGCGGGATGACATCGAAGAACAGCCGCTTGCCCGAGCGCGGCGACTGGTACATGAACAGCGCAAGGCTCTCCGGCGAGGCGTAGGTCAGCCAGTCCTCGATGGAGAGGCCGTTGCCCTTCGACTTGGAGATCTTCTGTCCCTTCTCGTCGAGGAACAGCTCGTAGTTGAAGCCTTCCGGCGGCTCGGCGCCCAGCGCCCGGGCGATCTGGGCCGAGAGCTTCACCGAATCGATCAGGTCCTTGCCGGCCATCTCGTAGTCGACGCCCATGGCCACCCAGCGCATGGCCCAGTCCGGCTTCCACTGCAGCTTGCAATGGCCGCCGGTGACGGGGACGGAGATGTGCTCCTGGGTTTCCGGGTCGGCGTAGGTGACCGTGCCGGCCGCCACGTCGTGGGAGAGAATCGGCACCTGCAGCACCCGCCCGCTGCGCGGGCAGACCGGCAGGAAGGGCGAATAGGACGCCGCCCGCTCCTCGCGCAGCGAGGGCAGCATGATCTCTAGGATCTTCTCGTAATTGGCGAGCACCTTCAGCAGCGTCGCATCGAAGGTGCCGGAGAGGTAGCACCGGCTCGCGGACATGAACTCGTACTCGAAGCCGAAGGCGTCGAGGAAGGAGCGCAGGCGGGCATTGTTGTGGGCGCCGAAGCTGTCATAGAGGCCGAAAGGGTCCGGCACGTTGGTCAGCGGCAGGCCGAGCGCGGCCTTCAGCATCTCCTTGTTCGGCACGTTGTCCGGCACCTTGCGCAGGCCGTCCATGTCGTCGGAGAAGGCGACGAGGCGGGTCTTCACCTTGTCCTCGGTGAGGGTGCGGAAGGCGTGGCGCACCATGGTGGTGCGCGCCACCTCGCCGAAGGTGCCGATGTGCGGCAGGCCGGAGGGGCCGTAGCCGGTCTCGAACAGCACCTCGTCCTTGGGGCTGCGCTTCAGCCGCTCGACGATCTTGCGCGCCTCCTCGAACGGCCAGGCGCCGGCGGTCTCGGCGACCGCGCGCAGCTCGGCGGCTAGGCCGGGAAGGGCCGCATCCGGCGCGGGAGCAGGGTGCGGGGGAACGGGCGCCGTGGTCATCGTCTGTCTCCGGACCGGCCGGGCCGGTCGCATCGCGGGGGCCGCCCACAGGGTGGTAAGGGGGCGGGGCGGCGAGAATAGCCGCTCCGGCGCAAGGGTAAAGCCGCGGAGCGGGCAGGTCTGCTCACAGACTGTTCGGAACGTCGGCGGCTGAGGGCCGCACCGAGGTTTTCGGGGCTCCGGAAGGAGAGAAGGCCGGCGCGATGCGGCGCATCTGGCCAAGTTCTCGGCGTTGCGTGCGCCGGAAAGACCCGGCGGCAGGGGAAGCACCTCTGCTCGCGCGACTTTTCAAACAGTCTCTCAAGGCCTGTTCGAAAAACCGGCGGCCGAGAGCGGCGGGCGGATTCTTTGCCGCTTCAACAGGAAAAATCCCGGCGGAATGCGTCGCGTCGGGCGCTGGAAAGACCCGTCCGACCGGATGGCCAGCCCGCCTCTCAGAAGTCGGCGCAGGCCTCGTTCCAGAGGGTGCGGATCTGGGTGAGGCGGAATTCCACCGCGGCCACCACGGCGGGACGCCGGCTCGCCAGCGCCGGGCTCTTCAGCACCGCGATCTGGCCCTGGATCAGCCGGCTGCTCTCGAACTCCAGCATTCCGAGCGCGAGCGCGAAGGGGTCCGTGGGGTCCGCCTTCGGTGGTAGCAGGGTGGCCGGGCGAATGCCGCCATAGACCGCATGGCCGAAGGCCGAGAGGTCGATCATCTGGTCTTCGACGAGGGTTCCGCCCGGCCGCACCGGCGCCGGCAGGAAGGCGGCCTCCCAGCGCGGGGTGAGGAAGGGCAGGGCGGCGTCGAACGTCCACGAGGTGGCGCGGCTGAGGAGCGAGCAGATTTCCATCTCCCGCCAGTAGGCGCCGTGCAGCACCACCTGGCCGGCCGTGTGCACCGGGCCGAGGACGGTGGGCGCCAGCCGGGTGGCGAGTGTGCCATGGGCGCACAGCAGGAAGGCCGCGGCCCGGGTCTGCGCCGACGGATGCACCCGTCCGGATGCATCAAGCGGGAAGGGGGCGGGGGGCGGCACGGCGGCGGACGGATCGGCAGCGCTCATGAGGTGCTCGCGGCAAGTGGCGGCATCGCGGGAAGGGGCGTCGACGGGGCGACAGGCAGGGCGCGCATGGGATCGAACCCGGCGGGGAATGCAATCACCTCGCCGTTGTCGGTCTCCGGCGCGATCCAGATAGAGCCGCCGCCGACAAAGCTCCCGGCCGCCACCTCGCCGGCGAACTTGCGCAGCAGCATGGCGGTGAGGCCCGGCCGCTCCAGCGTGAAGGCATGGTAGGCGCGCGGCACGATGACGAGGGCGCTGTCCGGGATGCCGCGACGCAGGGTCTCGTGCAGCGGACGCGGGGTGAGGAAGTCGAACTCGCCGTTGAGAATCAGCGTCGGCACTGTGATCTGCGGCAGGTCGGGGGTCAGCGGGGTGAAGCCGATGAACGATTCCATCAGGTTCTGCAGGGCGTAGACGTCGTTGTTGAGCCAGCCGGGCCGCTTGATGGCGTCGAGATCGGCCATGTGGGCGCCAAGCCAGGCGTCCGACAGGTTCATCGGCAGCAGCAGGTCCTGCAGGTAGGAGATGCCGCCGAGCACCAGCCCGTTGCGCAGCGCGGCGCCGATCAGCTGCAATTGCGGCGGCAGCTCGGCGAAGGTGCTCATGGCGACGAGGCCGGTGAGCGTCTGCGGGTAGCGGGTGGCATAGCGCAGCGCGATCAGGCCGCCGAAGCTGATGCCGGCCAGGAACACCGGCCGGCCGGCGAACTCGGCCACCAGCGCCCGCAGGATCTCCACCTGGTCGTCCTGCGAGATGAACAAGGCCGGCTTGTCGGAATGGCCCTGGCCGAGCAGGTCGAAGGTGGCGACGCGGAAGCCGCCGGCGGTGAGCGCCGCCACATAGGGGCGCCACAGGCTGGCATACTGGGTCAGCCCGTTGACCATGACATAGACGGCCCCGTCCGCGGGCCCCTCGATCTCGTAGAAAACCCGATGGTCGGCGTGCGCGATGTACGGCATTGGGGTGTGTTAGATCATGTCGGCCATGTTGTCACCGCGCTCGGGCGCGGAATTCGGGCGCGCCGCCATCTCGCCACCGCGGCATCTCGGCCTTTGCATCAGGTGGGGAAATGTTCCATAGATGTGCGGGCGACATCGCTCCCGTGGAGAGGCCGTTCATGAGACATTATTGCTGCACTGCAAAAGTCTCGCAAGCGCCCACGCTGCATCTGCGTTCTCGAATTCGAGCGTTTGCCGGCGAAGTATAGAAGCGAGTCGCCTTGCTCGCGCCGCGTGGCGCAGATCCCTTGCTCCTTTGTTTCCCAATTGCATGCATTGCGTCCCGCTCATCTGCCATCGAAGATGGAGCGAGCACAAAAGTGCACGCAAGTGGATGAAATTCCATCATAAATCGGGCGGCCTCAGCCGTCCTGAACGTCCGGGAGGGACAACATGCGGTTGAGTTGGACTGCGGCGGCCCTGGTCCTTGCGGCCTCGGGTCCTGCGTTTGCGCAGGCCCCGGCGCCGGCGAAGCAGCCGCTGACGGCGCTTTGCGCCCAGCAGAAATTCTGCGACCTCAAGAAGTATTATGAAGTCCCCAACTTCAAGATCGGCGGCAAATACGATCTGAATGATCCCTCGAAGTGGGAGAATGGCGGCGAGGGCGGCACCACGCTGGAGCAGCTCGGCGGCGGCAAGCTGCGCACCGCCTACATCGCGCTGGGCACCCCGCAGCGCAACGCCGCGGGCGAGATCACCAACGCCGTGCTGGTGAACAGCTTCTATTCCGGCGACGCCACCGACACCTACCTGCACTGGGTGGTCGGCTCCGGCCTGTCCCGCGGCCCGCTCATCGGTCCGAACCTGCCCATCGACACCAACCAGTACTACGTCGTCATCCTCGACGCGCTCGGCCTTTGGGGCGCGAGCAAGCCGTCCGACGGGCTGGGCCAGAAGTTCCCTCAGTACAGCTACCAGGACATGGTGCAGGCCAACTACCGGCTGCTGCGCGACCACCTGAAGGTGTCGCGCGCGGCGCTGGTGATGGGCGCCTCCATGGGCGGCACCCAGACCTATGTCTGGGGCGTGATGCATCCCGACTACATGAACGGGATCGTGCCCATCGGCGGCACCACCCAGTCGGACGGCGAGGATCCGGTCGGCAACTGGACCTTCCAGCTTATGACCGCGGCCATCGAGTCCGATCCGCAGTGGAAGGCCACCGGCGGCAACTACTACAACCTGCCCAAGGACAAGCACCCCAACCAGGGCGTCGCCTTCGGCTGGTCGATCCTGAACATGACCGGCCTCGACTTCGGCTTCCGCTCGACCCAGGACTGGGCGCAGGTGCAGCCGGACATCTTCTACTGGGATCCGCCGAACGCGAAGGCCGGCTCCAACATCGCCGCGCGGGCGCTGATCTTCGATGCGGTAGACCTGATCTGGCGCAACCGCGCCGGCGAGCCGTACAACATCAACAAGGACCTCGGGCGCATCAAGGCCCGGACCATGGTGATGCATATCGAGAACGACCAGTGGCTGATCTTCGACCTCGCCAAGCGCGCGGTGAAGCGGGTGCCCGGGGCTGATCTCGTCTCCGAGCCCAGCCCGGTGGCGCATTACGGCGTCTTCAGCATCCTCAACGACAAGGCGTTCGATCCGACCGTCACCAAGTTCCTCGACGACGTCTCGCGCCTCACCCACAACAAGAGCATCGTCGCCAAGAACTACCGCACCCCGGGCGTGGCCGAGAACATCACGCCCGACAAGTCGTTCTGGAACAACTTCGTGACCTATCCTTTCCCGGTCAAGAAGACCAAGGTGAAGGACAGCCGCGGCGTCGAGTGGGACGTCGGCTACATGGATGAATATTCCGGCACCGATCCCAATCCGGAGACGCTGGTCATCGTCCACGGCAAGGGCGCCTTCGGCGGTCACTACGGCAACGTGATGCGGATCGCGCTGCAGCGGGGCCTCCGGGTGATCGTGCCCGATCTGCCGCACTACGGCATGTCCGGCCCCGGTAACCTCGACAAGAGCCCGGCCCGCACCATGCAGGACATGCGCGACGTCGTGCACGGCCTCGTGGTGGACCAGCTCAAGGTCCAGAAGGCGGCCTATATGGGCCACTCCATGGGCGGGCAGGTCGTGATGGGCTATGCCCTCACCTGGCCGGACGCGGTGTCCAAGCTGGTGCTCGAGGGCCCGGCGGGCCTTGAGGAGTATCCCCGCGAGATCACCATCGCGCCGGGCCAGAAGCTGGACCTGTTCAACCCCGCCTTCGCCCATGACTTCGAGAAGTGGGCCGAGGTGTGGGACAAGACCGGCCTGCGCCAGCGCGAGCTGAAGCAGACCCCGCAGGAGATCTACGACTTCTACAACTGGCAGCGGACCGATCCGGTGACCGGCGCGGTGACCCCCGCCAAGACCGGATACTTCAAGCGCGACAGCGAATATGCCCGCCTGCACACCAACCAGCGCATCGGCATGACCAAGGGCGATCCGCGCGAGCTCCAGCAGTGGGTGGACGTGTTCTACTTCGACGTCTGGGGCATGGTCTCGGAACTCCAGAAGGATGATCCGAAGAACCTCTACAAGCGGCTCACCGAGATCAAGATTCCGATCCTGCTCACCTTCGGCGACAAGGAGCCCTTCATTCCCGGCACCGCGTTCAACGGGCTGAAGGACCTCTCCCGCGACATCATCCTGCCGTTCATGCGCCGGATGAGTGCGGCCGGGGGCGACGTGCAGGTGAAGATCTACGCCGACACCGGCCACTTCATCCACACCGACAACCCGATCTCCTTCGGCGAGGACGTGGTGGACTTCGTGAAGACCGGCCGCGTGGACACCACCAGCCAGGTGATCGTCGACCGGCTCATCAACCTGCCCTCCGGCGCGGCCGCTCCGGCGGCGGCGGCCCAGGCGGCGGCGCCGGTGGGCCTCAACAAGTAAGACCCTCCGGGGCCGGCGGCGCGCCCGCCGGCCCCGGATCGTGCTCTATGCAATGTTCGCTGGGCGATTGACCGGACCCGTGGAGCCGCCATGCCGCGCCGCGGGTCCGGTCGCGCTCCGGAACCCGGTTCCATCCTCTGGGGAGAGAATTCATGACCAGTGACGCCGGTGTGGCACCCAGGCGTGTTCAGGCTGGCGGCGTCGCGTTGGGCTGGCGCGAATGGGGGCAGGGCGACGTCACCGTCGTCTTCATCCACGGCAACCTCGCCAGCAAGGAATGGCTGGAGCTCGCCGCGCCGCTGTTCCCGCCCGGCATCCGCACGGTGGGCATCGACTGGCGCGGCTGCGGCGACAGCGACCGGCCGGCGGCGACCCCGGGCTATGCCAACTATTCCATGCAGCAGCATGCCGAGGACATGATCGCCGCCCTCGATGCGCTCGGCATCGACTTCTGCCATCTGGCGACCCATTCCACCGGCGGCATCATCGCGGCGCGGATGCTGCTGATGCAGCCGGAGCGCTTCGGCCGGGTGCTGCACCTCGATCCCATCTCGCCGGCCGGCGCGGCGTTCGGCCCGGAGCAGGTCCAGCTCTTCCGCGACATGAGCGCGAGCAAGCCGATGACCCGCGCCATCATGGCGACCGCGGCCTCCTCGCTGTTCGAGCCGCAGAGCCTGTCCGACCCGGCCGGCCCGCGCTTCAAGGCGGAGGTGGATGGCGCCCGCCGCGCCGCCTTCGAGCGGATCATCGACCAGACCTTCACGGTGGCGGAAGGCATCTGGCTGGGCACGCCGCACAACCTGACCTGGGAGCACACTGACGGCCGCCTCGCCGCCCGCATGGGCGAGATGCGCCATCCCCAGCTCGTGCTGTGGGGCGAGGACGACCTCTGGATCGTCAGGGCGGACCTCGAGCGGATGACACGCGAGATGCCGGATTGCCGCCTCGTGGTGCTGCCGAAGCTCGGGCACTCGGCGAACCTGGAGTTGCCCGCGCTCTTCGCCGGCTATTTCGGCGCCTGGTTCGGCGGCCTGCCGCGCTGAGGCGCCGGCACTTTTGCTTTGCAGCATGCGACGGCCCCGGTCCCAGGACCGGGGCCGTTTTTATTCATGCTGCGGCGCCCAACAGATGGGCGATTGATTAAATTATAGTCGTTTTAAAGTCGTGCTTGATTTGGCATCGTTGTTTTGGCACTTTGAATACCGAAGGGCGATGTCGCCCAATTCATAACGATCCGGCACCGCAGGTGATGCCGATCGTGGCGTTCGATGGAACGCTAGGCAAAGCCGCCACCGCTGGAACCCTCGACGGGTTCCAGCGGTGGCGGCTTTTTTCGTTTTCGGGGAGCCCGATGGCCTCAGGTGGCGCAACGCAGTCGGTTCGCTCGGCCTGCCCGTATTGCGGGGTCGGCTGCGGGCTGGTGCTGGACGTCAAGGACGGCCGGGTGGTGAAGGTTGCCGGCGACAAGGCGCACCCCGCCAATGCCGGCCGCCTGTGCACCAAGGGCAAGACCTCGGCCGAGCCGCTGCAGGCCCCCGGCCGCCTGACCCGGGCGCAGCTGCGCCACAGCCGCGGCGGCGAGCAGGGGCCGGTGGATCTCGAAGCCGCCATCGCCGAGACCGCCGCCCGCCTCAACGACATCATCGCCCGCCACGGGCCGGATGCGGTGGCCTTCTACGTCTCCGGGCAGATGTCGCTGGAGGCGCAGTATCTGGCCAACAAGCTGGCCAAGGGCTTCATCCGCACCCGCCACGTCGAATCGAACTCGCGCCTGTGCATGGCGAGCGCCGGGGCCGGCTACAAGCTTTCGCTCGGCTCCGATGCGCCGCCCGGCTCCTACGAGGACCTCGACGCCGCCGACCTGTTCTTCGTCATCGGCGCCAACATGGCGGACTGCCACCCCATCCTCTTCCTGCGGATGATGGACCGGGTGAAGGCGGGGGCGCGGCTCATCGTGGTCGATCCGCGCCGCAGCGCCACTGCCGAGAAGGCGGACCTCTTTCTCCAGATCCGCCCCGGCACCGACCTCGCCTTGCTCAACGGCCTGCTGCATCTGCTGGTCGCGGAGGGGCATGTGGATCACGATTTCATCGCCGCCCACACCAGCGGCTGGGAGGCGATGCCGGAATTCCTTTCCGCCTACACGCCGGACGTGGTGGCCGCGCGCACCGGCCTCGCCGAAGCCGACATCCGCACCGCCGCCCGCTGGATCGGCGAGGCCGGCGCCTTCACCAGCCTGTGGACCATGGGGCTGAACCAGAGCGTGCGCGGCACCTGGCACACCAACGCCTTGTGCAACCTGCACCTCGCCACCGGCAAGATCTGCAGCCGCGGCAGCGGGCCGTTCTCCCTCACCGGCCAGCCCAACGCCATGGGCGGCCGCGAGATGGGCTATATGGGCCCCGGCCTGCCGGGCCAGCGCTCGGCGCTGGTGGCCGCGGACCGCGCCTTCACCGAGGGCCTTTGGCAGATTCCGGAAGGTACCCTGCGGGCGGAGGCGGGGCTCGGCACGGTGGGCATATTCGAGGCCATGGCGGCGGGCGAGATCAAGGCCTGCTGGATCATCTGCACCAATCCGGTGGCCAGCGTTGCCAATCGCGACCAGGTGGTGGCGGCGCTGAAGGCGACGGAGCTGGTGATCGCCCAGGATGCCTTCCTCGACACCGAGACCAATATCTACGCCGATATCCTGCTGCCCGCCGCCCTCTGCGCCGAGGCCGACGGGGTGATGGTGAATTCCGAGCGCAACCTCACCCTCACCCGCGCCGCCGTGCCGCCGCCGGGCGAGGCGCTGGCCGACTGGGAGCTGATCGCCCGCATCGCCCGCGCCATGGGCCATGGCGCTGGATTTGCCTACTCCAGTGCCGCCGAGGTGTTCGCCGAGCTGACGGGGGCGCACAATCCGGCCACCGGCTACGACCTGCGCGGCGCCAGCCACGCGCGGCTCATGGAGGGGCCGCTGCAATGGCCGCTGGCGCCGCAGGGCACGCCGCGCAACCCCATCCGCTACCTCAATGACGGCCGGAGCCGGCCCCGGATGGTGGCGGCCGACGGCAGCATCCCGCGCCTCGCCTTCGCCACGCCCGATGGCCGGGCCGTGTTCCTGCCCCGGCCCGACCTGCCGCCGGCGGAGATGCCGGATGCCGAATTTCCCTTCGTGCTCAATACCGGCCGGGTGCAGCACCAGTGGCACACCCTGACCAAGACCGGGAAGGTGCCGGCCTTGGCACGGCTCAATCCTGGGCCGTTCCTGGAGATCCATCCCGACGATGCCGACGCCCTCCACATCGCCGAGGGCGACCGGGTGGAGGTGCGCTCCCGCCGGGGTAGGGCGCTCCTGCCGGCGGTGGTCACCGATCGGGTGATGACTGGCACGTGTTTTGCTCCGTTCCACTGGAATGATGTCTTTGGCGACGACCTCGCCATCAACGCGGTCACACTGGATGCGGTGGATGCCATTTCTCTCCAGCCGGCCTTCAAATTCGCAGCGGTGGCGCTGATGCGGATCGAGCGCGCGCCCTCCCAGGGTACGGGGGCCGGCCGGATGGTCGGCGTCGCGGCGCCGCCGCTCGCCTTCGAGCTGACGCGCTCCGTGCTGAAGCCGGAGCTGCTGGCCCTCGCCAGCCTCACCGGCGCCGGCCCGGTGGAGGCGCTGGAGCTGACCGACGACGAGCGCACCTATGTGCGCGGCTTCCTGGCCGGGCTGAACATCGGCGGCACGGTGCGCGGCGAGGCGCCGGTGCTGCCGCCCTCGGCCCCGTTCGCGCGGCCGAAGCGGCTGCTGATCGACGGCATGCTGGCCGGCCTGTTCTCCCGCACCGGGGCCGGCATCGCCCCGGCGGTGGAGGCCCCGGTGGTGAGTGTGCTGTTCGCCTCCCAGACCGGCGCCGCGGAGGCCGCCGCCGGCCGTTGCCAGGAGGCGCTCGCGGCCGCCGGCGTCCATGCGAGCCTTGCCGGCCTCGGCAGTCTGTCGCCGGCCGAGCTTGCGGGGGCGGGACGGGTGGTGATCTTCGCCAGCACCTTCGGTGACGGCGATGCGCCCGATGCCGCCGGCAGCTTCTGGCAGCGCCTACGGGGGGCGGATGCGCCCCGCCTCGACGCGCTGAGCTATGCCATCGCCGGCTTCGGCGACAGCACCTATGCCGATTTCTGCGGCTTCGCCCGCAAGCTCGATGCTCGCCTCGTCGAGCTGGGGGCGACCCGGCTTGCGGACCGCATCGATTGCGACGCCGGCGAGGAGGAGAAGGCCGACGCCTTCGCCGCGACCCTCGCCGCCACGCTGGGGGCATCCCCCACTGCCGCTTCCCCCCGCGCCCCGGCGCCCGCCGCTGCGCGCAAGAGCGTCCATGCCGCGCGGCTGGTGGTGAACCGCCGCCTCAACGGGGCGGGCAGCGCCAAGGAGGTGCGCCAGTTCGGCTTCGACATCGCCGATACCGGCCTTGCCTATACGGCGGGCGACGCCCTCGGCGTGCATCCGCAGAACGATCCGGAGCTCGTCGCCGAGATCCTGGCGGCCACCGGCCTGTCGCCGGAAGCGCCGGTGGCTGTGGACGGCGCCGGCGAGATCCCTCTGGCCGAGGCGCTGCTGCGGCATCTGGAGATCGCACGCCCGGCCCCCTCCTTCCTCGCCTGGTGGGCCGCGCGCTCCGGCGACCGCGCGCTTGCCGAGCGGGTGGCCGGCGACAAGGCGCAGCTCGGGCAGTTCCTTTGGGGCCGCCAGCTGGTCGACATCCTGGCCGCCGCGCCGGCGAAGGTGACCGCGGCCGACTTCGCGGGCGAGCTCAAGCGGCTGAAGCCGCGGCTTTATTCCATCGCCTCCAGCGCCAAGGCCGATCCCGGCCGGGTGGAGCTGACGGTGTCGGTGGTGCGCTACGCTCATGCCGGGCGGGCGCGGGCGGGGGTCGCCTCCAGCTTCCTCGCCGACCGGCTGGGGGAGGGGACGGCGCGGCTGTTCGTGCAGCCGTCCTCGCATTTTCGCGTGCCGGCGGACAGCGATGCCCCGGCGATCATGGTGGGGCCGGGCACCGGCATCGCCCCCTTCCGCGCCTTCCTTCAGGAGCGCGAGGCGGCGGGGGCGAGGGGCCGCAACTGGCTGTTTTTTGGCGAGCAAACGCAGGCGCATGATTTCTACTACCGTGACGAGCTCCACCGCTGGCACGAACGCGGCCACCTCACCCGGCTGGACACCGCCTTCTCCCGCGACCAGGCGCAGAAGGTCTATGTGCAGGACCGGATGCGGGAGCAGGGCGCCGAGATCTGGCGCTGGCTGGAGGAGGGCGGCCACTTCTATGTCTGCGGCGATGCCGCGCGCATGGCCAAGGACGTGGACGCAGCCCTCCTCGCGCTGGTCGGCACCCATGGCGGCCTGTCGCCCGGGGATGCCCGCGCCTATGTCGATGCCCTCGCCGGCGCGCACCGCTATGTGCGCGACGTCTATTGATGCGGGTTGAAATGCCGGACGCACGGGCAAGACCGGCCGCCGGGCAACTGGGGCATCAGGTGAGCGACGATCTCGATCTGTCCATCCTCGTCATCGACGAGAACGCCATCCGCGCCTCGCTGATCGAGCAGGGGCTGCGGATGGCCGGGCACACGCGGGTGACGATGGTGCACGAGCTGCTGGGGGTCGCCCGCATCATCGAGCGCATGGCGCCGGACGTGATCGTCATCGACGTCGAGAACCCCAATCGCGACATGCTGGACAGCCTGTTCCTGCTGTCGCGCTCGGTGAAGCGGCCCATCGCCATGTTCGTGGACCGCTCCGACCGCGCCGCCATCGAGGCGGCGGTGGAGGCGGGGGTCTCGGCCTATGTGGTGGACGGGCTGAAGCAGGAGCGCATCAAGCCCATCCTCGACATGGCCATCAGCCGCTTCAACGCCTTCTCCCGCATGGAACGGGAGCTGGAGGAGGCGAAGAGCGAGCTGGAGAACCGCAAGGTCATCGACCGGGCCAAATGCATCCTCATGCGCTCGCGCGGCCTCAGCGAAGAGGCCGCCTACAAGCTGTTGCGCACCACCGCCATGAACCAGAACCGCAAGATCATCGACATCGCCCAGAGCCTCGTCATGACCGCTGGCCTGCTGGAGGCCTGAGAGCAATGCCGAAATCACAGATCGCGATCGGTTTCGTCCCGCTGCTCGACAGCGCGGTCCTGGTGAGCGCGGTCGCCGGCGGATTCACCGCCGACGAGGGGCTGGATGTGCGCCTGGTGCGGGAAAGCGCGTGGAGTTCGATCCGCGATCGGCTCGCGGTGGGGCACCTGCATGCGGCCCACATGCTGGCGCCGATGCCGATCGCCGCCAATCTCGGCCTGTTCCCGCTCTCGCCCTCGCTGGTGGCGCCGTTCGCGCTGGGGCTGGGCGGCAATGCGGTCACCGTCTCCAACGCCCTGGCCGAGCAGATGCGCGCGGAAGGCGACCGCGGCGACCTCGACCCGGTGACGGCGGGCGCGGCGCTGCGCGAGGTGGTGCGGGCGCGCCGGGCGGCCCGCGCGGCGCCGCTGCGGTTCGGCGTCGTCTACCATTTCTCCGGCCACAATTACGAGCTGCGCTTCTGGCTCGCCGCCTGCGGCATCGATCCGGACCATGACGTGGAGTTCGTCATCCTGCCGCCGCCGTACATGCCCGATGCGCTCGCCGCCGGGCGGATCGACGGCTATTGCGTCGGCGAGCCGTGGAATTCCAGCGCGGTGATGCGCGGGGTCGGCCGCATCGCCACGGTGAAGGCGCGGATCTGGCGTTCCAGCCCGGAGAAGGTGCTGGGGGTGGCGCGCGATTTCGCCGAGACCCGGCCCGAGGCGCTCGATGCCCTGTTGCGGGCGCTCTACCGCGCCGCGCAATGGTGCGGGGCGCCGGAGAATCGCGAGGCGCTGGCCAGCATCCTCGCCGCCCCCGCGCATCTGGGCCTGCCGCGCGAGCTGCTGCTGCCGGCATTGTCCGGCGAGATCCTGGCCGCCCCCGGGCGGGTGGTGCCGGTGGAGGACTTCTTCGTCACCGCCGCCAAGGCCGCGACCTTTCCGTGGCAGAGCCATGCCTTGTGGTTCTACAGCCAGATGGTGCGCTGGGGCGATTGCAGCCACTCCGCCCACAATGCGGCCATCGCCCGTGATTCCTATCGTCCGGACCTCTACCGCCGCGCTCTGCGCTCGCTCGGGGCGCCGCTGCCGGGCGCCAATCTCAAAGTGGAAGGCGCGCTGATCCGGGCGACCGCGGTGGGCGCCTCCGCCGCCGGCCTGGTGCTGGGGCCGGACGGCTTCTTCGATGGCCATGCCTTCGATCCGGACCGCCTGGATGCCTATCTGGCCACCCAACGCCGGGCCCGGGAGGTGGCGATCTGATGCCGGAATGAGCAGACGCTGCTTTACTTTGCATCAATTTGCTTCTCGCAAGTGCACATCTGTCTGAAATCAAGTGTTTCCGCGCTCTTTTGAATTATTCTCTTGCGATGCAGCGTAATCTCGTGTCTAGTTAAGTCATCTTGATACATCCGGCGCCCAACGATGGGTGCCAAGGCAAAGCCGCCAAACCGCCTTTCGATCCTGTGATCGGACGCCCGGTTTCGCGGCTTTTTTGTTTTCGGCCCGCTCAAGGGGCCCCGGCCTGTCCGGCACCAGCCAAGGAAGTCAGCTCCATGCGCGTCGTTTCCGCCAATCCTGCTCCTGTCGCTGCGCGCACCGCGCCGGTGAGGGGGCTTGTCCGCCGGCTGGGCCTTGCGGCGCTGCTGCTGTGCGGCGCAGCGGCGATCGTCCCGGTGCACGCCGAGAGCCTCGCCCTCGAGAAGGACGAGCTGAAGCTGGGCTTCATCAAGCTGACCGACATGGCCCCCCTCGCCATCGCCAAGGAGAAGGGCTTCTTCGAGGAGGAAGGGCTCTATGTGACGCTGGAGCCGCAGGCCAACTGGAAGGTGCTGCTGGACCGCGTCATCACCGGCGAGCTGGACGGCGCCCACATGCTGGCCGGCCAGCCGCTCGCCGCCACCATCGGCTACGGCACCAGGGCGGCGATCGTCACGCCCTTCTCCATGGATCTCAACGGCAACGCCATCACCGTCTCCAACGACGTCTGGGCGCAGATGAAGCCGAACATTCTGGCCGGCGCCGACGGCAAGCCGGTCCATCCCATCAAGGCGGATGCGCTGAAGCCGGTGGTCGAGACATTCAAGGCCGCGGGCAAGCCGTTCAACCTCGGCATGGTGTTCCCGGTCTCCACCCACAATTACGAGCTGCGCTACTGGCTCGCCTCCGGCGGCATCCATCCGGGCTTCTATTCTACCAACGACACGTCGGGGCAGATCAAGGGCGATGCGCTGATCTCCGTGACCCCGCCGCCGCAGATGCCGTCGACCCTCGAGTCCGGCACCATCGTCGGCTACTCGGTGGGCGAGCCGTGGAACCAGGCGGCGGTGGTCAAGGGCATCGGCGTGCCTGTCGTGACCGACCTCGAGATCTGGAAGAACAATCCGGAGAAGGTGTTCGGCCTCACCAAGGAATTCACCCAGAAGAACCCGAACACCACGCTCGCCTTGACCAAGGCGCTGATCCGCGCCGCCCAGTGGCTGGACGCAGACAACAACGCCAATCGCCCCGAGGCGGTGAAGATCCTCGCCAAGCCGGAATATGTGGGCGCCGACGCCAAGGTCATCGCCAATTCCATGACCGGCACCTTCGAATACGAGAAGGGCGACAAGCGCGACGTGCCGGACTTCAACGTCTTCTTCCGGCACAACGCCACCTATCCTTATTACTCGGACGCCATCTGGTATCTCACCCAGATGCGCCGCTGGGGCCAGATTCCCGAATACAAGGACGATGCCTGGTACGTGGAGACGGCAAAGTCCGTCTACCTTCCGGACATCTACATGAAAGCCGCCGAGATGCTGGTGAAGGACGGCAAGGTGAAGAAGGAGGACTTCCCCTTCGGCACCGACGGCTTCAAGCCGGCCACCTCCGACTTCATCGACGGCGTCACCTATGACGGCCGCAAGCCCAACGCCTACATCGACTCGCTCGCGATCGGCCTCAAGGGCCGCCAGCAGGTGAAGGGCGCCGAGGTGACCGGCGGCTGAGGCCGCCCCCGGTGCCGCTTTCCCGAACCCAACCCGACGCCGAGCCCGCCACCGCACAGGGCATTGCCGAGGACAAGCCATGTCGATCGTTTCCGAGCCCATCGCCCCGCCCGCCGGCCTGCGCCGCGAGAAATTCACCCGCTTCATCAACCGCTCGTCCGGGGTGCTCGCCGTCTTCGGCCTCGGCTTCCTGACCCCGCTGATGAAGATGGCCGCCGGCGAGAATGCCGGCGAGCAGCTGCGGGCGCTGAAGTTTGCGCTGGTGATCCCGCTGGCCGGCATCCTCGCCTTCCTGGCGGTGTGGGCGATGCTGGCGCCGAAGGTGCAGACCTCGCTCGGCGCCATTCCCGGCCCCGCCGCGGTGGCCGAGCAGGCCGGCGTGCTGTTCTCCGACCACGTCGCGGAGCGGCAGAAGGCGCGGGAGTTCTACGCCCGCCAGGAGGCCCGCAACGCCCAGCTCGTCGCCGACGGCAAGGCCGACCAGGTGAAGCAGCGCGCTTATACCGGCAAGCCCACCTATATCGACCAGATCTTCACCTCGCTGGTCACGGTGGGCCTCGGCTTCCTGGTGGCGACGCTGATCGCGGTGCCGGTGGGCATCGCCTGCGGCCTGTCGCAGACCTTCTCGGGGGCGATCAACCCGCTGATCCAGCTCTTCAAGCCGGTATCGCCGCTGGCCTGGCTGCCCATCGTCACCATGGTGGTGGCGGCGGTCTACACCAATCCCGCCGACTGGCTTCCCAAGTCGCTGGTGATCTCGGCCATCACGGTCACCCTGGGCTCGGTGTGGCCCACCATCATCAACACTGCGCTGCGCGTCGCCTCCATCGACAAGGCCCTGGTGAACGTCGGCAAGGTGCTGCAGCTCTCCACCCCCACCACCATCCGCAAGCTGGTGCTGCCCTCGGCGCTGCCGCTGATCTTCACCGGGCTGCGGCTGTCGCTGGGCGTGGGCTGGATGGTGCTGATTGCCGCCGAGATGCTGGCGCAGAATCCGGGCCTTGGGAAGTTCGTCTGGGACGAGTTCCAGAACGGCTCCTCCACCTCGCTGGCGCGCATCATGGTGGCGGTGTTCACCATCGGCCTCATCGGCTTCTTCCTGGACCGGGTGATGTTCGCCCTCCAGTCCGCCTTCACCTACTCCGACAAGCGGTGAGGAGGCGAACATGCCGATCCTCGAACTCACCGGCGTCGCCAAGGGCTTCGGCGAAGGCGCCCGTCGCAATCCGGTGCTCGCCGACATCAACCTCGCGGTGGAGGAGGGCGAGTTCATCGCCATCCTCGGCTTCTCCGGCGCCGGCAAGTCGACCCTGATGTCGCTGCTCGCCGGCCTCACGGCCCCGGACGCCGGCGCGGTGACCTTTCGCGGCGCCCCCATCACCGGCCCCTCGCCGGAGCGCGGCGTGGTGTTCCAGAACTATTCGCTGATGCCCTGGCTCTCGGTGGCCGCCAATGTGGGCCTCGCTGTGGATTCGGTGCACGGCGCGCTGAGCAAGGCGGAGCGGGCGGACATCGTCCGCCGCTATGTCAGCATGGTGGGCCTGTCCCACGCCACCGAGCGCAAGCCGGCCGAGCTTTCCGGCGGCATGCGCCAGCGGGTGGCGGTGGCCCGCGCGCTCGCCATGCGCCCGCAGATGCTGCTGATGGACGAGCCGCTCTCCGCCCTCGACGCCCTCACCCGCGCCAAGCTGCAGGACGAGTTCGCCGCCATCTCGCAGCAGGAGAAGAAGACCATCGTCCTCGTCACCAACGACGTGGACGAGGCCATCCTGCTCGCCGACCGCATCATCCCGCTGACCCCGGGGCCGAACGCGACGCTGGGCCCCTCCTTCACGGTGGACCTGCCGCGGCCGCGCCATCGCAGCGAGATGAATGCGGATCCGCAGTTCATCCGCATCCGAGCCGCGGTCACCGCCTATCTCATCGAGGCGGGCGCCGCCCGCGCCGCCGACGGACCCGCCGAGCTGCGACAGACTGGAGAGAATCAGCCGGCCCGAGCCGTGGCCGTCGTCCGTGTGGGTCCACTGGATGATGTCGAGCGTGCTGAGGCGCTCACCCTCAAGGGCGGCGGAAATCGGGGTGAGGGGGAGTTGGCGATCCATGGCGGCCAGGAGGCTTTCGCATCCGGCAGCGGAAAGGGGGTGCTCGGTCATGGCATCGCGGACCTGGTTGTCCGCCAGGGCGACGATGGCGATCCCCACCAGGGGCTCAATGAACGTGACCTGCAGGCACATCATGCGGCCCAGGGCCAGCGTTTCCTCGTAGGCTTCGGCGAACTCGGGCTCATCGTGCCCGCGCAGCGCCTTGCGCATCCGGGCGCCGTTCATTCGGGCGAGCTGGCGGGCGTGGCCGAGTTCCGGCAGGAGGATCTCAATCAGCGGGGCCCGGGGCGTCGGGCGGATCGCGCGGCGCATGTCCTTGAGTTGCTTGAGGGAGTCGAAGATGCCGGCGGCCTTCATGGCGTCCAGGCCGCGGAGGGCGAGGGATTCGGCCTGATCCCAGGAGTAGTTGTCGTCGTAGATGGGCTTGAGGTGGGGGACGTACAGCGCGGAGTAGTCCAGGACCGGACCGGGGGAAACGGCGCGGAGGTCGGACTCGACCGTGGTCTGGCGTTCGATGATGTCGCGGAGGACGGGCCAGGCGTCGGGGCCGGCATCCGTGGGCTGATTGGACTCGATGAGCTCGGCCATTTTTGCGGCGTAGTCGATGGTGCGGCCGGGGCGGGCGGTAAGAGCGAGGTAGACCTGGTAGCTGACGATGACCGCGAGGATGGCCAGAGTGGCGAGGATGAGGTTGCGGGGGCGGTAGAACGGTTTGTCGGCGGGCATGTAAGGGTGGGACCGGGGCGGTCCGGGCGGGTTCTTTTAACAACGGGGGGCTTGTCCCGCGGCCGGGGGAGGTCCCCACGATGGGGCCCGGGAACCC
>CALMSN010000263.1 GCA_937872325.1 uncultured Xanthobacter sp. | reverse complement strand
CGAGGGGGAGGCGGGGTGCGCGCCGCCGCCGCAGCTCCGGCGAGGGCGCGGGGCGGTCTCCAACGCCGCGGGCCGGTTCGAGCCGGCCGCGCGGATCCTGTTCGACGACGGCTGGGACAGCCTCGAGGACCTGCCGCCCTTCCGCACCGAGGTGACCGAGGAGCGGGCCCGCACCGTCATCACCCGCAATGCCTCGCCGGATATCGCCTTCGATCGCTCCATCAACCCCTATCGGGGCTGCGAGCACGGCTGCGTCTATTGCTTCGCCCGGCCCACCCACGCCTATCACGGCCTGTCGGCGGGGCTCGACTTCGAGACCCGGCTGTTCGTCAAGCCCGATGCGCCTGAGCTCCTGCGGCGGGAACTGAACGCGCCGGGCTACCGGCCGCGGGTGATCGCCATGGGCACCAATACCGATCCCTACCAGCCCATCGAGCGGCAATATCAGGTCACCCGGCGGATCCTGGAGGTGCTGGCGGAGTTCCGCCATCCGGTGGGGATCGTCACCAAGTCCGGCCTGGTGGCGCGCGACATCGATATCCTCGCCCCGATGGCGGCGCAGGGGCTGGTGAAGGTGGCGCTGTCGGTGACCACCCTCGATCCGAAGCTGGCCCGGCTGATGGAGCCGCGGGCGGCAAGCCCCGGCCGGCGGCTGGAGACCATCCGCCGGCTCTCGGAGGCGGGGATTCCGGTGGCGGTGCTGACGGCGCCGCTGATCCCGGCGCTCAACGACAGCGAGGTCGAGCGGATCCTCGATGCGGCAAAGGCGGCGGGAGCGCAGGAGGCGGGCTACGTCACGCTGCGCCTGCCGCTGGAGGTGGCCGACCTGTTCCGCGAGTGGCTGGTGACGCATTTCCCGGACAAGGCCCGGCACGTGCTGGCGCTGATGCGGCAGATCCATGGCGGGCGCGACTATGACGCGACCTTCGGCAAGCGGCAGCGAGGGGATGGGCCCTATGCCTGGGCCCTGGGCCGGCGCTTCGAGGTGGCCGCCCGGCGGCTGGGGCTCGCGGGGCGCGGGCTCAGGCTTTCCACCGCCCTGTTCCGCCCGCCGGCACGGGCGGGCCAGCAATTGTCGCTGTTCGACTGATGCCTGAAGGGGCCCGGGTGGAGCGGTCCTGCAATCAAGCTTTCCACGCCCTCATGCCCCTGGGCGGCCCGGGCGGACAGGGCGCGCATCCGGGGCATCGTCCGGCGGATAGCGCGGCGATGCGGTCAGCGCCGGCCGTAGGCGCGCATGAAGACGTAGAGCGCGCCGGCGATCACCTGGCGGGTCGCCGCGATGTCCGGGCCCTCGGAGCAGCCCATGAGGATGGGCTGGGTCACGCCTTCCTTGCACAAAGCGAGGAACTGGGTGGCGGCCTGCTCCACGTCGTCGATGACGAGGACGCCCTGGTCGACCTTCGCCTGGAGGTAGCAGGCGAGGCGGCGGGTGCCGGAGAGCGGGCCGGCCTCGAACAGGCGGCGGCCGATCTCTGGGAACCGGCCTGAGATGGCGATCACCATCCGCACGATGGCGATGTGACCCGGCTCCACCATCGCCTCGATGAAGGAGAGGCCGAGGCGGCCGAGGGCGGCCTCGACGTCCGGCTCGGCGTCGTCGAGGACGAACATGCCCTCGGCGGTCTCGCTGCACACTGCGGTGACGAGGGCGCCGAAGAGGTCTTCCTTGTTCTGGAAGTAGACGTAGAGCGTGCCCTTGGAGACCCGCGCGGCCTTGGCGATGTCGCCCATGCTTGCGCCGTCGAAGCCGCGCTCCAGGAACACCTCCCGGGCACCGGCCAGGATCTGCGCCCGCTTGTCCGGATCCGGCCCGCAGCAGGCGGGGGCAGGATGGGCGGACCTCTCGTCCGTGCTGTCCGTGGTCGTCACCGTCGTCCTCTTCCCGCCCCTCCGTCGCCGACCCCCGCGCCGGCCCCTGCATCGCACCATAGAGCCTTGTCCGGGATCCGCCACCCGGCCGAAGTGCCAACCCGCATGATCGCCCGATGCGGGGGCGGTCGCCACGTGCCCCTTGACGGCGGCGAGGAAGCGGGTATCTTCCTCACATGACCGAACGGTTCGGTCAATGAAGTTCGGCGAGCGCGCGGTTCCGCAACCCGCGTCGCGATCCGGACCGAGGGAGGAGAGCACCGCCCCCGCTCTCCTCCCTCCTCTTCCCGAAAGTCCTTGCGCCCCCGGCGTCCCGGCGTTCCATTCGCCGGCTGCGGCCTTCGTCCCGCCGGTCGTTCCGCGCCGCTTGCAGCCTCATTCACATGCGGCGTTTTGACGCGCTTCGGGCCAGTTCGCGCGCCGCTGCACTGCATCTACCCTGACGGCAAGGATCCGGGCCCCTCTGACGCGGCGATATCGTCGCGTGATGTCGGATCGCCGCGTGCAGTGCACCTTAGCGACCGAGGCCCCCCGTGATGTCTTCTTCCTGAACCCGCACATGCTTTGCCGGGCGATGTCTGCCGCGCGGGGCCTGCGCCCTCCGGTCCGCCACCGCGACCGACCGTCCGGCGGCGCGAGCGCGTCTGCCGCCCGCCCCCTGCGCCGATCTTCCCCCGTCCTGTCCCGAACCCGTCGCGTCCCGGCCCTCAGCCGCCGGGATCGCGCGCATCCGCCATAAGGCTCGCCACAATGGATTACCTCGTCCAGCTCGCCGCCGATCCGGCCGCCTGGGTCGCCCTCATCACCCTCGTCGCGATGGAGGTGGTGCTCGGCATCGACAACCTGATCTTCATCTCGATCCTCACCAACAAGCTGCCGCCCCAGCACCGCACCAAGGCCCGGCGCATCGGCATTGGGCTGGCGCTCATCCTGCGCCTGGCGCTGCTCGGCACGGTGGCCATCATCGTCAAGCTCACCGCGCCGGTCATCACCGTGCTGGGGCATGACTTCTCCTGGCGCGACATGATCCTCATCGCCGGCGGCCTGTTCCTGGTGTGGAAGGCGACCAAGGAGATCCACCACAGCGTCGACCCGCACCCCAACGACGACCTGTTCGAGACCACCGCCTCGATCGGCTTCACCGCTGCCATCGCGCAGATCCTGATGCTGGACCTCGTGTTCTCCATCGACAGCATCATCACCGCGGTGGGCATGACCGAGCACATCCCGATCATGATCATCGCCGTCGTCGTCGCGGTGACCTGCATGCTGCTCGCCGCCGAGCCGCTGGCCCACTTCATCGAGGCCAACCCGACGGTGGTAATGCTGGCCCTGGGCTTCCTCATCATGATCGGCATGACGCTGATCGCCGAGGGCTTCGGCGCCCATGTGCCGAAGGGCTACGTCTACGCCGCCATGGCCTTCTCGGCCGCGGTGGAGGGGCTCAACATGCTCGCCCGACGGCGCGGGGCACGCAGCGCCGGGAAGCACTGAGGCCAGCCCCATCACCCGGGCCGGGCGGCAGCGCCCGTGCCCCGGGGGAGATCACCGAAGGCCCGTGAGCCCTGCCTCACGGGCCTTTCGCATGCGCCGGCGCGCGGCGCCAAGGTCCGGCCTTGGCCCATGCGGCGGGGGCTTTCGCGCGCAGGCGTGCGCCGCCCCGGGGAGGCGACGTCAGCCGCGCGATGTGAGGAGGAAATCTGGAGCGGGTAGCGGGAATCGAACCCGCGACAAGAGCTTGGGAAGCTCGTGTGATACCATTTCACCATACCCGCCAGAGCGTCTCCCGATTGGATGGCACATCCGATCGGACACGAAACACTCTGTAATCAGTATCTTGGAGCATTTCCGTGTCTCGATGACACACTGAAATGCTCCAAATCCGGACGCATCCGACCGAAGCAGGATGCCGATTATCATCAAGGCCGCCGGTCCAGCAAGGCCCCCGCCGCGCTTTTGCACCGTCGCCCTGCCGTGCCGCCCTCGATCGGCCTGCGCGGCATCTGGGCGCTACCTGGGCGGATGCCGCCCGCGGGTCAGTAGCGCAGGCGGGCGTAGTAGGATTCCTCCGCCGCCGCCCGCGCATCGCCCAGGGTCTCGATGCCGCGCTGGCGCAGCAGCGGCACCAGCCGCAGGAAGACCTCCGCCGTCACCAGCGCGTCGCCCAGCGCATTGTGCCGGGCGCTGACGCTCACCCCGAGGCGGGCGGCGATGGCCTCCAGGGCATGCTGGCCGGCATTGGGGTGGACGATGCTCGCCAGCAGCAGGGTGTCCAGCACCGGCTGGTCGAACACCACCTTGCAGCTCGCCTCCTTCAGCTTGAGGAAGCGCATGTCGAAGGCCACGTTGTGGCCCACCAGCACGGTGTCGGCGGCGAAGGCGTGGAACGCCGGCAGCACCTCGCCGATCGGCGGGCGCCCGCGCACCATCTGCGGGGTGATGTGGTGGATGGCGATGCCCGCCTCCGGGATCGAGCGGCCGGGGTCCACCAGCTCGTCGAAGCACTCCCCGCGCAGCAGCCGGCCGTTGACGATGCGGGTGGCGCCGATCTGGATGATCTCGTCGCCGCCACCCGGATCGAGCCCCGTGGTCTCGGTGTCGAACACCGTGTAGGCGAGGCTGCCGAGGGAAACATCGTCCTGGCTGCGGGCGGCGGCGCCAGCGGCGAAGAGGTCGAAGTCGTAATATTCCGGCCGCGCCGCGCCGGGCACCAGGGCCGGGGCGGCGAGGCCGGCCGAGGCGCCGGCCAGCAGCAGCAGGAAGCGGAAGCAGCCGCCCGAGCCGTCCGCCGTCCGCTCGAACCACACCGCGCCGTCATGGCGCTCGGCCACGTCGCGCACCGAGAGCGGCGAGGCGCTCTCGCCCGAGCGCATGGGGTCCGCCTGCCACGCGGCCAGCGCGTCGGCGGCGGGGAGCGCCCCGGTGAAGGCGAGGTCGAGATGGGCCCGCCCGGCCGCCCGCGACAGGCGCAGCTCCAGCGCCCGGGGCGGATCGGCCAGCCGCCGCGCCAGGGCGGCCACCGCCTCGATGAGGGCGAAGCTGTCGACGCTCAGCCACAGGTCCGCCGCGACGCCGTCGATGCCGGGAGCGGTGCCGGTCTCCTCGGCGAGGCGGTGGACGATGGCGGCGGCGAGGTCGGTTCCCAGCATGTCTTGCAGCGGCCAGCGGGTCTTGAGGTCGTTGGAGGCATCCGCCACCAAAGCGGCGAGCCGCCCGCCCATGGCGGCGACCTCGTCGCGCACCACGGTCTGGAAGGCGTCGCGCTCCTCCTGGACGAGATCGGGATAGTCCAGCATGTCGAGGGCGGCCTGCATGCTGGCGAGGGACGCCCGGCTCGCCTCGGTAAGGCCGGCGAGGGCGAGGTCGCGGCGGGCCTGCACATCGTATTCGTCGGTGATGTCGTCGAGCAGCAGCACGAAGCCGCCCGCCCCGCCGGCGGTGCCGGCATCGGCGCCCACCGGCGCCAGCAGCACCCGCAGGAGATGGCCGGACGGGGTGGTGGTGACGAAGCGGGCGGAGACCCCCTCGCTCTCGCCGCGGCCGAGCCTGAGCGCGACCATCTCCCGGGCATGGGCGATGAGCGCGCGGTCCACCACGCCGTGGATGGAGCGCCCGAGGCCCATCAGCTCGGTCCCGGCGGAGCCGCGGGCGGTGCGGGTGAGCCGGCGCACCAGCCCCAGCGCGCGGGCATTGTAGAGCAGGATGCGGCCGTCGCGGTTGCAGACCACCACGCTCTGCTGGAGCTGGGCCATGAGGGTGGCCAGCTGGTCGCGCTGCTGGGCGACGTTGCGGCTCGCGTCCTCCACCAGCCGGGCCATGTCCTGCTGCATGCCGCGGCGCTGGGCGGCGAGGGCGTTGACCGCCGTTGCCACCGCCCGCACCGGCCGGGCACCCTCGGCGGCGACGTCGGGGGCGGCGGCATCGCTCACCAGCGCCTGGGTGGCCTCGGCGAGGCGGCCGGGGGCGGCCACGTAGTCCGTCACCAGGCGCTGCACGCCGTAGGCCCCGAGGGCGGCGGCGGCGAGCCACCAGGCGAGCAGGATCACCCCGTGGCTGTCCAGCGCCGGCGCCACCGCCGCGACGATGCGGTCGCGACCGGCCGCATCGAGCGGCGCGAGCAGCAGGCCGGCGCCGCCGAGGACGAACAAAGCGAGCGCGATGCCCGGGGCGAGCAGGGCCGCGACCTTGAGAATGGTGCGGCGGGTGTGTGGACTCATGGCGGACTCATCGCTGGCGGGTTTGAGCTGGCAATCGGTGGGCGGGCGGATGCGGGGTCCGGCTGTGGGTGGGGCGGGTCGGTTTCCGGGCATTCTCCGCCCGGCGCGTCGGGTGGTAAATGCCCGGGAGCGGTGCGGCCGTCGTCGCCGTCACCCCCATTGCCCGGACCGGCCCGGGCGGCCGGTGGAGAAACCGGGCAACGATCCGCTTGCGGGCAGGCTGATCGGCGCGTGATCCGGCGCCTCGCAGGTCCGGATGCGGAACCGCCGTGCCCGTCCGCCAGAGAGATCCCGGGGGCGATCCGGCGCGCGTGCGGTTTCCGGCATGCGGCGGACGGGTCCGCGCGCGGCCGGCCAGGATCCGGCCGAAACGCCCGGCCCCGAAGGCACCCCTCGCGGGCCGCCGGACGCCGCGTCCGGGCGCAGCGCCCGGGGCGCTCTCCGCCTGGTCCCGGCCGGGCGGGTCAGGCCGGGAGGCCGCGGGCCGGGGCGTCGGCGGCGAGCATGTCGCGCACCTGCTGCACCAGCTCGCGGGTGGCGAACGGCTTGGTCACGTAGGCATCGGCCCCGGCTCCGACGCCGCGGGCCATGTCGGTCTCCCGCCCCTTGGCGGTGAGCATCAGGATGCGGGTGTCGCGGGTCTCGGCATCGGCCCGCACCGCGGCGCAGACATCGAAGCCGGTCATCCCCGGCATGGTGGCATCGAGCAGGACGAGGCGCGGATGCTCGCGCCGGATGGCTTCCAGCGCCGTCGGGCCGTCGCGCGCCACCAGAACCTGGTAGCCCTCGCGTTTCATCATGAATTCCAGCGAGACGACGATGTTGGGTTCGTCGTCCGCGATCAGGACCTTGGTGGACATTGGCGCTTTCTCCTCCCCGACCGCATCCCGGCAGGACTGCGGAGCGGTCCGGCCGTCGAGCGGCTTCTCTTTTGGTATATCTGGGGGCGGCCTGGCGGTTCGGCATCCCGGAATGCCGGCCGGTCAATCCGTCCCTTCAGGCAGGGGCAGTCGGAACGCGAAGCATGCGCCGTTCCCCGGCGTGGAGTCGAGCCACAGTTTGCCGCCGAGATGTTCCACGATCTCGCGGCTGATCGGAAGCCCGAGCCCGGTGCCGGCCGGCCGGGTGAGGGCGTCGCCGCCCTGGCGGAACTTCTCGAAGATGGAGGCCTGGTCGGCGAGCGGCACGCCGGGGCCGTTGTCGTGCACCTCCACCACCACCGCGCCGGGCTCCACCTTCATCGCCAGCCGCCCGACCCCGCCCTGCGCCGGCACGAACTTGGCGGCGTTGGACAAAAGATTGAGCAGGACCTGGGTCAGCCGGTCCGGATCGCCGCGCACCGGCGGCACCTCCGGCGGCACCTCCAATGCGAGGGTGGCGCCGCGGGCGCGGAACAGCTCGCCGGCGGATTTCGCCGCATCGACCGCCAGCCGGCGCAGGTCCACCTCGGCGATCAGCCAGTCGGCATGCCCGGATTCGATCTTGGCGAGGTCGAGCACCTGGTTCACCAGCCGGCCGAGCCGCTCGCTCTCGGCGACGATGATGGCGAGGAACTCGGCCCGCTGCTCCTCCTCCATATCAGGGGTGTCGCGCCTCAGCTCGGCGACGGCGCGGATCGCGGTGAGCGGGGTGCGCAGCTCGTGGGTGACCGACGACATGAAGTCGTCCTTCAGCTCGTCGAGGGTCATGAGCTTGGCATAGGCCTCGCGCAGCTCCGCCCCGGCAGCCTCCAGCGCCTGCGACTTCTCCTCCAGAGCGAGGGCGTAGACGCGCAACTGCGAGGCCTCCTCGAGGATCTCGGCGACGTCCTTCATGTCGAGCGGCGCCTCGTCGGCCACCGAGGCCACCAGCACCCGGGCCGAGGCGCTGCCGACCACGCCGGCGAGGCGGCGCTCCACCAGGTCCACCAGCCGGGCCTCGGCCTCGGGGCCCGCGGGGCCGGCGGCCCGCGCCTCCTCGGCGATCAGCGCCCGGGCGCCGGCCGGGCCGAGGAAGCGGCTGGCGAGGGCGATCAGGTCGTCGCGCTCGGCCTTGCCGCGCCAGAAGACCGGGGGCGCGGTGCCATCGGCCCGGCCGCGGGTGAAGACGTCGACGAACAGCAGCGCCTGGCTCGCCTCCCGCCCCGAGGGCGCCCGCCACAAAGACAGCCCCACATAGAGGCCGAGATTGACCAGGAGGCTCCAGAACAGCGCGTGCGACATGGGATCGAGCCCCTCCAGCCCGAACAGCCGTTCCGGGGCGAGGAGGGTCCAGCCGAAGGGGCCGTCCTTGAGGATGCCGGCATCGATCCAGCCGGATTTCGCCACCGAGGGCAGCATCAGGGTGTAGGCCCACACCAGGAAGCCGCCGACGAGGCCGCCGAGCGCCCCGGCGCTGGTGCCGCCGCGCCAGTAGAGCCCCACCAGCAAGGCCGGGGCGAACTGCGCCACCGCCGCGAAGCTGATGAGGCCGATGGAGACCAGGGCATAGGCCTCTCCGGCCATGCGGAAATAGAGGTAGCCGAGCAGCAGCACCGCGACGATGGCGGCGCGGCGGATGTTCAGCAGCAGCCGGGTGATGTCGCCGCGGGCGCGGGCGCCGAAGCGCGGATGGCGCAGCAGGGCGGGCATCACCAGGTCGTTGCACACCATGGTGGAGACGGCGATGGTCTCGACAATGAGCATGCCAGTGGCCGCAGACAGGCCGCCCACATAGGCGAACATCGCCAGCGCCAGCGCGCCCTCGGCCAGCGGCAGCGACAGCACAAAGGCTTCCGCATTGGCTCCTCGCCCCAGCAGCAGCAGGCCGCCGATGGCCAGCGGCAGCACGAACACGTTGATGGCGAGCAGATAGGCCGGGAACACCCAGGCGGCGCGCTTGAGGTGCCGCTCGTCGGTGCATTCCACCACCATCACCTGGAACTGCCGGGGCAGCAGCAGCACCGAGAGCGCCGACAAAAGTGTGAGGGTGAACCATTCCGGCCCGTTGAACCGCCCCTGCGGCCCGCCGAGGCTGAGGAGGTCGGCGAGGCCCGGCGCCGCCTTGGCCCGGGCCCAGATGTCGGCCATGCCGTCGAACAGCCCCCAGGTGACGAAGGCGCCCACCGCGAGGAAGGCCACCAGCTTCACCACCGATTCGAAGGCGATGGCCGCCACCATGCCCTCGTGCTTCTCGGCGCTGTCGAGGTGGCGGGTGCCGAACAGGATGGTGAAGGCGGCCAGCGCCAGCGTCACCGCCAGCGTGCCGTCCAGCCAGATCGGCATCGGCACGGCGGCCGGCGCCGGGCCGCGGGTGAGCACATCGTAGCCCACCGACACCGCCTTGAGCTGCAGCGCGATGTAGGGCACCAGCCCGACCACGGTGATGAGCGTCACCGTCGCCGCCACCGCCGGGCTCTTGCCGTAGCGCGAGGCGATGAAGTCGGCGATGGAGGTGATGCGATAGGTGGTGGCGATGCGGATCATCTTGCGCACCACCAGCCACGCCAGGAGCATGGCCAGCATCGGGCCGAGATAGATGGGCAGGAACCACACGCCCCCCGCCGCCGCCCGGCCGACGCTGCCGAAATAGGTCCAGGCGGTGCAATAGACCGCCAGCGACAGGGCATAGACCCACGGATTGGATATCACCGAGCGCCCGGCAGCCGCCCGGCGGTCGGCGAAGGCAGCGACCGCGAACAGGATGAGCAGATAGGCGATGGAGGCGGCGATGACCGCCGCGCCGGAGATCACGGCCGCCTCCCGCAGGGCGGGGGGGCGAGTGGGGTGGCGGGCCGGACGGCTCCGGCCGGCCGGCGCGGCGGCGTTTCTTCCACGTCCGCGACCGGGTGGGGAAACTTGGCGCCCCGGTGCCATGCGATGATGCCGCTATCCCCGGCGGGCTGATCCGCGCCGGGAGAAAGGGGCCGCCCGGTGCTCCCAGCGACTTGCTGATGAACATGAAGCGACCCGGCCGGGAGGAGCGGTGGTGATTTGCCTGGGGTGGCAGCCCGGCACGGCGAGGCAGGGGTGCCATACCCGGAGGCGATGCGGTGACGAGCGGCGGGCCGCTCCGGGAAGACGGATCCGCAGCGCCTGGGACGTCCTGCGACCTGTCGACAAAGGCGGTGCGACCCGGCTTCCAGGCTCGCCGACGCTTCGCCCGGCGTGGCGGCCCGGCTGGGCGAGACCGGTCTGCCAGTCCAGGCGACGATGCCGTGACGCCGGAAGTCACGCTCTAGCCGGACAGATTCGCACCGCCGGCCGAAAAACTCGGCGAACCATCCGGCGGAAGCTCGATGCCGTCCGGACATCGCGGCCGGCGTGCGTATCAGGGCCGGTGCCGGGCGGTCAGCTGGCATCGCCGCCCTCTTCGGGCAGATCGGTGCGCTCGGCCGGCGGGCGGCGCCGCGGCAAGCCCTCGCTGGCGAAGGCCAGGGCGGCGATGAGCATCGCCCAGATGGCGAACAGCGCCACCGGCAGCAGCGGCAGGCCGAAGACGGTGGCGCCGCTGTCCCAGATCCGCACCAGCGGTGCGTTGAAGGCCACCAGCCCGACCCCGAACAGGGCGACCAGCACCCCGGGGCGCGGACCGCCCCGATGCGCCGGCCCGGCCGGCATGCCGGTGCCCGCGGGATCGGTCATAGGGCGTCGAACCGGTAGTGGCGGGCAAGCGACGCCTTGAAGTTGCGGACGATGGCGAGGGAATCCTTCAGCGCCTGGCGCTCCAGGGTGCCGAGGTCGGTGAGGCGGACGGCGTTGCCGGGCGCCCGGCGCTCGGCGATCTGCCGCAGGTTGTTGGCGAGCTTCAGCCCCATGAGGAAGCGCAGCGCCTCCATCAGGTCGCCCTCCAGCGCGGTGTCGATGGCGCCGGCGGCGCGCAGGGCCTGGAGCCGGCCGGCGGTGCCGCGGGCGGCGATGCGATGCTCCAGCGCCAACGCCCGTACGCCATGGACGATGGGGAAGATGCCGAGCTTCTTGATGTCGATCTCCGCCGCTGCCCGTCCGCGCAGGCCCGGCAGGCGCGACCACCAGCTTCCGTCCTCGCGGAACTGCTCCACCGCCCGGGCGAAGCGGGCGAGATAGGGCACGTCGGAGCCGATGAGCCGGTCGAGATGGGCCCGCGCCTCGGCCAGCAGCTCGGCATCGCCGGCGACGGCGACGGCATCGAGGAAGATGGCGAGGTTCATCGGCCCCTCGTCCTTGCCGCCCGCCGCCTGCCCCTCGGGCCCGTAGACCCATTGGCGCAGCGTGTCCTTGAAGGCCGAGAGGGACTGCTGCCACAGCGGCCGGCTCAGCATGATGCCGCCGCTGCAGGGCGGATAGCCGAAGTCGATCAGCGCGTCGGTGAAGGCCTGGGTCACCGGCCCGAGCTCGGGGAAGTCGAAGCCGTCGGCCAGCAGCAGGGCATTGTCCTGGTCTGTCTTGATGATCTGCTCGCCGCGACCCTCGCTGCCCATCACGATGAGGCAGGAATTGGCCTGCAGCTCCGCCGGCGCCAGCATCTCCCAGAGCCGGCGGAAGACCTGCCGGTTGAGCTCGCCGACGAGGCCGGCGATCACCTCCACCCGCACCCCGTCGGCCTGCAGCACGCCCACCAGGCTGTCGATCTGCCGGGCCGCCGTTTTCAGCGCGGCGAGGTCGCCGGCATTGGCGATCTCCAGGGCGATGATGTGCGAGTGGTTGGCGACGAAGGCCATCAGGTCGAGCTGGCCGAGCACGCCAACCACCGCCTCGCCGTCGCGCACCACCACCCGGTGGACGCGGTGGCGCAGCATCAGGATGAGGGCGTCGAACAGCTCGTCGTCGAGAGCCACCGACCAGGGATTGAAGGTGGCGACCTCGCGCACCGCGAGGTGAGCCGGCGGCTCCGGGCGCAGCAGCGCGTCGCGCAGGTCGGTGGTGGTGAAGACGCCGATGCGGCCGCCGTCGTCGATCATCGCCTCGCTCAGGCGGCGCTCCGACAAGGCGCGGCACAAGGTGACGAGGTCGGTGCCGCCGTCGACGAAGAAGGGCTTGCGGACGAAAACGTCGCGCACCCGCGAGGACAGCAGGGAGACGAATTCCCGCCGCTCGCGGGCGGCGCTCTCCGATTGAGCGGTGTCCAAGGTCGCTGGCTCCCGGACGTTTTCGTGTTGTCCCGCCGGCGGTGCGCCATGGCGTCGGCGCCCGGGGCGGAAGGGTCTCTCAAGCATTCACGCTTTGCGGCAGGGCGCAAATGATCCAGCGCAGGGATCGGCGGGTTTCGCGCGATCCGCCCGGGCGGCGGTGCCGGGGGCTGGAAAGAAGACGACCCGCCCGGGTGGGGGCGGGTCGAAGCGGGCGGACGCAGGTCCGCCCGGATCCTGTCTGGTCCGGCCGGATCGCGTGGAGCCGGCCGGATGAAGGATCAGTGGGCCGAGGCCTCGGCGGCGCCGATGCCGGTCTCGGACCGGACTTCCTGCGCCGGGTAGCCGGCCCGGTCGAGCTTGGCGCGGGCGCTCTTGTCGGTGATCGAGAAGAACCAGATGCCCACGAAAGCCAGCGTCATGGAGAACAGCGCCGGCGAGGTGTAGGGGAACGGGGCCGAGCCGGCCGGGTTGCCCAGGGTGGCTTCCCACACCGACGGCGACAGCACGGTCAGGATCACCGAGGCCGCAAGGCCCAGGAAGCCGCCGATCACCGCGCCACGGGTGGTGCAGTCCTTCCACAGCACCGACATGAACAGCACCGGGAAGTTCGCCGAAGCCGCCACCGCGAAGGCCAGAGACACCATGAAGGCGATGTTCTGCTTCTCGAAGGCGATCCCGAGCAGCACCGCCAGCACGCCGAGGCACAGGGTGGTGATGCGCGAGACCTTCAGCTCCTTGGCGCTGTCCGCCTTGCCGCCCTTGAAGACCGTGGAATACAGGTCATGCGACACCGCAGAGGCACCCGACAGCGTGAGACCCGCCACCACCGCGAGGATGGTCGCGAACGCC
>CALMSN010000262.1 GCA_937872325.1 uncultured Xanthobacter sp. | reverse complement strand
CCGGGTTGGCCCGTGGGCCACGGATGGCCCGCGGAGGCGAGGTCTTGCCGCCGCGGTTGGGGGCGAGCCCGCAGGACCCTTTGCCCGCCTCAGCCGACACCGACACCTTCTTCAGGGTGTGGGCGGCGCCGTAATAGAGGTCGAGGTCCTCAACCTTCAGCATGGCCTGCTCCGGCTCTATTCAACAATCTGGAGGCGATCGGACGGGCGCTCATCCCTCACCGCCCCAGATAGACTTCGATCACCCGCTCGTCGGCGCTCACCTGGTCGAGCGGGCCCTCGGCCAGCACCGAGCCCTCGTGCAGCACGGTCACCTTCACGTCGAGGTCGCGCACGAAGGTCATGTCGTGCTCCACCACCACCACGGCGCGGGTTTTCGCGATCTCGCGCAGCAGCACGGCGGTGTCGGCGGTCTCCTGGTCGGTCATGCCGGCGGCCGGCTCGTCCACCAGCAGCAGGCGCGGCTCCTGGGCCAGCAGCATGCCGATCTCGAGCCACTGCTTCTGGCCGTGGCTGAGCTCGGCGGCCTGGCGATGGCGATGATCCTTCAGCCGCACCCGCTCCAGCAGCGCCTCGATGCGCTCGCGCTCCACCGGGGTGCGGCCCCAGCGGATGTTGCGGAAGGCCCGGCGGTCCTCGCGCAGGGCCAGAAGGATGTTGTCCTCCACCGTGTGCATGTCGAACACGGTGGGGGTCTGGAACTTGCGGCCGATGCCGAGATTGGCGATCTCCGCCTCCCCCAGCCGGGTGAGGTCGTTGACGCCGGCGAACAGCGCGGTGCCCGCGTTCGGCCGGGTCTTGCCGGTGATGACGTCCATCATGGTGGTCTTGCCGGCGCCGTTGGGGCCGATGATGGCCCGCATCTCCGCCTCGCCGATCACCAGCGAGAGGGCGTTGAGCGCCCGGAAGCCGTCGAAGGAGACGGTGATGTTGTCGAGATAGAGCAGCGCCGAGGTCAGCGCCATCGGATCGGCCACCACCTCCGGTGGGCTCAGGATGCCGAGCTCGGCCTCCAGGGAGAGCACGCCGGGGGACTTGATCTCATAGGTCTTGGGCCCCTCGGGCAATGGCGCGGCCATGGCTCACTCCGCCGGGGTGGGGGTTGGAACGGCGGACGGCGCCCGCTTCAACCGCCGGGTGAGCTGCGCCCACAGGCCGAGCACTCCCTTGGGCATGAACAGCGTGACCACCACGAACAGCGCGCCGAGGGCGAACAGCCAGGCCTCGGGCATCAGGCCGGTGAACCAGGTCTTGCCCGCATTCACCAGCACCGCCCCCAGCGCCGCGCCCACCAGGGTGCCGCGCCCGCCCACCGCCACCCAGATCACCATCTCGATGGACTGGGAGGGAGCGAACTCGGAGGGGTTGATGATGCCCACCTGCGGCACGTAGAGCGCCCCGGCGACGCCGGCGATCATCGCCGAGAGAGTCCAGGCGAGGAGCTTGTAGTTCTCCACCCGGTAGCCCAGGAAGCGGGTGCGGCTCTCTGTGTCGCGCACCGCCACCAGCACCTTGCCGTATTTCGAGGTCACCAGCGCCCGGCAGACGAGATAGCCGGCGAGCAGCGCCAGCGCCGAGAGCATGAACAGCACGATGCGGGTGCCATGCGCCTGCACCGGGAAGCCGAGGATGTCCTTGAAATCGGTGAGGCCGTTATTGCCGCCGAACCCCATGTCGTTGCGGAAGAAGGCCAGCATGAGCGCGAAGGTCATGGCCTGGGTGATGATGGACAGGTAGACCCCGGTCACCCGCGAGCGGAAGGCGAACCAGCCGAAGACGAACGCCAGCGCCCCGGGCACCAAAACCACCATCAGCATGGCATAGGGGAAGATGTCGAACCCCTGCCAGAACCAGGGCAGCTCCTTGTAGTTCAGGAACACCATGAAGTCGGGCAGCACCGGGTTGCCGTAGACGCCGCGCGGCCCGATCTGGCGCATCAGGTACATGCCCATGGCGTAGCCGCCGAGCGCGAAGAAGGCGCCGTGGCCCAGCGAGAGCACGCCGCAATAGCCCCACACCAGGTCGATGGCCACCGCCAGCAGCGCGTAGCACAGATACTTGCCCAGCAGCGGGATCATGTAGTCCGGCACGTGCAGCGGATGGCCTGGCGGCAGCAGCAGGTTCGCGGCCGGGATCAGCACCGCGGCCAGCAGAACGATGGCGATGAAGATGCCGCCGGTGCGGTCGATGATGCGGCCGCTCATGATTCCACCGCCCGGCCCTTGAGCGCGAACAGGCCGCGCGGCCGCTTCTGGATGAACAGGATGATGAAGACCAGGAGCAGGATCTTGCCCAGCACCGCGCCGGCGAAGGGCTCCAGCAGCTTGTTGGCGATGCCCAGGGTGAAGGCCGCCACCAGCGTGCCCCAGAGGTTCCCGACCCCGCCGAACACCACGACGAGGAAGCTGTCGATGATGTAGCCCTGGCCGAGGTTGGGGCTGACATTGTCGATCTGCGAGAGGGCGACCCCGGCAATCCCGGCGATGGCCGAGCCGAGGCCGAAGGTGAGCGCGTCGATGCGGCCGGTGCGGATGCCCATGGCCGCGGCCATGCGCCGGTTCTGCGTCACCGCCCGCACATAGAGCCCCAGCGAGGTGCGGCGCAGCAGCAGCAGCAGGGCGACGAACACCAGCAGCGAGAAGACGATGATCCACATCCGGTTGTAGGTGATGGACAGGTGCCCGAGCTGGAACGCCCCGGACATCCAGCTCGGCGCCCCCACCTCCTGGTTGGTCGGGCCGAAGATGGAGCGCACCGCCTGCTGCAGGATCAGCGAGACGCCCCAGGTGGCGAGCAGGGTCTCCAGCGCCCGGCCGTAGAGCCAGCGGATCACCGTGCGCTCGATCAGGATGCCCACCAGCCCGGTGAACACGAAGGCCGCCGGCAAAGCGAAGGCCAGCGACCAGTCGAACAGATGCGGCGCATGGGTGCGGATGATGTCCTGCACCACGAAGGTGGTGTAGGCGCCCAGCATCACCATCTCGCCATGGGCCATGTTGATGACCCCCATCACCCCGAAGGTGATGGCGAGGCCGATCGCCGCCAGCAGCAGCACCGAGCCCAGCGACAGGCCGTACCAGACGTTCTGCGCCACCCCCCACATCTGGAGATTGCGCTCCACCCGGGTGACCCCCTCGGCGGCGGCCGCCTTTACCGCGGCCGGGGCATCGGCCGGCACCGAGCGCAGGAGGCCGATCGCATCCTGGTCGCCGCGGGCGGTGATGAGTTCCACCGCCGCAAGCCGGGTCGCCTCCGGGGCGTCGGCCTTGCCGATGAGGATGGCGGCGCGGGCCTGCTCCAGCGCCGCCTTCACGCCGGGCACGCTCTCCCGCGCGATGGCGGTGTCGAGGGTCGGCAGCACCGCGGCATCGCGGGCGCGGAACACGGCCAGCGCCGCCTCGCGCCGTTTGGCGGGATCGGGATCGAGCAGGCTCAGGGCGCCGGCGGCAGCCTCAATGGCGCGGCGGACCCGGTTGTTGGCGCGCACGGCGGGGAGGCCCGGCGGCGTGGGGCTGGCCGCCGCGCCGGTGGCCGCACTGCCCACGGTGCTGCCGGCGGTGGGGACCAGCGCCGGCCGGGGCGCCGGAGCCACCGCCAGCCGGCCTTCGGCGTGGGCCGCCACGATGGCGGCCGCCCGCGGCGAACCGGTGGCCGACAGGGCGTTGAGCGCGTCTGCGGTGTCGTTATAGGAATCAGCGGCGAACCGGGCGGTGATTGCCGAGAGGTCCGGATCGCCTCCCTGCGCCCGCGCCGTGGCGGTGAAGCCGGCGCTGGCCAGGAGCACGACCAGCCCCAGGATCGCTGCGGCCACGCGGCCGATCCGATAAGCGTCGATCCAGCGGAACATATCGCGATGCCGGGCCACGCCGGCGCTGACCGGGGCCGGCGCGGCCTCCGGGGATGGGGTGGAAACGTCAAGAGCCAATGCCAACCCCCTCGCTGCTCTCCGCCGGGCCGGCGCACCGGCCCGGAACAATCCGGACGCGATCCTGCCGACGTGGCGCGTATGACCTAGATGCGTCCCGCGCCGCACGCGGCCCCTCAACGCAGATCGCGCAGCAGGCGGGCGGCAGGACCGGCGGAATCATCGGGACTGAGCCCTCTCCCCACGCGGGGGGAGAGGGTCAGGCGAAAGGCGCCGCCAGCAAGAGGCGAGAGCAGTGCCTCGCCGGCGGAACCTCACCATCTCCCTCCGGCCGCACGAAAACCGGGGGGAAAACGGAACCGGGCGACGCGGGCGCCGGGGATTCCGGCCCCCGCGACCCCGCAGTGATTACTTGGTGGCGCCGAGGCACACCTGCTTCACGGTGTCGTAGTTGCCGCAATTGTACTTCACCCAATCGGCCTCCAGAGTCCTGGAGCCTTCGAGGAAGTCGGACCAGGCGTCGCCGGGAACGAGGCCCGGGGTCCGCCACACCACGTCGAACTGGCCGTCGTCGCGGATCTCGCCGATCAGAACCGGCTTGGTCAGGTGGTGGTTCGGCAGCATCTCGGCGATGCCGCCTGTGAGGTTGGCCTGCTTGATCCCCGGCAGGGCCGCGATCACCTTGTCCGGATCGGTGGTGCCGGCCTTCTCGACCGCCTTCACCCACATGTTGAAGCCGATATAGTGGGCCTCCATCGGATCGTTGGTGACGCGCTTCTTGTCCTTGGTGAAGGCCTGCCACTTCTCGATGAACGCCTTGTTCTCGGGATTGTCCTCGGACATGAAGTAGTTCCAGGCGGCCAGATGGCCCACCAGCGGCTTGGTGTCGATGCCGGCCAGCTCTTCCTCGCCCACCGAGAACGCGACGACAGGAATGTCGGTCGCCTTGATGCCCTGGTTCGCCAGCTCCTTGTAGAACGGCACGTTCGCATCGCCGTTGATGGTGGACACCACGGCCGTCTTCTTGCCCGCAGAGCCGAACTTCTTGATATCGGCGACGATGGTCTGCCAGTCGGCGTGCCCGAACGGCGTGTAGTTGATCATGATGTCCTCGTCCTTCACCCCCTTGGACTTGAGGTAGGCTTCGAGGATCTTGTTGGTGGTGCGGGGATAGACGTAGTCGGTGCCGGCAAGCACCCAGCGCTGCACGCCCTCTTCCTTGGCGAGGTAGTCCACCGCCGGGATGGCCTGCTGGTTCGGCGCGGCGCCGGTGTAGAAGATGTTCCGCTCGCTCTCCTCGCCCTCATACTGGACGGGATAGAACACGACCGTATTCAGCTCCTTCGCCACCGGCAGGATCGACTTGCGGGAGACCGAGGTCCAGCAGCAGAACACCGCCTCGACCTTGTCCTTGTTGACCAGCTCGCGCATCTTCTCGGCGAACAGCGGCCAGTTGGAGGCCGGGTCCACCACCACCGCCTCGAGCTTCTTGCCGAGCAGGCCGCCTTTCTTGTTCTGCTCGTCGATGAGCATCAGCATGGCGTCCTTCAGCGTGGTCTCGCTGATCGCCATGGTGCCCGACAGGGAATGCAGGATGCCGACTTTGATGGTGTCGGCGGCGTGGGCCACGCTCATGGATCCGGCAATGACGGCGGCGGCCGCCAGGGCGCCCGCGGCGGCACCCACTCCCTTGGCGACTTTTCCCAACGACGCGAGCATTCGCTCTCTCCTCTATCGCCCGGCCAAGCCCGGCGGCGGGAGTGCAGCAAGCCTCGTGCCAATCGGCGCCGATGCGGATCGCTGTGGGGAAAAACCGGCTTCCGCCCAACCGGCGGGGCGCGGCGGACGCGGCGGCGGCACAAAGAAAGAAGGGCGCCCTGCGGAGCGCCCCGGCGCCCGATCCGCGCGCATGTGCCTAATAATTAATCACGCAAGGGGAGCCGGCGCCGTTGACGCCGACCCTCCCCGCGTGCTCTCAACGCCAAGTCTCCGTAGAAACGGATCCGGATCAAAGCACGTTGAAAAGATAGAGCAGAACGATCAGAGAGATCGGAACGCCCATGATCCATAGAAGAAGCCCACGCATGTCGATCACCTCATCTTCTGCGTTTCTGAAACAACGTGGAATTTGGATCGAGGTTCCAGCCGTGCCACAAAGCAGGGGTTGACGGGCGCGTCCCGGCAGCGTTGCGTGGCAGGCGAGATGCCGCATGCTCTTGCAGGAGGAATGGCCCGTGGATGACCTGATCGCCGGTTACCTGAGGTTCAGGGAGGTGGCCTGGCCGGAGCGCAAGCAGACCTTCGAGAGCCTCGCCGACCGCGGCCAGAAGCCGGAGACGCTCGTGATCGCCTGCTCCGACAGCCGGGTCGATCCCCAGATGATCTTCGATGCCGGGCCGGGCGAGATGTTCGTCGTCCGCAACGTCGCCAACCTGGTGCCGCCCTTCTCGCCCGACACCAACCATCACGGCACCTCGGCCGCCATCGAGTTCGCGGTGCGGGTGCTCAAGGTGAAGCACGTGGTGGTGATGGGCCACGCCTTGTGCGGGGGCGTGAACGCCCTGCTGGAAGGCGCCCCGCCCGGCGCCCGCGACTTCGTGCCCAACTGGATGAAGATCGCCGAGCCGGCCCGCCGCATGGCCCAGGAATCCGGCCTGCCCCCGGCCGAGCGGCAGCGCTTCTGCGAGCAATGCTGCGTCCAGCTCTCGCTGTTCAATCTCGGCAGCTTCCCGTTCGTCGCAGAGCGCGTCGCCGAGGGCGACCTGAAGCTGCACGGCGCCTATTTCGCAGTCGCCACCGGCCGGCTGGAGATTCTGGGCGAGGACGGCACCTTCAACGCCCTGCCCATTCCCCCGGCGGCCCCCGCCATCTGACGCCGGCGCCGCGGCTCACCGGCGGGGGACGAACGGTGCAAGGGCGGCCACCACCGCCCCTCGCCGCAGATGCTGGCCGCGGATGAACCGGACGAGGGGCATTCCATCCCTCGCCGGGGTTCACTGGCGGCGGACGAACCGCGCAACGACCGGCACCGCCCCTCGTCGCGGGTGCTGGCCGCCGATGAACAGGACGAGGGCCGCATCACACCCCTCACCCGGGCTCACTGGCGGCGGACGAACCGGATGAGGGCGGCATAACCGCCCTCGCCATCGGCACGGCCGGCATCATGCGCCGCCGCGGCGGCGGCGAGCTCGGCGGCCGTCACCTTGAACCCGCGCGTCGCTAGGAAGGCTACGGCGTCCTCCGGGCCGGAAAAGCCGGCCACCGCAGTGCCCAGCACCTCGCTGAGGCCGGTATTGCCCGAGGCGTCGGCCTTCAGGCGCTCGATATCCATCTCGCTCATGGCTGGGCTCCCGGTGCGGACGGCCGCATGCCGCCGTGCCGACCCAACCCTGCCGGCAGGCCGCCGGTTCCGGCGAGCCGCCCTTTCCGGCGAGCCGCCCTTGGCAGTCAGGCCGGCTTGCGGGGCCGGAAGATGGCGATCAGCCCGCCGGCCGCCACCAGGAAGCTGGTGAGCAGGGTCACGAGGTTGGTGGCATCGCCCAGCCACGCCTTCACCTGCACCCACGGCTCGATGGTGATGTTCACCTTCTGCGGGAAGTATTTCACCGGCACGTTGAGGTCCCGGCCATCCACCGCCACCTTGTGGGTGAGGGTGAAGAGGATCTCCGCCTCCCCGGCCCGCTTCGCCGTCACATTCCACGCCCAGCGGGTGGGCGCGATGGAGGAGACGGCCTGGGTGTCGGGAATCCCGGGCACTGGGGTGACCTCGATGTTGGACGTCCGCGCCTCCGCCCGCGCGGTGGCCTCGACGGTCACCGGCACCGCGACGTCGATCGCCGCCCCGGGACCGCCGAGGGCGGCGGCCTCGGCGCCTTCGCCATGCTGGATGAACAGCTCCGCCTTCTCGTCGGTGCCCACGCTCATCCGCTGCGGCACCCGGGCGATGACGCGGGCGGTCTCCGCCTGTTCCCGCGCCGCCTTTTCCACGATGGCGCGGCGTGCCCCGAAGGACGCGGACGGCGCCACGCCCATGCCCGCCGATGGCGGCGGAGGCGGTACCGGCAGCACGGCGGCGGGCGGCGGGGGCGCAGCCGCACCGCGGCCCGGCCCGTCGAGCTGCAGTGGGCGATCTTCCGACGAGGGGCGGACAAACCCGTGCACCGGCGGATCGCCGGGGCGCAGCTGGCTGATCAGCCCCATGTCGAACGGCGGTGCGATGCCGGCGCCAGGCGGCGGCGCAGCCGGCCCGGGCGGGGGCGTCGTCACCGGGGCGGCGGGCGCGCCTGCCGGCACATCCGGGGCCACGCCGTGGGCGGAAGGCCCGTCGCCGGCCGCCACTCCCGGAACACCCGCACCGGGAAGACTCACACCAGGATGGGACGCCGCTGGCACCCGGGCCTCGTGCAGGGCCATGGGCGCGCGGGTTTCGGAAACGAAGACCGAGAACGATGCGGCCAGGATCACAGCAACCAGAAGGAGGCCCGCATATCGCAAGGCGCGCATGGCAAAGCATCCTTCGCCGGGATGACGAAACAGTCCCGCAAATTACCACGCAGGGCCAAGGGTCGCGAGGAAAATGGCGGGCAGGCGACGCGCCCGGCCCATCGGCAGGCACGGCAGAATCACAAGGCGAGGCCTGCCACCGCAACGGCACGCGCGCACCCGGCGTCGCCGGCAGGGCAAAGCGAATGGGGACTGGGAAGATGGCGGCCGAAGCCCGTCTTAGCTGGTCGGAGTGGCAGGATTTGAACCTGCGACCCCCACGTCCCGAACGTGGTGCGCTACCAGACTGCGCTACACTCCGATCCAGGGCGGTGCCTCTAGCACGCCCCTGCCGATCGAGGCAAGGGGGACACGACGCCATCCACAAACCGACCCGCTCCGACCCGGCCTGGGCGACCCGCGCGGCCGGCTGCGGCATGGATCCGGGGCCCGCCGATGGCCGGGTTTGACGCCCTTCGCTTGAACGGGAACAGGCCCCATGCCATAGGGATGCCAACTTCCCGGCGCGCCGGGACGCACGACATTCGGGATTCGGAGTTCAGGCACATGGCGACGGACGGTTTCGCGAGCGGTCTCATGAAAGGCAAGCGCGGGCTGATTCTCGGTGTCGCCAACAACCGCTCCATCGCGTTCGGCATCGCCAAGGCGGCCCGCGCGCACGGCGCCGAGATCGCCCTCACCTACCAGGGCGAGGCGCTGAAGAAGCGGGTGGAGCCGCTGGCGGCGGAGCTGGGCGGCCATGTGGTGGGCCATTGCGACGTCACCGAGCCGGAAAGCCTCGACGCCGTCTTCGCCGCCACCGAGAAGCTGTTCGGCACCATCGACTTCGTCGTCCACTGCATCGCCTTCTCCAACAAGGACGAGCTGGACGGGCGCTACGTGGACACGAGCGCGGACAACTTCACCCGCACCATGTTCATCTCCTGCTACTCGTTCACCGCCATCGCCCAGCGGGCCGAGAAGCTGATGCCCAACGGCGGCGCGCTGCTCACCCTCACCTATTACGGCGCCGAGAAGTGGATGCCCCACTACAACGTGATGGGCGTGGCCAAGGCGGCGCTGGAGGCGAGCGTGCGCTACCTCGCCGCCGACCTCGGCCCCAAGGCGATCCGCGTCAACGCCATCTCCGCCGGCCCGATCAAGACGCTCGCCGCATCTGGCATCGGCGACTTCCGCTACATCCTGAAATGGAATGAATACAACGCGCCGATGCGGCGCACGGTGACCACCGAGGAGGTGGGCGACACCTCGGTCTACCTGCTCAGCGATCTCTCCCGCGGGGTCACCGGCGAGGTGCACCACGTGGATGCCGGCTACCATATCGTCGGCATGAAGCATCCCGATGCGCCGGACATGGCGCTGGTGCGCGAATGAGGATGGCGCCGATGACCGGTTTCGCACCAAGGCTCGCCCTCGGCCTCGCGGCTTTTGCGGCGGGCATCGCCCCCGCCGCGGCGCAGAGCCCGCCGTCGCTGCAGCAATATCCGCTCTTCGACCGGTTCTTCGGCTCCGGCGGCGCGGTGTTCCCGAATTACGTGACGCCCTCGGTGGGCGGCACAACCTGGCTCACCGGCGCCGCCCCGCGCGCCATCTTCGCGGCCGGCACCGCCGACTTCAACTGCCAGCCGCAGCAGGTGCCCACCATCACCGCCACCGCCCTGCCCCCGGGCGGCCGGATCCGGGTGCGCATCTCCCCATTCACCCCCACCGGCACCGATGCCGGCCCCGGCTGGGGCACCCGCTGCCTCGGCCAGCCCATCACCGGCAGCGTGGTCACCTACAAGGGACCGCCCGGCACGGTGACGCTGCGGGTCGCCTACCCGCCGCAGGGTCTGTGGTACAGCCACACCTTGGCGGTGCGGTGAGCGAACCGGTCCACGCCCCCGCGCCGGACACCCCCGGCGGCGCCCGGCTGTTCCTGGTGCGCCACGGCGAGACCGACTGGAACGTCGCCGGCCGTCTCCAGGGCGGGCGCGACGTGCCGCTCAACGCCCTCGGCCGCCTGCAGGCGGCGCAGGTGGGGCGGGTGCTCCAGCAGCTTGCCGGCGATGTGCGTGCGCTTCGCTACATCTCCAGCCCGCTTTCCCGAGCTATCGAGACCATGCGCATCATGCGCACCGGGCTCGATCTGCCGGTAGCCGACTTCAGCGTCGATCCGCGGTTGGTGGAAATCTCCTTCGGCCGCTGGGAGGGCCAGACCTGGCCCCAGCTGCGCCGGCGCGACCCGCTGTCGATCCAGCGCCGCGACGCCGATCCCTGGGGCTACCGGCCGCCGGACGGCGAGAACTACCACGACCTTTCCTCGCGGGTGCGGGCAGTGCTGGATGCGCTCCCCGGCGATGCGGTGGTGGTGACCCATGGCGGGGTGATCCGGGCCGCGCTCCAGGCCCGCACCGGCATGCCGGAGGCGGAGGCCGCGCAGCTCCCGGTGCGGCAGGGGGCGGTCTACGTGGTCTCCGAGGCCGGGTTCGCCGTCGCCGACTGAGAGACTGCTTGGAAGGTCGAACGGGCGGGGGTGATTCTCACCCCGCCGGGCCTTTCCGGTAAGCGGGGTGTCGAGGACTTGGCCCGGTGCGCGGCATCGCGCCGGCAGTCTCTCCTTCCGCAGCCCCGAAAATGCCGCGGCGGCCTTCATTTCCAGACAGTCTCCGATGCCGTCGTCCCCGGCCCGCGATCACCGGCCGGCCGGTCGCGCTCAGGCGCCGCGTGGGCTCCCTCGAAGACCTGCACGCTCCCTCACGGGCCCTTGGCGTGAGGCGCCCCCGCCCCCGCTCCTGCGAGGCGGCCACAACTCCCCCACTGGCATTTTTCTTGCTGGATCAAGTTGATCGGGCTCCCGGACTGTCGCGAACGCGACGGACCCTAAGCCGTCACCATGGGGATTCGACATGACCGATATGGCCGAGCTGCAGAAGCGCAAGATGCCGCTCAACCTTGCCATCGTGCATGTCGATCCCGAGGCGTTCATCGCCAACTACATGGGCTGGCTGGAGATCACCCGGTTCATCAAGGATCTGCGCGCCGGTGAAACCGTGGTTCCGGCCGACGGCAAGACCCCCGCCCTCACCCCGGCCGACCTCGCCAAGGGCGGCGTCCACGAGGTGGGCAACGACGCCGTCTTCGCCTTCTGCATGACTGCCGCGCTGAAAGGCGACAAGGCCGCCGTGGACAAGGTGGACGCCGCCATGATCGAGCGCATGGGGAAGGAATATCCGGGCAACTTCGCGCTCTGGCACTTCCGCGCCAGCATCGAGACCCCGATCATGCTGGAAGACTTCGTCGGCCAGGCGGGCAGGAAGATGCTGCTGGGCGATATCCCGCCGCCGCCGCTGCGCGCCAAGGAGAACTGGAGCGCGGGCCTGCGTTTCTTCGAGAAGGCCCGCAAATCCAACTTCGTGCACGAGATCATGTATCCGCTGGCGCTCTGGCACCGCGCCAGGTGGACCGAGACTTTGGACAAAGGCGTCGCCTTCCTCAAGCACATCGAGGACACCCTGCCGGTGCTGCGCGACACGCTCGACGACAAGCGCAACGACCAGGCGTTCATCGCCAACCTCCTGCTGAAGAACGCCTTCGGCGTCGACATGGAGCTGACCGAGGAATACGAGGGCTACTTGCGCTCCCTCGCCCGCCGCGACTGAGAAATTGTCTGAAAATTCGCGTTCGGCTTTGTTCGCGCGGGGAAATACCCGGAAGCCGTCATCCGTGGCCTCTCGAGCCGGGCTTTCATGACGCCCGCACCCGGCCACCCCCAGACACCGCTCCCGCGACGGGAAAGGCTGGAACAAGCCCGGGAATGACGGTGACAAAGGGCGGGCTCAGACGGCCGCCCGTCCACGCGACATTTCAAACCGTCTTCAAGGCCGGCTTGGGCCTTCCCAACGCAAGCCGCCCTATGCCGCAGGTGCCCCCACCAGCGTCTGAAGCGCCATGGCGCCCGCGGGCGCCCGCTCCTTCGCCCCGTTGATGAAATAGATGAAGACGTCCCGCGAGCCCGAGGCGGCATCCTGCGCCGCCTTCCCCCTGGCCTTTGGCGGCGGGGGACTCTCGCCCACCGCGGCGAGGCCCTCGGGCATCCGTCCCCCGGCCCAGGCGCCGGCGGCCTGCGCCCACCGGACGAGCGCCGGCGCGTCGTAGCCGGTGGCGATCCCGGCCTGCGCCTGCTGCAGCCGGGCATAGGTGAAATCCGCCGTCGCGTCCGGGATGGCCGGGTATTCGGCATGGTCGGCGAAGATGATCGCCACCTTGTGCCGGCGCATCAGCGCCACCGCCTCCGGGGTGGCGAAGCTGGCGTGGCGCACCTCCACCGCATGGCGCAGGGCCACCCCGGCATGGGCCGCCGGAAGCAGCGCGAGGAAGGCGGCAAAATCCTCCGGGTCGAAGGCCTTGGTGGCGGCGAACTGCCAGTTGATGGGGCCGAGCTTGTCGCCCAGCTCCACGATGCCGGAGCCGATGAACTTGCCGATACTCTCCTGCGCCTCAGCCAGCACCTTGCGATGGGTGACGTAGCGCGTCGCCTTCACCGCAAAGACGAAGTCCTCCGGCACCTGCCGCGCCCAGTCGGCGCAGGCCTTGGCGGTGGGGGTACGATAGAAGGTGCCGTTGATCTCCAGCGTCTTCAGCGCGTTGCCGGCGAAGGCCAGCTCCTTCGCCTGCGCCAG
>CALMSN010000261.1 GCA_937872325.1 uncultured Xanthobacter sp. | reverse complement strand
GGCCGCACCCGCTTCGTGCCGAAGAACTGGGAGAAGACCTACTTCGAGTGGCTGGAGAACATCCAGCCCTGGTGCGTCTCGCGCCAGCTCTGGTGGGGCCACCAGATCCCGGCGTGGTACGACCCGTTCGGCAACGTCTTCGTGGCTCTGGACGAGGACGAGGCGTTCGAGCAGGCGCTGGCCCACAACGTGGGCAATGAGAGCCTCTCGCCGGAGGAGGCCGAGGCGCTGATGGCGGACGCCGACAGGCGCGCCCAGTTCCTCACCCGCGACGAGGACGTGCTCGACACCTGGTTCTCCTCGGCGCTGTGGCCGTTCTCCACCATGGGCTGGCCGGACGAGACGGACGAGCTGAAGAAGTTCTACCCGACCTCGGTGCTGGTGACCGGCTTCGACATCATCTTCTTCTGGGTCGCCCGGATGATGATGATGGGCCTGCACTTCATGGACGGCGAGGTGCCGTTCAAGGACATCTACATCCACGCCCTCGTCCGCGACGAGAAGGGGGCGAAGATGTCGAAGTCGAAGGGCAACGTCATCGACCCCCTCGACCTCGCGGACCAGTACGGCGCCGATGCACTGCGCTTCACCCTGGCGGCCATGGCGGCGCAGGGGCGCGACATCAAGCTCGCCACCTCGCGCGTCGAGGGCTACCGCAACTTCGCGACGAAGCTCTGGAACGCGGTGCGCTTCGCCCAGATGAACGGCTGCGTGCGGGTGGAGGGCTTCGACCCGGCCAAGGTGGACGGCACCCTCAACCGCTGGATCATCGGCGAGGCGGCGGTGGCCTCGGCGGCGGTGTCGGAGGCGATCCTCGCCTATCGCTTCAACGATGCCGCGGCGGCAGTCTACCGCTTCATCTGGAACGTGCTGTGCGACTGGCATCTTGAGCTGGCCAAGCCCGTGCTTTCCGGCCCGGACGGGGCGGCGAAGGACGAGACCCGCGCCACCACCGCCTTCGTCGTCGATGCGGCCATGGGGCTGCTGCATCCCTTCATGCCCTTCCTCACCGAGGAATTGTGGGGCGAGACCGGCCGGGAAGGGCCGGCCCGCGAGAGCCTGCTGGCGCTCGCCCCCTGGCCCGATCTCTCCGGCCTCGAAGCCCCCGATGCGGAGGCGGAGGTGGGCTGGCTGGTGGAGCTCATCACCGAGATCCGCTCGGTGCGGGCCGAGATGAACGTCCCCGCCGGCGCCCAGGTGCCGCTGGTGCTGGTGGCGCCGTCGGCGGAGGCCGAGGCCCGCGCCCGCCAGTGGGACGACGCCCTGCGCCGGCTCGCCCGCCTCAGCTCGGTCACCGTCGCCCCGGCGGCGCCGGCCCAGTCGGTGCAGATGCTGGTGCGCGGCGAGGTGGCGGTGCTGCCGCTGGCCGGCGTCGTCGATCTCGCCGCCGAGCTGGTGCGGCTGGAGAAGGAAGCCGCCAAGCTGGACCAGGAGGTGGCGCGCATCGATGCCAAGCTCTCCAATGAGAGCTTCGTCGCCCGCGCCCCCGAGGAGGTGGTGGAGGCGGAGCGCGAGAAGCGCGCCGATTACCTCCTGCGCAAGGAGAAGGTGGCCGCCGCCATCCGCCAGATCTCCGGCGAGGCGAGCTGATGCGCCGGCGGCTGCTGTTGGGCGCTGTCGCCGCAACGCTGGCCGCCGTCGCTCTCCTCTTCCTGCTCACCGATCTTCCCGGCCGCCCGGAGGGCCTGCCGGCGGGCGAGCTTCCGGTGATGGTGGTCGATCACGGCTACCATGCCGGCCTCGTTCTGCCGCGGGCCCGCGTCGCCGCGCGGGCGGAGGCCCTGGGCCTGCGCGGCGTGCAGGAGGTGGCCAGCCGGTTCGTCGCCTATGACTGGCTGGAGCTCGGCTGGGGCGACGAGGGCTTCTACCGCCATGTGCCCGAGATCGCCGCTTTGTCGGTGCCGCTGGCCCTGAGGGCGCTGTTCGGGGCGAACAATCCATCGGTGCTGCACGTGGTGGGGTTCTCGGGGGCGCCGCCGGCCTACTTCTCCGCCTCCGACATGGTCCGCCTCGGGCTGGATGCGGCAGGCTTCGACCACATGCTGCGCCGGATGGAGGCTTCGCTGGCGCCGGCGGAAGGGGGCAGCGTCGCACCCCTCGGGACGGGGCTCTACGGCACCAGCCTCTTCTTCCGCGCGAAAGGCGCCTATCACCTCACCGGGAACTGCAACCATTGGGTGGCGCGGCTGCTGCACGCGGCCGGCCTGCCGGTGTCCCTGGCCGCCGCCACGACCTCCTCCGGCCTCATGGCGGACCTGCGCTGGCGCGGCGGGGCAAGCGCGCCCTGAGCCTCTCCGGCAGTGTGGCGCGGAAGTGGCATCCAGCCCCCGCGCACAGGCCGCGGGAGACTGCTGGAGCGGGCCTTCCCGGCGCCCTTCCGCAGCGGCGAATGTGTCGGCCGAGACACACCTCGATGGTTAACGCGCGTCAGGGGCCGAAAGCCTTTTCCGACGCCGCGATC
>CALMSN010000260.1 GCA_937872325.1 uncultured Xanthobacter sp. | reverse complement strand
CGTTGACCCTGCCGACGGGGCGCGTGCACCAGTTCAAGGCGGTCTGGCCCCCGGACCAGGGGGTGCGGGCGGATGGGGCGGGGAGGGCGCCGGCATGACCGCCTCCGAGGACGCCCCGGACAGCGGCTTCTTCCCCGCCGGGCTGGACCTGCGCGCCGGGGGCGATACCGCCCTGCGGCGCCGCCTCACCGACAGCGCCTTCGCTGCGGGATGCGCCCTGCCGGCCTGGGCAGATGCAGCCCACATCTTCCCCGGCACGCGCTCAGACGTGGCTGGGAGGGCGCCCGCATGACCGCCTCCGAGGACACTCCCAGCGGCGGTTTCTCTCCCGCCTGGCTGGATTTGCGCGCCGGGGCCGATGCCCGCGCCCGCAACCGGCGGCTGGAGGCTGCGCTGGCGGAATGCCTGCCGGCCGACGGCATCCAGCGCATCGTCGATCTCGGCGCCGGCACCGGCGCCAACCTGCGCGCCCTCGCCTCGCGCCTGGGGTCGCGCCAGAACTGGACGCTGCTGGACCATGATCCGCGCCTCGCCGATGCCGCCCGCGCCCGCCTCGCCGCCTGGGCCGAGGAAAGCCGGTCGGCGGGCGACGATCTCGACCTCAGGCTCAGGGGGAAGACGGTGCGCGTTTCGTTCGTGACGTGCGACCTGGCGCAGGATCCCGCGGTGTTCGCGCGGTATGCGCCGGATCTCGTCACCGCCTCGGCCTTCTTCGACCTCGTCTCGCCGGACTGGTGCGCCGCCTTTGCCGCCGCCCTCGGGGAGTGCCGGCCGCTGGTGCATGCCGCGCTGACCTGCACCGGCGCCGAGGCGTGGCAGCCGCCGCACCCGGCGGATGCGGCCGTCGCCGCCGCCTATGCAGCGCACCAGCGCCGCGACAAGGGATTCGGACTAGCCGCCGGACCGACCGCGCCGGCGATGCTGCGGCAGGCGCTGGAAGCGGCCGGGTATCGCTTCGCCACCGCGCCCAGCCCGTGGCGCCTCGAGGCGCCCGGCGACGATGCCCTGATGGCTGCCCTGGCGGCGGGCACGGCGGCGGCCGTGGCGCAGACCGGCACGGTAAGCCCCGACGCGCTTTCCACATGGCGCGCCGCCCGCGTGGGCGCGGCGCAGGCCTGCACCATCGGTCATGCGGACCTGCTGGCGGTGCCGCGTTAAGGCGCGCGGATCGAGCGCGATCCGATCGGCCGACCGTCCTGTCAAAGCCAAAGGGTTGATGGGCTTAGCGCCGGGCGGTGAATCCGTCACTACTCAATAGCTTAGAGGGCGATTCCCCGATCATATGGAACCGCGCCGCAGTTCCATATGATCGGATCGCGCTCCAGCTGACGCCCAGACGGTGCCTGAGTGAACCCAGAGACCAGGGCCGATGGTTCAAGACCTCTTTGGGAATGCGATGTAACGGCCCGGTGTGAACCACATGCCAGCCCCCCCTGTCCCGCTTGCGGGGGAGGGATGGCGAGGGGGCATGCGGCGTCGGGAGAAGGAATGCTGGGGGCGGGCAACGCCACGTTTTCTTCCAGCCTTCAGGGCAATGCGGAGAGACTTCCCCCTCCCTGCCCTCCCCCGCAAGCGGGTTCGACCGCGCGTTCAACGCAAAACCGCCTTCAAGCTGAGCCGCGACCGCAAGCCGCGTTCGATCTGTTCGCACCGGGAAACGGGGTGGCCGGAATGAGCGCGGCAGATCGGTAAAATCGGCTCGGCGTGGAATAAGATGCCAAGCACGGCAAGTCGGCGACAGCCGAATTGCCGGAGACAAGCCCGGTCATGAAGCTGATGAAGCAGCTACTGACGCCGAATCCAGCAGTCCACACCCCAAAAGACCGTTGGCAATTCTTCCGGAAAGCCGGGTTCCGTCAGGCCGGGCCTCACGCCGGAATCCGGGTTGCCGACGTCCCATCCCGTTCGGCTGCAGTGCCGGCGGACGAAGCACGCACCAGCCCGCGATCCGGCCTAGGGACCGGAACGTGGCCCGCGCCTATCCGCGGGCCCGGCGCTTCAGAGGCTGGGCGGCCGGGGCGAAGGCGGAGGCCGGTCCGGTGACCCCGTCCACCGCAAGGCCGGTATAGATCTCCACCAGCCGGTCCTGGTCCAGCGGGCCGTCCGGGCGGTACCACATGCAGATGCCGGTCAGCATGGAGATGATGGCGTAGGTGACCACCCGCGGCTCCTCCACATGGAAGACGCCGGTCCTGGCCCCCTCGCGCAGGATGTCCTCCAGCAGGCCCTCATAGCGCCGCCGAAGGCCGATCACCTCGGCGCGGTGCACCTCGTCGAGGCTGCGGATCTCCATGTTGGCGATGAAGACGTGGGCCATCCGCGTCATGTGATAGCGCAGGTGGAAGCCGACGAAGGTCCTGAGGCGGGCCATGGGATCGGTGAGCCCGTCGAGGTCCGCCTCGGCCTTCACCAGCAGGTCGCCCATGTGCTCGCGGACGATGTCGAACAGCAGGTTCTGCTTGTTCTCGAAATATTTGTAGAGCGAGCCCGACTGCAGCCCCACCTCCGCCGCGAGCTGCCGCAGGCTCATCGCCTCGTAGCCGTGCCGGTAGATCAGCTTGACCCCCGCCTGCCTTATGGCTTCGGCCGTGCGGGCGCCGTTGGAGCCAATTGTGCGCGCCATGGTGATCCGGGCTTCGTCGCGAGATGTCCGCCACCCGCATCTGCGGATGGCCCGTGCTGCATCGGTTCCGGGTCAACCGATACCCCCGCATAGTGCGCCAGGAAATCGGACTTGACCAGAATAAAAAAGAACGCTTGATTGTTTCCGTTAAGTCCGGCGAAACGACCGGACACAAGGCGCCGGGCCAACGCGAACCCGCGGCGGCGCCAGAGGGAGGAGGCCACGCCATCCTCCCCGGATACATGAGGGGAGGAACGGCTTGAGCACCACGGCAGTGGTTCCGCAAGCGCATGCGGACGTGCGCGCACTTCTGAGCGTCGAGAACATCTCGCTGCGCTTCGGCGGCCTCAAGGCCCTGTCCGATGTCAGCTTCCATGTGAAGCCGGGCGAACTGTTCTCGATCATCGGCCCCAACGGCGCCGGCAAGACCTCGATGCTCAACTGCATCTCGGGGCGCTACACCCCCACCGAGGGGCGGGTGGTGTTCGACGGCCGGGACGTCACCAAGGTCAAGCCCAACCGGCGGGCGGCGGCCGGCATCGGCCGGACGTTCCAGAACCTTGCCCTGTTCGGCCACATGAGCGTGCTCGACAACATCATGGTCGGGCGCCACCATCTTCTGAAGAACAACCTGTTCACCGGCGCGCTCTACTGGATCGGCGGCGCCCAGAAGGAAGAGCTGGAGCACCGGCGCAAGGTGGAGGAGGTGATCGACTTCCTCGACATCCAGCATGTGCGCAAGGCCACCGCCGGTACCCTCTCCTATGGCCTGCGCAAGCGGGTCGAGCTCGCCCGCGCGGTGGCCCTCGAGCCCAAGCTCATCCTCCTCGACGAGCCCATGGCGGGCATGAACCTCGAGGAGAAGGAGGACATGGCCCGCTACATCGTCGATCTCAACGAGGAGTGGGGCATGACCATCATCATGATCGAGCACGACATGGGGGTGGTGATGGACATCTCCCACCGGGTCATGGTGCTCGACTTCGGCAAGAAGCTGGTGGAGGGCCTTCCCTCCGAGGTGCTCGCCGACCCGCATGTGCGCAAGGCCTATCTCGGCGAGGAGGACACCCTCCTCACCGAGGACGAGCCCGCCCCTTCCGTCCTCTCGGCGTGAGCAACGCGGCATGACCCAGGCAACCCACACCGCCGCCGGCCACGTCTATCCCGACGTGGAGCGCCTCGACACCTTCCCCAAGCTCCTCGCCGTGCACGCCGACCGCCATCCGGACGAGGTGTGGCTGCGCGAGAAGGACCTCGGGATCTGGATCTCCTACACCTGGCGGCAGGTCGCCGGGCGGGTGCGCGACATGGCCCTCGGCCTCGCCGATTTCGGCGTCGCCCGCGGCGACGTAGTGGCCATCATCGGCGACAACCGGCCGGAATGGCTGATGGGCGAGATCGCCGCCCATGCGGTGGGCGCCATGAGCCTCGGCATCTACCGCGACGCGCTGGCCGACGAGGTCGCCTATCTCATCACCTATGCCGACGTAGCGGTGGTGTTCGCCGAGGACGAGGAGCAGGTCGACAAGCTGCTGGCGCTGGAGGACCGCATCCCGACGGTGCGCCACATCGTCTATTCGGACCCGCGCGGCATCCGTAAATATGACGACCCGCGCCTGGTCTCGCTGAAGGACCTGGAGGGCCGCGGCGCCGCCCGCGCCCAGAAGGACGCCGGCGCCTACGGCGAGATGATCGAAAAGGGTAGCGGGGCGGATACCGCCATCCTGTGCACCACCTCGGGCACCACCTCGCACCCCAAGCTCGCCATGCTGACCTCGGGGGCGGTGCTGCGCCACTGCGCGGCCTACCTGGCGGTGGATCCGCGCGGGCCGCAGGACGAATATGTCAGCGTGCTGCAGATGCCGTGGATCATGGAGCAGATCTACGCCTTCGGCCAGGCGCTCATCTCCCGGATGAAGGTCAACTTCGTCGAGGAGCAGGAGACCCTGATGGCCGACATGCGGGAGATCGGCCCCACCTTCGTGCTGTTCGCGCCAAGGGTGTGGGAGCAGATCGCCGCCGACGTGCGCTCGCGCATCATGGATGCCTCGGCCTTCAAGCGGGCCATGTTCGAGACCGGCATGAAGCTCGGCCTCAAGGCGCTGGATGCGGGCACCCGCTCGCCGCTGGCCGACTTCATCCTGTTCCGGGCGCTGCGCGACCGGCTCGGCTTCTCGAACCTGAAGTCGGCCGCCACCGGAGGCGCGGCACTGGGGCCGGACACCTTCCGCTTCTTCCTCGCCTTGGGCGTGCCCATGCGCCAGCTTTACGGCCAGACCGAGGCCTTCCTTTATGTGACCTGCCAGAAAGACGGCGCCGTGCGCTCCGATGCCGTTGGCCCCGCTACGCCTAATGTAGCCATTCGAATTTCGGACAGTGGCGAGGTCCAGTTCAAATCGCCTGGTCAATTCGTCGGTTACTTCAAGCAGGACGAGGCCACGCGGGAGACCATGACCGAGGACGGGTTCATAAAGACAGGCGATGCCGGCTTCTTCGAGAAGGATGGCCAGTTGCGCATCATCGATCGCGCAAAGGATGTCGGAAAACTGACGGACGGATCGCTTTTTGCGCCGAAATACATTGAGAACGCGCTGAAGTTCTTTCCCAATATCAAGGAAGCGGTCGCATTCGGGGACGGCCGCGATTTTGTGTCGGCCTTCATCAATATTGACCTTCAGGCGGTCGGCAATTGGGCGGAGCGCAACAACATCGCATACGCGTCCTATCAGGAACTCGCGGGCCATCCCGAGGTATACAGGATCGTGGCCGGCCACGTCGATGAGGCCAACAGGCGTCTGGCACAGGAGCCGATGATGGCCGGAGCCCAGATCAACCGTTTCCTGATCCTGCACAAGGAGCTGGACGCGGACGATGGCGAACTGACCCGCACGCAGAAGGTGCGGCGCGGTTTCGTCGCCGACCGCTACCGTCCTCTGATCGAGGCCCTTTACGATGGGTCGCGCGAGAAGCGGGTCGAGACCGAGGTCACCTACGAAGATGGGCGCAAGGGCAAGATACG
>CALMSN010000259.1 GCA_937872325.1 uncultured Xanthobacter sp. | reverse complement strand
CGCCGGCGGACGGCCCTTCACCAGCGAGCTCGACGCCGCGAAAGTGGTGCTCGGCCCGCGGGCCAGCGCGCTCGATCCCCTCGCCGCGGCCGCCGCCGCGGGCTTTGCCACCCCCGCCCGGCTCGCCCAGCGCCTCTCCGAGGTGGGCACCGCCGCCGTGGCGACGCTGGCGCCGCCGGAGGGCGCGGCCGAGGAGGGCTTCGTATCCCGGCTCATGACCAGCGCCTCCCACCTCGTGAAGGTGCGGCCGGTGGACGGCATAGAGCGGGCCAGCGAGACCGGCCTCGGCAAGGCGGTGGCGCTGGTGCGCGCCGGCGACCTCGCCGGGGGCCTCGCCGAGATCGGCAAGCTGCCGCCGCAATTGCAGGAGGCGCTCAAGCCCGTCGTCGCGGAGATCGCGGCGCGCCGCGCGGCGGTGGCCACCGTCGCCGCGCTCCACCAGCAGGCGCTCGACGCCGTAGCGGGGAAGGTGCCGTGATTCGCCTCATCCTCCTCATCATCCTGCTCGCGGCGCTGGCCTTCGGCGCGTCGTGGCTGGCCGACCAGCCGGGCGCGGTCTCGGTGATCTGGCGCGGCCACGAGTACATCACCACCGTACCGGTGCTGGCGGCGCTGATCGGCGCCGTCATCGTGGCGGCGTTCATCGTCTGGTGGATCCTCTCTCTGCTGCTGAACTCGCCCGGGATGATGGCCTCCGGCGCCCGCCGCCGCCGCCGCGACAAGGGCTTCCACGCCCTCACCCGCGGCCTCGTCGCCATCGGCACCGGCGACACCCCCACCGTGCGCCGGGCCCAGGCGGTGGCCGCCCAGCTTCTGCCGGACGAGCCGCTGACCCGCCTGCTCAGCGCCCAGGCCGCCCAGTCTGTCGGCGACCATGACGGGGCGGTGCTGGCCTTCCGCGACATGGTGGAGAACCCGCAGACCCGCCTTTTGGGCCTGCGCGGCCTCTACATGGAGGCCCGCAAGGCCGGCGACGTGCGCGCTGCCTATACCTTCGCCGAGGAGGCGGTGGCCGAGGCGCCCCGCCTCGGCTGGGCCACCGAGGCGGTGATCGCCGCCCGCTGCGGCGCCGCCGACTATGCCGGCGCCCGCGACGTGCTGGAGCGGCAGATGTCCCAGAAGGGCATCGACAAGGCCCAGTATCGCCGCCGCCGGGCGGTGCTGCTCGCCGCCGAGGCGCTGGGGCTCGAGGCCGGCGATCCGCTGCGCGCCCGCGAGAAGGCGGTTGAAGCGGCCAAGCTCGCCCCGGACCTTGTGCCCGCCGCCGCCTGCGCCGCCCGCCTGCTCGCCGCCGCCGGCGAGCTGCGCAAGGCCAGCCGCATCATCGAGGCGGCCTATGCGGCCAATCCGCATCCCGACCTCGCCGACGTCGCCGCGCGCCTGCGGCCGGGCGACGGCGCCGTGGACCGGCTGAAGCGGCTGCGCGGCCTCGCCAACAAGGCGCCCTCCAGCCGGGAGAGCGCCATCGCCCTCGCCCGCGGCGCCATCGATGCCCAGGAGTTCACCCAGGCCAGGCTGGTGCTGGAGCCGCTTCTGGTCGACCCCAGCCAGCGCATCTGCCTGCTGATGGCCGAGCTGGAGGCCGCCGAGCATTCCGACATCGGCAAGGCTCGCGAATGGACCGCCCGCGCCCTGCGGGCCGCTCGCGACCCGGCCTGGATCGCCGACGGCATCGTCTCTGACCGCTGGGAGCCGGTTTCCCCGGTGACCGGTAAGCTCGACGCCTTCGTCTGGGCGGTGCCGCCGGGGGTCTCGGCGACGCCGATCCTGGAGCACGAGGCCGAGCGGGTGAAGGCGGCCATCGCCGCCGTGCACGAGCGCGAGGAGGCCCGCGCCGCCGAGCTGGCGGACGCCAGCGCCCAGGCCGCCGCCGCCAGCGTCCCTACGCCGACCGTCGTGGAAGCGGTGGAACCGGAGCCGGTCGAGCCGGAGCCGGCTGTTGCCGCCGCCCCGGTCGCGCCTGCGCCCGCCGCCGCGATTCCGGCCGCCCCTGCGGCGGCCGCGCCGCCCGAGGCGGCGCCAGCCCCGGTCACGCCGGCCGACGGTGCGGCGATCGCGGACGCCCCCAAGCGCCCCCTCACCGCACCCGGCCGCCGCCCGGACCCCATCGTCGCCCAGCCGCCGTTGCCGGACGACCCTGGTCCGGAAGCCGAGCCGGAACCGGAGCCCGAGACCGGCCGCAAGCGCTTCTTCGGCTTCTGACCCATCGGCCTCGCCGCCTCGCGGAGCCGTTCGGCGCCGCCAGGCGACGGGGTAGTCAGGACAGGGACGGTGGAAGTGGCCGGCCGGCTTGGCCGGATGGCCGTTCCTGTTCGCGTTCCCCGGACGAAGCTCCGCTTCGACCGGTGTCCTGACCGGACGCCGGCTCGCGCCGGCCTGGGAGGTTTGGGGAGAGGGCAGCAGCCTCCCCTCCCCTGTCCAGGCCATGCGGAAGGACTTTTCCCCACCGGCTTCTGCTCTCCGAAACTGCAGGAGGTCCGCGGCGCTCTCACCGGAAGCTGATTTTCCAGCCGGTCCGCCATAGAGCGTCCAGGCGAGCGAACCTGGCTCGCGTGAAGAACCCGCGTAAAATCACGAAGCTGGAGCACGTCCCGGGAGCCGCGCCGCGCGGGACATCCGGTAGCCGCTACAGTCCGCCCCAGCGCCCCCGGCTCACAACCGCCGAACGGCGAGTCGGAAGCGCTTCCCGGCCGGACAACACATGCGATCGGCGGCACGAGGCGCGCCGGAGCCGACGTTTCCCGGCGTCACGCTCCCCATTGCCCTATGGCCGAGACGGCCGGCGCCCCGGATCCCCTGCCGGCATCGCCGTCCGCCCCCCGGCCGGGACCCGCACCGGCATCCGCCTTGTGGCGGAAGGTGCGCGATGCTATGCGCCCCCCATGACCGCAAGCCTGCAGAAGAACATCCGCAACTTCTCCATCGTCGCGCATATCGACCATGGGAAGTCCACGCTCGCCGACCGCCTGATCCAGATCACCGGCGGCCTCTCCGAGCGCGAGATGACCGACCAGGTGCTCGACAGCATGGACATCGAGCGCGAGCGCGGCATCACCATCAAGGCCCAGACGGTGCGCCTCTCCTACAAGGCGCAGGACGGGGAGACCTACGTCCTCAACCTCATCGACACCCCCGGCCACGTCGACTTCGCCTATGAGGTGAACCGCTCGCTCGCCGCCGTGGAGGGCTCGCTGCTGGTGGTGGACGCCTCGCAGGGCGTCGAGGCGCAGACGCTTGCCAACGTCTACCAGGCCATCGACAACAACCACGACATCGTCCCGGTCCTCAACAAGGTGGACCTGCCCGCCGCCGAGCCGGAGAAGGTGAAGGCGCAGATCGAGGACGTGATCGGCCTCGACGCCTCCGACGCCATCGGCATCTCGGCCAAGCCGGGCCCCAACGGGGTCGAGGTGCGGGAGGCCCTCGCCCCCCGCCTGCCCGCGCCGCTGGGCGACCGCGCGGGCCCGCTCAAGGCGCTGCTGGTGGACAGCTGGTACGACACCTATCTCGGCGTCGTGGTGCTGGTGCGGGTGGTCGACGGGGTGCTGAAGAAGGGCCAGCGCATCAAGATGATGGGCTCCGGCGCCATCTACGACGTGGACCGGGTCGGCGTCTTCACTCCCAAGATGGTGGCCATGACCGAGCTTGGCCCGGGCGAGATCGGCTTCCTCACCGGCTCCATCAAGGAGGTCGCCGACACCCGGGTCGGCGACACCATCACCGAGGACAAGCGGCCTTGCGCCGAGGCGATGGCGGGCTTCAAGCCGGCCCAGCCTGTGGTGTTCTGCGGCCTGTTCCCGGTGGATGCCGCCGATTTCGAGGACCTGCGCGCCGCCATGGGCAAGCTGCGCCTCAACGATGCCAGCTTCTCCTTCGAGATGGAGACTTCGGCGGCGCTGGGCTTCGGCTTCCGCTGCGGCTTCCTCGGTCTGCTGCACCTGGAGATCATCCAGGAGCGGCTGGAGCGCGAGTTCAACCTCGACCTCATCGCTACCGCACCCTCGGTGATCTACCAGATCGAGATGACCGACGGCTCCACCATCGACCTGCACAACCCGGCCGACATGCCGGACGTGGTGAAGATCGAGGAGATCCACGAGCCGTGGATCCGCGCCACCATCCTCACCCCGGACGATTATCTCGGCTCGGTTCTGAAGCTCTGCCAGGACCGGCGCGGCAACCAGATCGAGCTGACCTATGTGGGCGCGCGCGCCATGGTCACCTACGACCTGCCGCTCAACGAGGTGGTGTTCGACTTCTACGACCGGCTGAAGTCCATCTCCAAGGGCTACGCCTCGTTCGACTACCAGATCACCGAATACCGTCCGGGCGAGTTGGTGAAGATGTCGATCCTGGTCAATGCCGAGCCGGTGGACGCGTTGTCCATGCTGGTGCACCGCACCCGCGCCGAGGCCCGCGGCCGGGTGATGTGCGAGAAGCTGAAGGAGCTGATCCCGCAGCATCTGTTCAACATCCCGATCCAGGCCGCCATCGGCGCCAAGATCATTGCCCGCGAGACCATCAAGGCCCTGCGCAAGGATGTGACCGCCAAGTGCTATGGCGGCGACATCTCCAGAAAGCGCAAGCTTCTGGACAAGCAGAAGGAGGGCAAGAAGAAGATGCGTCAGTTCGGCAAGGTGGAGATCCCGCAGGAGGCCTTCATCGCCGCCCTGAAGATGGACGAGTGAGCTCCGGCCGCGCGCCCCGGACAGGGCGTTGACGCCGCTCCGGGGGATGCTGGAACATTCCGAATTTACAAGCGCGGGGGCGCTCGCTATCCATCGGCAACGGTCCGGCACGAAGGCTGGACTGCAGTCGAGGGAGGGGATCATGAAGCGGGCGATGTTCGTGCTTGGCCTTGCACTGGCAGGCAGCGTGACGATCGCGCCGGGCGCGTGGGCGGCCTTCGAATGCCCGCGGCCGGTGGGCGGACCGGTGGCGGCGTCCGATGTGGCGAAGCTGCTGCCGGCGGGCGACCCCCTCGACAATCCGTTGGCGCTCAATGCGGCGGTGGACGCCCTGCGCAAGCAGGGTCTGGGCGCGCCGCTGATCATCGATGCGCTGGTGGGCGCCTATTGCCCGACGGTCGCCGGCGACCCCGCCCTGAGCGATGCCGCCCGCACCGCCCGCGTCCGCACCTTCGCGGCACAGATCACCCGGGTGGCCTACGCGCTTTTGAGCGAGGACGAGGTTATCCTCGATGTCCCGTTCAGCCCGGCGACCCTGGCCGCCATCCGCGCCAAGGCGAAGGCGGCGAACCTCTCCCCCGAAACCTTCATCGCGGCCGCAGCCGCGGCCGCAGCCAAGTAAAACCAACCGGCTCGGAAGGTGATGCGTGAAACGCATCACCTTCTCCGGCGCGCACTGATACCGAAGAGGGCGCGGAATAGCCGCTTGGCGTATTTCGGCATTTCATGGAGATGCCGAAATACGCCAAGCGGCGCGGCATCCGCACCGATTGGCTTTATCCGATCGGATGATGCTTTAAGGAAGGGTGGCCGAGTGGTTTAAGGCAGCGGTCTTGAAAACCGCCGTGGGTGGAAGCCCACCGTGGGTTCGAATCCCACCCCTTCCGCCAGCTCGGCGTTTCTCCCGGCCCCACGACATCTCATGTAGCCTCATAATATCTTAGATTTCAAGCTATTTTCGGTTCATGCCGACTCACGGCGTCCCGCTGGATCGCAGTCACGCGTTGGGGTATTCATTGGGGTAGATCCGTTGGGGCTTGCTTCGCCCCAACGCGGAGACCCCAACATGGCTGTCGCGCGCAACCGGCTCAATGCCCGTCAGGTCGTCACCATCGCCAGGCCCGGCCGGCATGCGGACGGCGGCGGGCTCTATCTCAGCGTTGACCCGTCGGGCGCCCGGCGGTGGCTGTTCCTGTTTCGGTGGAAGGCCAATCCTTCCCAGCCCGGCACCGGCAAGCTGCGCGAGATGGGGCTGGGCTCGGCTCAAGTCGTCTCCCTCGCCGCGGCCCGCGAAGCCGCGGCCGAGGCGCGCCGGCTGGTCGCCTCAGGCGTCGATCCCATCGCCACGAAACGGCAGGCCAAGGAGCGCAGTTCGCCGGTCACGTTCGGTGAGGTGGCCGAGACGCATATCGCGGCAATGGCGCCGGCATGGCGGAACCCGAAGCACGTCGAGCAATGGCGCATGACGCTTTCGGTCGCGCGCGGCGATGACGGCGCATTCCTCGATGGAGGCTATTGCGCGAAGCTCCGCACCAAGCCGGCGGCGGATATCGCCACCGAGGACGTGCTGGCTGTGTTGGCGCCCATATGGGCGGAGAAGAACGAGACGGCTTCCCGCATCCGGGGTCGTATCGAAGCCGTCTTGGACGCGGCCAAGGCGAAGGGGCTGCGCTCCGGCGAGAACCCCGCCCGGTGGAAAGGGCATCTCGCATTGACCCTGCCGAAGCGCCAGAAGCTGCAACGCGGGCACCATGCGGCACTCCCATACGCGCAACTCCCCGACTTCGTGAAACGGCTGCAGCTGGTGCGGGGCATGTCGGCCTTCGCGCTGGAGTTCGCCATTCTCACCGCGGCCCGCTCCGGCGAGGTCCGCGGCGCGCGGTGGTCGGAATTCAATCTTGCGGCCGCGCTTTGGACCATCCCGGCCGAACGCATGAAGGCTGGGCGCGAACACCGCGTGCCGCTGCCGCCGCGTGCCTTGGAAATCCTGCGCACCCTGGCGCAGATCCCGCGCGGCCCGGCCGACATCGTGTTTCCGGGGCAGAAGCACGGCACGCCGCTTTCGGACATGAGCCTCACGGCGCTGCTGCGCCGGTTGAAGGTGGACGCCACCGTGCACGGCTTCCGGTCATCCTTCCGGGATTGGGCGGGCGACCACACCACGTTCCCCCGCGAGGTTGCCGAGGCCGCGCTTGCCCATGCCGTGGGTGATGCGACGGAAGCCGCTTACCGGCGCAGCGACGCACTGGAGAAGCGCCGAAAGCTCATGCTGGCGTGGGATGAGGTCCTGAACGCGCCCACTGGTGGCGGGGCGAAGGAGGTGGCCGATGGGCAAGCCTGAGGAAGACAGTGGGCGCGCCTTCGGCGACTTGTTGGGCGATCACGAATATATGGCGGCGCAAAAGGCGAAGCTGGATGCTGCGGCCAGCGCTCCGCCGGAGGAAACGGCGCCGCTGGATCGCTCCGTGGCGTTGCGCGGGTTGGCAAATATAACGGGTGTCGATCCGGAGAAAGTCGCTCGAGATTATGGGAAATGCGGTGCCGCGCTCAGGACTGTGCTGGACCGAATGTTTAACCTAGGGAGCGGGCTCATAACGCGTTGATCCAGATGCGTGTTGCGGCGAGCTTGAGGGCTGCGAGGAAGTTGTCGGG
>CALMSN010000258.1 GCA_937872325.1 uncultured Xanthobacter sp. | reverse complement strand
ATGGGTCCTCGTCATCCAGGGCGTCATCTTCGTCGCAACCGTCTCCCTCTTCCGACGCGGGATCGTCGGAGAGATCATGGCGGTCGTGAAGTCGTACAACGAGCGCGGTTCCTCTCACTGACCTGCAGGCGCCCCGGCTGGACTTCCCCTTGTTCTGGGGCGGCCGGCCAGGGGCGCCACCGCAGGCAGCCACGGCGGAACCGGACACAAAAAACAGGCCTCTCCCGCTTCCGACCCGCGCAGGGCTGGAAGCGGGAGAGGCCTGTTGCCGTTGGGGGCGCAGCCGGAATGCCCGCGCGGTTCAACGGATGTCCCGCGGAGCGCCGCGCCGGGCGGCGCCCCGGGGAGTTATTGCCGGTAGTGCTGGATCCTGGTGGTCCGCAGCCCCGGCAAGCCGTGCTGCTCGATGGAAGCCTGCCAGGACAGGAACTCATCCACGGTGAGGGTGTAGCGCTTGCACGCTTCCTCGAGAGACAGCAGCCCTCCACGGACCGCGGCGACGACCTCCGCCTTTCGCCTTATGACCCAGCGCCGGGTATCCGGCGCGGGCAGATCGGCAATGGTGAGCGGGCCGCCATCCGGCCCGATGACATATTTTACGCGCGGCCGATACGCATCGGTCATTGTTACGCCACCTGTTACGCTACTCTGTACAGAGAAAAGCTAGCAGGCGGATCTGAACGCTTCGCTAAAAGACAAGCAAATTCAGATGTTTACTTGTTTTAATGGCAAGTGAACGAGATCTTGTCGAAGAGTAAAGCAAAACCCGGCGCTGCCCCCCTCTTTCGCCCGGATCGACGCCTGAAGCGTCCCGGACGGGGACAATCGTCACCGAATGCTTGACGCAGGGGCCTCGGACCGGCCTTTGCGGCCGGTCCGGCGATTAACCTTCGATCCGGTCGAAGTCGGCGATGCCGCGGGTCGCGGTACGAATTTCGTCCAGCAGCTTCAGCCGGTTTTCGCGCAGAGCCGGATCGGCGGCGTTGACGGTCACCGCCTCGAAGAAGGCGTCCACCGGGGCACGCAGGTCGGCAAGGGCGGTCATGGCCGCCTCGAAGTCCTCGGCGGCGGTGGCTTTGGCGACGCGGGCCTTCACATCGTCGATGGCGGCGGCGAGCCGCTCCTCGGCCGGCTCCTGCAGCAGGGCGGCATTGGTGGGGCCGGCGAAGGCGCGGCCATCCTTCTTCTCCTCGATCCGCAGGATGTTGACGGCGCGGCGATAGCCGGCGAGCAGCGTCCGGCCGTCCTCGGCCTCCAGGAAGCGGGCGAGGGCGCTCATGCGCTGGACGAGCAGATAGAGGTCGTCCTGCCCCGGCAGGGCGAAGACGGCGTCCACGAGGTCGTGCCGGGCTCCGTGCTCGCGCAGGTGCACCTTGAGGCGGTCGGCGAAGAAGGCGAGGAGGTCGCCGGCCCAGTCGCCCGCGGGACGGGTGCCGGCGAGACCGGCATCCGGCGCGGCGGCGAAGGCGATGGCCTCCGCCAGCTTCAGCCTGATCCCGTTCTCCAGCACCATGCGGATCACCCCCAGCGCCGCCCGGCGCAGGGCGTAGGGGTCCTTCGAGCCGGTCGGCTTCTCGTCGATCGCCCAGAAGCCGACCAGCGTGTCGATCTTGTCGGCCAGCGCCACCGCCACCGAGACCGGCGCGGTGGGCACCGTGTCGCCCGGGCCCTGCGGCTTGTAGTGCTCCTCGCAGGCGGCGGCGATTTCCGGCGCCAGCCCCTCGCCGGCCGCATAATAGCGGCCCATCAGGCCCTGCAGCTCGGGGAACTCGCCCACCACCTCGGTGAGGAGGTCGGCCTTGGCCACCACGGCGGCGGCGTCCACCAGGGCCGCCGGGGCGCCGACGCGCGGCGCCAGCTCCACGGCGAGGCGGCGGATGCGCTCGATCCGCTCCGCCTGCGAGCCCAGCTTCTCGTGGAAGGTGATGGACTGGAATTTCGGCAGCCGGCTCGCCAGCCCGTTCACCCGGTCGGTGTCCCAGAAGAACTTGGCATCCGACAGCCGGGCCCGGATGACGCGCTCGTTGCCGGCGACGATGGCCGCGCCGCCGTCGCTGGCGACGAGGTTCGACACCAGGATGAAGGTGTTGGCGAGCCGCCCCGTCTTCGGATCCTTCAGCACGAAGCACTTCTGGTTGGCGCGGATGGTGGCGCGGATCACCTCGTCGGGAATGTCGAGGAAGCGGGTCTCGAACGACCCCATCAGCACCACCGGCCATTCCACCAGCCCGGCGACCTCGTCGAGCAGGCCCTCGTCCTCCACCAGGTCGAGGCCGCGGGCGAAGGCGAGGTCCTTGGCGTCGGCGCGGATGATGTCCTTGCGCCGCTCGCGGTCGGCCACCACTTTCGCGGCCTCGAGCTTGGCCATCCAGTCGTCGAGCCGCTTCACGGTGAACGGCGCCGGCGCCATGAAGCGGTGGCCGCGCGTGACGTTGGAGGCAACGATGCCCTCCACCTCGAAGCGCACCACCTCCGGCTCGTCGCCCTCCGCCCCGAAGGTGCAGACAATAGAATGCAGCGGCCGCACCCAGCGCAGCGCGCCGGTACCCCAGCGCATGGATTTCGGCCAGGGGAAGGTTTTCACGATGGCGGGGATGATCTCGGCGATCACCTCCGGCGTCGGCCGGCCCTTCTGGGCCACCACCGCCACGTAGAAGTCTCCCTTCTTCGGGTCGGAAACGATGCGGGCCTCGTCGATGGAGGAAAGCCCGGCGCTCTTGAGGAAGCCGGCGAGGGCGGCCGCCGGGGCGCCGACGCGCGGGCCCTTCTTCTCCTCCGAGCGGTCGGCCTGCTTGCCGGGCAGGCCGTGGACGACCAGCGCCAGGCGGCGCGGGGTGACGAAGGCCTTGGCGCCCTCGTAGAGCAGGCCGCGTTCCACCAGGGCGTCGGTGACGAGCTTTTTCAGCGTGTCGGCCGCCTGCGCCTGCATGCGGGCGGGGATTTCTTCGCTGAAGAGTTCAAGCAGAAGGTCGGGCATGGCGCTTTCAGGCGATGTCGGCCGTCGTGACGACGGTGGCGAAACGGTCGGCGAGCTCCGCGAGAGCGGTGCGATGAATGTCTTGCGCGGCGAGGTCCGGTCCGCCGAGCGGGTCCGGCAGCGGCCGGGTGGCGGCGGCATCCGCCACCACATAGGAGGTGAAGCCGAGATCGAGCGCCGCACGGGTGGTGGCGCTGACGCACATGTGGGTCATGAAGCCGGCGAAGATCACATGCGTGCGCCCGGTGGCCGCGAGCCGGTCCTTGAGATCGGTTCCGGCGAAGCTGTTGGGCAGGCGCTTCTCCACGACGGCTTCGCCGGGCGCGGGCAGGGCCGGCGCGGCGAAGGCGAAGCCGGGTCCGTTGGGATCGAACGGACCGCCCGAGCCCTCGGCGCCGCGATGGGCCACATGGATCACCGGTGCGCCGGCAGCGCGGGCCGCCGCGATGAGCCGCCCCAGCGCGGCGAGGGCGGGGGCGATGCCGGTGAGCGGCAGGTGTCCGTCCACATATTCGCGCTGGGCGTCGATGACGACCACCGCGCATTCCGCCAGCACCGGCGGGGTCTGGGTGACGCCGGCAAGCTGGAACAGGGTCTTCGCGCCGCTCATGCCACAGTCTCCGTAAGGGTCAGCCCGCCGGCCTCGGTCTTCAGCCAGCCGGCGCCGCAGGCCTTGGCCAGCTCGCGCACCCGCAGGATGTAGCTCTGCCGCTCGGTGACCGAGATCACCCCGCGGGCATCCAGAAGGTTGAAGACGTGGGAGGCCTTGATGCACTGGTCGTAGGCCGGCTGCGCCATCAGGTGGCGCGCCTTGTCGTCGGCCCAGCCGGCTTCGAGGTATTTCGCGCAGGCGGCCTCCGCCATGCGGAACTGCTCCAGCAGCATGGCGGCATCGGAATGCTCGAAATTGTGCCGCGAATACTCCTGCTCGGCCTGCAGGAAGACGTCGCCATAGGTGATCTTCTCGGCGCCCTCGCGGCCGTTGAAGTTCAGGTCGTAGACGTTCTCCACCCCCTGCACGTACATGGCGAGGCGCTCCAGCCCGTAGGTCAGCTCGCCCGAGACCGGGGCGCACTCGAAGCCGGCCACCTGCTGGAAATAGGTGAACTGCGACACCTCCATGCCGTCGCACCAGCATTCCCAGCCGAGGCCCCAGGCGCCGAGCGTCGGGCTCTCCCAGTCGTCCTCCACGAAGCGGACGTCGTGCAGCGCGAGGTCGATGCCGATGGCGGCGAGCGAGCGCAGATAGAGGTCCTGCAGGTCGGCGGGCGAGGGCTTCAGGATCACCTGGAACTGGTAATAATGCTGCAGGCGGTTGGGGTTCTCGCCGTAGCGCCCATCCTTGGGCCGGCGCGAGGGCTGCACGTAGGCGGCCTTCCAGGGCCTGGGGCCGAGGGCGCGCAGGGTGGTGGCGGGGTGGAAGGTGCCGGCGCCCACCTCCATGTCGTAGGGCTGGAGGATGACGCAGCCCTGGTCGGCCCAGAAGCGCTGCAGGGTGAGGAGCAGCGCCTGGAAGGAGCGGGCGGGACGCATGTGGGCCGGCAGAGCGGTTTCGGTCGCGGTTTCGGTCGTCGCGGTTTCGGTCATGGGCGTGGCGCTTCTTCGGCTCTGCCTTGCCGGCGCGCGAAGAAGGCGCGCGGGGCCGGGGCGGCGCATTGCGGGATCGCGAAAGCGCGGGACCGCGCTCGATGCGCGGCGGACACTAGATTTTCCGCCAGGGGAGATCAAGCCGCGGGCCCCGCTGCCGCTCGGTCCGGTGGCTCATGAGCTTGGCGCACGAGGCGCAAAGCGCCCTCTGCGCCGGCCGCGCCGGATCGGCTGCGGATAGGCACCGGTCGTGGACCGGAGCCTGCGGGCCTGCGGCCCGGCCTGGACCGAGGCGCTTGGCGGCGGTCGCAAAGCCGGGGCTGATCGCCTGAGTCCCGCAGTAGATCTGAGCGCGCCCACTTGGCGCCGATCGCAGCCCGGAGCCAGATGGCATGAGGCCCGCGCCTGAGCGTGCCGGATCGGCGCCGGTCCAAGACCGGGGCCCCGACCGCCTGAGGCCCGGTCTGTATAGAGTCGTGGCTTGCTTAGCGCCCGGGGCAGGGCGGGGCGTCAGTCGGCGTCGGGGCGGGTGCGGCGCAGGCTCTTGACGGTGCCGCGACGGTCCTTGGCGGCGAGGCGCCGTTCCTTGGAGGCCAGCGTCGGGCGGGTCGGCCGCCGCGGCGGGGCCACCACCAGGGCGCTGCGCACCAGCTCCACCAGGCGATCGAGGGCGTCCTCGCGGTTGCGCTCCTGGGTGCGGAACCGCTGGGCCTGGATGACGATGACGCCCTCCCGGGTCAGCCGCTGCCCGGCGAGGCGGGCGAGGCGCGTCTTCACCCCGTCCGGCAGGGCGGCGCCGGCGAGGTTGAAGCGCAGCTGCACCGCGCTCGACACCTTATTCACGTTCTGCCCGCCGGGCCCGGAGGCGCGCACGAAGGCGAGCTCGATGTCGTCCTCGCTCAGGGCGATGCGGGGGGTGATCTCGATCATGGCGGCTCCTCGGCGCAAGGATAGAGGGCAAATCCGGCTTTGCCACCGGTGCGCGCCGCCATCGTCCCGGCTTTCGCAGGGGCTCTTGCATGGCCCGCCGGAGCGTGATTTGTCGAGGCAAAAGGAATGGAGGCGCCAAGGCCATGCAGCTTTATGACGGTGGACGGGCACCCAACCCGCGCCGGGTCCGCATCTTCCTCGCGGAGAAGCAGATCAGCGTGCCGCTGGTGCCGGTGGACCTCGCCAAGGGCGAGCACAAGTCCGAGGCCTTCACCCGCATCAATCCGAGCCAGCGCGTGCCTGTGCTGGTGCTCGACGACGGCACCGCCATCGCCGAGACCATGGCCATCTGCCGCTATTTCGAGGCGCTGCAGCCGGCGCCGAGCCTGTTCGGCGCCTCCCCGCGGGAGATCGCCCTGATCGAGATGTGGCAGCGCCGGATCGAGCTGGAGCTGTTCTTTCCGCTGACGTTCATCCTGCGCCACACCAACCCCGGAATGGCCGCCAGCGAGGTGCCGCAGGTGCCTGCATGGGGCGAGGCCAACCGGCCGCGGGCGCTCGCCTTCCTCGAGTATCTGGACGGCGTGCTGGCCGACCGCGCCTTCATCGCCGGGGAGAATTACAGCGTGGCCGACATCCCCGCTCTGGTGGCGGTGGATTTCATGGGGGTGACACGGCTGGAGCTCGCGCCCCGCCTGTCGCATGTGCGACGCTGGCACGACGTGGTCTCCGCCCGCCCCAGCGCCAAGGCCTGAGGGCGCGGCGGCAACGGGACGGGTGACGCCGGCGAAAGCGGTGTCGGCAAGGGAAGAGCCGGGAGGTGCCTGGCCGGTTTGAAACCACCACGCCCCGCTCTCCCTCTCCGGCTTGCGGGGGAGGGGCGGGGAGGCGGCATAGGGCGTCATGGGGAGGCATGCGTTGGGTTGGGGGAGGGGGCGCAAGGCCGCGTCCTCGTCCAGCCTTTGTGGTAATGCTGAGAGGTCTTCCCCCTCCCAGCCCTCCCTCGCAAGCGGGAGAGGGGCCACCATCCCTTCAGCCGGAAGCCGATTTCAAGCCGGCCCATGATCGCCGGGGAAGACAGGCGCCGGTCGGCAGGCGCGGGCAAAATGGTTGCCGGCAAAGCGGTTGCGGGCAAGACGAATCGGGCAGGACAGGCGCCGGCAAGATGGATGCCGGCACAGGGGCAGTGCATCATGAAGCTCAGGGTGGTTGGCTGCGGGGATGCGTTCGGCGCCGGAGGGCGTTCCAACACCTGCTTTCACGTCACCACGGCGGCCGCGGTCGTTACCCTCGATTTCGGGGCGAGCGCGCCGGTGGCGCTCAACCGGTTCGGCCTGTCGTCGGCCGATATCGACATCATCTTCCTCAGCCACCTGCATGGCGACCATTTCGGTGGCCTGCCGTTCCTGCTGCTCGACGGGCAGTTCGTGAACCGACGCGAGAAGCCGCTCGTCATCGTCGGCCCGCCGGGCACCAAGGCGCGGGTGGATGCGGCCATGGAGGTGCTTTTTCCCTCCATGGGCGGCACGGCCTGGCGATTCGACTGGGAGGTGCGGGAGGTCGAGCCCGGTTCCACCACCTGGCAGGGGCCGTTCCGCCTTACCACCGCTGAGGTGGTGCATTTCGCCGGCGCTCCGGCCACCGCGCTGCGGCTGGAAGGGGCCGGGCGCGTGCTCGCCTTCTCCGGCGACACCGAGTGGACCGAGGCCCTGCTGCCCATCGCCCGCGGCGCCGACCTCTTCATCTGCGAGAGCTTCGCCTTCGAGGGCCATCCCCCCGGGCATCTCGCCTACCGGACCCTGGAGGCCCGCCGCGCCGACCTCGCGGCCAAGCGGATCCTCCTCACCCACATGGGCGACGCCATGCTGGCCCGCTGCGACGAGGTGGATGGCGCCCACTTCACCGCCGCCGAAGATGGGCTGGTGCTTGACGTGTGATCCGGCCGCGCTGGACGCCCTGGTGGCGCGCATCCGCGCCTGCCGGGTGTGCGTCGAGGCGCCGCGCGGCCCGGCTTTGCCGCATCCGCCGCACCCGGTGCTGCGGGTCTCCGCCACCGCCCGGATCCTGGTGGCGAGCCAGGCCCCGGGGACCAAGGTGCACGCCTCCGGCCTCCCCTTCACCGATGCCTCCGGCGACCGGCTGCGGGCCTGGATGGGAGTGAACACCGAGGCGTTCTACGATGTCGCGCGGATCGCCATCGCCCCCATGGGCTTCTGCTTTCCCGGGCAGGACGCCAAGGGCGGGGACCTGCCGCCGCGCCGCGAATGCGCCGCCACCTGGCATGACGCCCTTTTCGCGAGCCTGCCGGCGTTCCGGCTGGTGCTGGCGGTGGGCCGGCCGGCGCAGCTTTACCACCTGCGACGGCTCGGGCTCGGCGCCCATGCGGGCGGCAGCCTGACGCAGGCGGTGGAGAACTGGCGAACCATCCGCGCCGCGCGGCCGGACGTGCGGGTCTATCCGCTGCCCCATCCGTCCTGGCGCAACACCGGCTGGATCCGGCGCAATCCCTTCTTCGAGGCCGAGTTGCTGCCGCAGCTCAAGGCCGATATCGCCCGGGTGCTGGCGGGCGGGGCGACTGCCGGCCGGATGGACGTCGGCTCGACTTGAGGCAAAGGCCGTTGCCCAGGCGGTGGGCAGCGCTCATATGTCAGGCTTTGCAGCGCTCTGGGTCCATGCGAATCATGAGCCAGTTGAGACGAGTTCCAGGGTGGCGCGCGTTCTGGCGCGGTCTCTGGCGGGGTGCGCGGCCGCGCGGGCCGATCCCGGCACGGTGGGAGAGCGAGATGGCCGAGTTGACCGAACAGATGGTGCGCGATGCCCTCGGCAAGGTGCCGACGCCCCAGGGCGGACCGCTGGCGGCGGCGCCGGCGCTCTCCGGGGTCATGGTCAATGCCGGCAAGGTGCTGGTCACCATCAACGTGCCGGCCGAGGCCGCCAAGGCGTGGGAATCGGTGCGCCAGGCGGCCGAGGCCGCGGTGAAGGCGCTGCCCGGCGTCGCCTCCACCCTGGTGGTGCTCACCGCCGAGCGCACGGCCGGCGCCCGGCCGGCGGCGCCCGCCACGGCGCCGGCGCCGCGGGGCGTCGCCGTACCCGGCGTCGGGGCGGTGATCGCGGTGGCATCCGGCAAGGGCGGGGTGGGCAAGTCCACCACGGCCATGAACCTGGCGCTGGGGCTGAAGGACCTCGGCCTCCGGGTCGGCCTGCTGGACGCGGACATCTACGGCCCCTCGCTGCCGCGCCTCGTTGGCGTGCGGCGCCAGCCGGAGACCATCAACGAGGGCAAGACCATGCTGCCGCTGGAGCATTTCGGCCTGCAGCTGATGTCCATCGGCTTCCTGGTGGAGGAGGACACGCCGATGATCTGGCGCGGCCCCATGGTCATGTCGGCGATCCAGCAGATGCTGAAGGACGTGAAGTGGGGTCCGCTCGACGTGCTGGTGGTGGACATGCCGCCCGGCACCGGCGACGCCCAGCTCACCATGGCGCAGCAGGTGAACCTCGCCGGCGCGGTGATCGTCTCCACCCCGCAGGACCTCGCCTTGATCGATGCCCGGCGCGGGGTCGCCATGTTCCAGAAGGTGAACGTGCCGATCCTCGGCGTGGTGGAGAACATGGCCTATTTCGTCTGCCCCCATTGCGGCGGCCGCTCGGACATCTTCAGCCACGGCGGCGCCCATGCGGAGGCGGACAAGCTGGGGGTGCCGTTCCTCGGCGAGATCCCGCTCAACATGCAGATCCGCGAGACCGCGGACGCCGGCAACCCGATCGTCCTCAGCGCCCCCGACAGCCCGCAGGCCGAGGCCTACCGCCACGTGGCGCGGGGTGTGAAGGCGGCGCTCGACCGGGTGAGCGCGGGGGCGCGCCAGGCGCCGCGGATCGTCATCGAATAGGCGCCGCGCCCGCCTTCGCGCGGATGCTCGGGCGGGCCGTCCGCCGGGGTCGCGACGTCTGATCGGATCCTTGCGCGCGCCAGCCGGCTCAAAGCATTTGAGCGGCTGAACCGCTGCGCGATCCTTGGGCCGGGGCGTTTTCGTCTTGATCGGATGTTCCATCCGGTCGGGAAACGCTCTAGAACCTTTCGGAAGGTGGCGGCGGAGAGCCGGAGCCGGCCGGATCCCCTTGTCTCGATGTCGAGGACAGGGGCGCCTGCCGCCCCGCGCATGCTCCGGACGCGCACCGCCCAAGGCGGGCCGGCTTGACCTGGCCCGCGAAGAATCGGTCGTGGGAGGCCTCTTCATGAAACGCCGTGAGTTCCTGACTGCCGCCGGTGCGGGCGTCGCCGCGTCCACCGCCGTCGCCATGCCGGCCATCGCCCAGTCGAACCCGGAAATCCGCTGGCGCTGCACCTCGTCCTTCCCCAAGTCGCTCGACACCATCTTCGGCGCCTCCGAGCTGATGGCGCGCACCGTTGCCGAGGCGACCGACGGCAAGTTCCAGATCCAGGTGTTCGCGGCCGGCGAGATCGTGCCCGGCCTGCAGGCCCTCGACGCGACGCAGAACAAGTCGGTCGAGATGTGCCATTCGGCCTCCTATTACTATGTCGGCAAGGATCCGACCTTCGGCATGGGCACCGCCATCCCGTTCGGCTTCAACGCCCGGCAGATCAATGCGTGGTTCCTGTTCGGCAACGGCCTCACTTTGCTGAACGAGTTCTACAAGAAGTATAACGTGGTGATGTTCCCGGGCGGCAATACCGGCGGCCAGATGGGCGGCTGGTTCCGCAAGGAAATCAAGACCGTGGCCGATCTCCAGGGCCTCAAGATGCGCATCGCCGGCATGGGCGGCCAGGTGCTGGCCAAGCTCGGCGTGGTGCCGCAGCAGCTCCCGGCCGGCGACATCTATCCCTCGCTGGAGAAGGGCACCATCGACGCCGCCGAGTGGGTCGGCCCCTACGACGACGAGCGCCTCGGCCTCTACAAGGTGGCGAAGTTCTACTACTATCCCGGCTGGTGGGAAGGTTCGGCGGCGCTGAACTTCTTCGTCAACCAGGAGAAGCTGGCCGAGCTGCCCAAGACCTACCGGGCCGTCCTCACCTCCGCCATGGCGCAGGCCAATGAGAGCATGCTCGCGAGCTACGATGCCAAGAACCCGGTGGCGATCCAGAGCCTGGTGCGCGCCGGCACCCAGCTCAAGCGCTCCCCGCCGGACGTGATGGACGCCGCCTACAAGGCCGCGCACCAGATCTTCGACGAGATCAGCGCCAAGAACGAGGATTTCAAGAAGATCTACGAGGACATGAAGGCCTTCCGCAACAACTCCTACCTGTGGTGGCAGATCGTCGAGTTCACCTATGACGACTTCATGATCCGCGCCCGCGCCCGCGGCTGATCTGCGTCCCGACTAAGCGACAGATGTGGAAGAGCCCCGGCATGGCCGGGGCTTTTTCATGTCTGGCCGCCGCTGCTGTGAATGGTATCTGAATGGGTGGTTCAGATCGGGTTCAAGGGCGCGCCCCTACAAGGAGCGACAGAAGCGGCGTCTGGGCTGCTTCGGATCTGGAAGCCGCTCCGCCATGACCTTTCATCGCACCATTGCCCTCGTGATCGCGACCATGATGCCCGTTTTCTGGGCGGCTTCCGGCCATGCCTTCGAGACCGGGCAGCGGCGCGCGTCCGTCGCCGCCGCCGGCGACGTCAACGTCGCCCGCATCAACGCCTACAAGCGCTGGAAGGCGGTGAACCGCGCCGGTCAGGTCGGGATCAATCCCCAGCCTCTGCCCCCGCGCATGCAGTGACGCGCGGGACACCGATCGCCCAGCCGACCGGCGCCGGTGTGTCCACCTGGGGCGATTTATCCATCGGTGCGGGTCGACGCGATCGGATCCGGCGTGATCGACCGCCGGGCGCAGCCGGCGGATTCGGCCGCGATGAAGGCGATCAGCGCCGCGGCGCCGGCCTCCGGCAGGCCCACGTTCTCGATCTCGATGTCCGGCGCCACGTCCACCTGCGGCGCGCGGGCGAGGCGGGCGCGGATATCCTCGAAGCTTTCCCGTCCGCGCGAGGCGAGGCGGACCGCCCGCACCTCCGCCGGCGCGCTCACCAGCACCACACGCAGCCGGGCGAACCGCCCGCGCGCCTGCGGCAGCGCCGCCCGCGAGCCGTTGGCCACCACCACGTCCCCGGCCCGCAGCCGCTCCCCCACGTCCGGCCCCAGGGCGTAGGACAGGCCGTGGGCCTGCCAGTGCAGCGGGAAGCGCTGCTCGGCGCAGCCGGCGGCGAAGGCCGCGTCATCGAGGGTGCCGTTGGCCTCGCCGGCGCCCGGCGGGCGGGTCACGAGGCGACGGGCGAACAGGATTCGCGGGTCTTCCGCCAGGGTGGCCCGGGCGAGGTCGATGAGGGTATCCTTGCCGGCCCCGGACGGGCCGACCACCAGGATCAGGGGGCCGGGGCCGATGGGGGGGCGCGATGCCAGGGATGTCATGCCGCCGCCCTCACGCCACCCGCCGCCCGGCGCGCCACACCGCCCGGACCACCGGAATGTCGCCGGCCAGCGCCACCCGCACAAGGTCCGCCCGCCGGCCCGGGGCGATCTCGCCGCGGTCGGCGAGGCCGGCCACCTCCGCCGGGGTCTTGGAGACCATGCGCACCGCCGCCGGTAGGTCGATGGCGGGCACCCGGCGGGTGAGGTCGAAGGCCGACCACAAAAGGCTCGCCGGCACATAGTCGGAAGAGAGGACGTCGAGCCGGCCGGCCCGCGCCAAGTCCTCGGCCGCCGCATTGCCGGTGTGGGAGCCGCCGCGCACCAGGTTGGGCGCGCCCATCAGCACCCGGATCCCGGCCTCGTGGGAGAGCCGCGCGGCCTCATCGGTGGTGGGGAACTCGGCGATGGCGACCCCGTCGCCGATGGCCTCGGCCACATGCTCGGGGGTGGCGTCGTCGTGGCTCGCCAGCACGCAGCCATGGGCATGGGCGAGCGCCACCAGCCGGGCACGATTCGGGCGGGCGTTGCGGACGTGGGATTCGAGGCGGGTGGCGACGATCACATCCATCTCGTCGGCGGTGATGCCGCTCTTCTTCATGTAGTAGCTGCGGAACTGCTCGACGCTGGCGAACTGCCGCTGCCCCGGCGTGTGGTCCATCAGCGACATCAGGGCGACGCGGGTGCCGTCGAGAATCGCCTCGGCATCCTCGGCCACGGTATCGGTGGCGACCTCGCAGCGCAGGTGGATGAAGTGGTCGGCGCGCAGGGCTTCGGCGGCGCGGGCTTCGGCGAGGGCGCCGATGAGCAGCGGCGCATCGCCATCTATGCCCACCGCGCGCTTGTCCGGCCACACCCGGAGGCTGTCGAACACGGTGGTGATGCCGGAGGCGGCGATCTGGGCGTCGTGGGCCAGCACCGCGGCCAGCGGGTTCCAGCGCACCTTGGGCCGGGGCGCGAGGTGGCCCTCCACATGGTCGGTGTGGAGCTCGACGAGGCCGGGCAGCAGGTAGTCGCCGCCGAGGTCCTCGGCGTCCGGCGGCACGGCGCCGTCGCCGATCTCGACGATGGTGTCGCCCTTCACCCGCACATGGCCGTGGAGCACCCGGTCGGCGAGGACGAGGCGGGCATGGGCGAAGACCTGGTCGCGCATCTTCTGTCTCCCTGGCTGGAGGATGCGCCGCCCGGCAGGCCGGGCGGAATGCGCGTTCTCCAGCACTGTTTCAGAGCGCCCTGGGCCACCTTGGCGGCTGGCGGGGACGGGCTCCGTCGTCTACGGGCGGCGCCGGTCTGGGACCGGCGCCAGGTGGTGTGCCAAGCCGGTTGCGCTCAGGCGTCGCGCGGGCTGTTGGTCTTCGGTTCAGGCGGAAAAGCGGGTGACGTCCACCACCCGGTCGGCCGCCGCCTCCCGGGTCTCGGTGTCGTGGAAGATGCCCACCAGCGCGCAGCCCTGCGCCTTCTTCTCGGCAATGAGCGCGATCACCACCGCCCGGTTGGCGGCGTCCAGGGAGGCGGTGGGCTCGTCCAGCAGCAGCAGGGATTGCGAGCCGATGAAGCCGCGGGCGACGTTCACCCGCTGCTGCTCGCCGCCGGAAAAGGTGGCCGGCGGCAGGCGCCAAAGCCGCTCCGGCAGGTTGAGGCGATCCAGCAGCGCCTCGGCGCGGGCGATGGCCTGGGACGCCGGCACGCCTTCCGCCAGCAGCGGCTCGGCCACCACCTCGCGGGCGCCGACCCGCGGGATCACCCGCAGGAACTGGCTCACATAGGCCATGCGATGCTGCCTCAGGCGCAGGATCTCGCGCGGCGCGGCCTGCGCCACGTCCACCACGGCATCGGCGTCGGCGAGGCGGACCGATCCGGCATCGATGCGGTAATTGCCGAAGATCATCTTGAGGATGGAGCTCTTGCCGGCGCCCGAGGGGCCGCCCAGCGCCACGCATTCGCCGGCCGCCACATCGAACGACACCCCGGACACCACCGGCAGCTTGAGCCCGCCCTGCAAATGGAGGGTGAAGCTCTTGGCGAGATCGCGCACCGCCAGCACCGGGTCGGCGTGGGGGGCGGAGATGGCGGAGGAGAGGGCCGTGATCATGCGGCGAGCACCGAGGCGACGAGGAGCTGGGTGTAGGGCTCGCGCGGGTCGTCGAGCACCTGGTCGGTGAGGCCGTGCTCGATCACCCGGCCGGCCTTCATCACCATGATGCGGTGGGAGAGCAGGCGGGCCACCGCGAGGTCGTGGGTGACGATCACCACCGCGAGGCCGTAGGTCGCCACCAGCGAGCGGATGAGGTCCAGCAGGCGCGCCTGTACCGACACGTCGAGGCCGCCGGTGGGCTCGTCCATGAAGACGAGGCGCGGCCGGGTGACGAGGTTGCGGGCGATCTGCAGGCGCTGGCGCATGCCGCCGGAGAAGGTGCGCGGATCGTCGTCCATGCGGTCGGCGGCGATCTCCACCCGGCCCAGCCAGTCGGCGGCCTCGGCGCGGATTGCGCCGTAATTGCGGGCGCCCACCGCCATCAGCCGCTCGCCCACATTGCCGCCGGCCGATACCGCCATGCGCAGGCCATCGGCCGCATTCTGGTGGACGAAGCCCCAGTCGGTGCGCAGCAGCAGCCGCCGCTCGGCTTCGGAGAGGGCGGCGAGGTCGCGCAGGATGCCGTCGCGCATCCGGTAGGAGACGCGGCCGGCGCTCGGGTCGAGGGCTGTGGAAAGCAGGCCCAGCAGTGTGGACTTGCCGGAGCCGGATTCGCCGACGATGGCCAGCACCTCGCCGGCATGAAGGGTGAGGTCCACGTCGGCGCAGCCGAGGCGGGCGCCGTAATACTTCGTCAGGCCCTCGGCGAGGAGGAGCGGGGCGTCGGTCATGGCCGCTCTCCGGACGGGGTCGGCACGGTCTCGGCCAGCGCGGTCTCATTCTCCCCCGCATGCGGGGGAGGGGGCGGGGAAGAGGGCGCGCTGCTCCCGTAGGGCGCGCGCATGGTGCCGGTGTGGCCGTCGGCCTGCCGGGTCGCGCAGTGATCGGTGTCGGAGCACACGAACATGCGGGAGCCGGCATCGTCGAGGATCACCTCGTCGAGATAGACCCCCTCGGCGGCGCACAGGGCGCAGGGCGCGGCGAAGCGCTGGACCGCGAACGGGTGGTCCTCGAAGTCCAGCGACACCACCCTGGTGTGCGGCGGGATGGCGTAGATCCGCTTCTCGCGCCCGGCGCCGAAGAGCTGCAGCGCGGGGCTGTCGTCCATCTTCGGGTTGTCGAACTTGGGGATGGGCGAGGGATCCATGAGGTAGCGCCCGGCCACCCGCACCGGATAGGCATAGGTGGTGGCGATGTGGCCGTGATGGGCGATGTCCTCGTAGAGCTTCACATGCATCAGCCCGTAATCGGCGAGGCCGTGCATGCGGCGGGTCTCGGTCTCGCGCGGCTCGAGGAAGCGCAGCGGCTCGGGGATCGGCACCTGGTAGACGATGACCTGGCCGCTCGCCAGCGGCGCCTCCGGGATCCGGTGGCGGGTCTGGATGATGCTCGCCTCGGACGTGCGGGTGGTGGTGGCGACCCCGGCGGTGGCGGCGAAGAAGCTGCGGATGGCCACCGCGTTGGTGGTGTCGTCGGACCCCTGGTCGATCACCTTCAGCACGTCGTCGGCGCCGAGGATGGCGGCGGTCACCTGCACCCCGCCGGTGCCCCAGCCGTAGGGCATGGGCATCTCGCGGCCGGCGAACGGCACCTGGTGGCCGGGAATGGCGATGGCCTTCAAGATCGCCCGCCGGATCATCTTCTTCGTCTGCTCGTCGAGATAGGCGAAGTTGTAGGTGATGGCCGGCATGGCCGGGCCGCCGGCGGGGCGGGGCCGTGCGGGGGCGTCGCTCATTCGGCGGCCTCCTTGCGGGTCTCGGGCGCCGGCGGGGCGGCCGCGTGCTCGGCCCGCATCCGGCGCACCAGCTCCAGCTCGGCCTGGAAGTCCACATAGTGCGGCAGCTTCAGGTGCTCGACGAAGCCGGTGGCCTGCACGTTGTCGCAGTGGGAGAGGACGAACTCCTCATCCTGCGCCGGCGCGGTCTGCTCCTCGCCGAGCTCGGCGAAGCGCAGCGCCCGGTCCACCAGGGCCATGGACATGGCCTTGCGCTCGCACTGGCCGAACACCAGCCCGTAGCCGCGGGTGAATTGCGGCGGCGCGCTCGCCGAGCCGTGGAACTGGTTGACGCTCTGGCATTCGGTGAGGCCGATCTCGCCGAGGCTCACCTCGAAGCCCAGTTCCTCGACGAACAGGCTCACCTCCACCTCGCCGAAGCGGATCTCGCCGACGAAGGGATGGGTGCGGGCATAGCCGCGCTGGGTGGAATAGCCGAGCCCCAGCAGGAAGCCTTCGTCGCCGCGGGCCAGCGCCTGCAGCCGCAGCGCCCGGTCGGCCGGGAAGGCGAGGGGGGCGCGGGTGAGGTCGGCCGGCGCCGTGCCGTCATCGGCGGGGGCGGGCTCGATCAGGCCCTCGTCGCCGAGGAGGTCGGTGACGCGGGGGATGGGGGCCGGCGCGACGAGGTTTTCGCCGGTCGTCGTGGGGTGCCGATCGGGAGCGGTCTTGCCGTCTCCGGCCTTGCCCCCACCCCAACCCTCCCCCGCAAGCGGGAGAGGAGGCACGTCGGCGGCTGGGTGACCGGTGGTGTCCCGCTGCCCGGCGTTGATGCCCGGCGCCCGGATGGCGGGGACTTCCCCTCTCCCGCTTGAAAGGGCGGTGGCGGGGTGCCCGGCGGTCTCCGGCTGTCCGGCGTCGATGTCCGGCGCCCGGATGGCGGAGTCTTCCCCTCTCCTGCTTGCTGGGGCGGCCGCGGGGTGACCAGCGGTGCCTGGCTGCTCCGCGTCGACGCCCGGCGCCCGGATGGCGGGGTCTTCCCCTCTCCCGCTTGAGAGGGCGGTGGCGGGGTCCCCGGCGGTGTCCGGCTGCTCGGCGTTGATGCCCGGTGCCCGGATCGCGTGGTCTTCCCCTCTCCCGCTTGTGGGGGAGGGGGCAGGCGTTGCCGCCGGGCCAGCGCCATCGGCCGCGATGGTCGCCAGCCGCTCGTCCATCAGGCGGTGGGTGTAGTCGAAGGTGGGGCCGAGCACCTGGCCGCCGGGCAGGTCCTTGAAAGTGGCGGAGATCCGGCGGCGGATGCGCATCCGCCCGGTATCCACCGGCACGCTGGCGCCGAAGCGGGGCAGGGGGGTGCGGAAGGCGCGGGGGAGGAAGATGGCCTCGATCAGGTCGCCGCGGCCCTGCTTCACCGCCAGCGCGGCGAGGTCGCGGTCGTAGAGCGAGCCTTCCGCCATCACCCGGTCCACGGCGAGGGCGAGCTGCTCGCGGATCTGGTCGATGCCGATCTCCGGCACCGCCGGATCGCCGCGCCGGCGGGCGGCGAGCAGGGCATGGGCACTGGCGATGGCGTCTTCCCCGCCCTTGACGGCGACGTACATGCTCAGCCCTCCGCCACCGGGCGCGTGGTGCGCGGCAGGCCGGCGAGATGCGCCGGCCCGCACAGGATGAGATCGACCCCCAGCGGGAAGCCGGCGGCATTTTCGGCAAGGCGCCGGGCGAGATCCGCCGGCAGCCCGGCGGCGCCGAACCCGCGCACGCCCGGGATGCCCGGGCCGGCCAGGGTGAGCGGGCCGGCATGGAGGGCCGCGACGGCGACGATCAGGGTCGCCCCGTCCTGCGGGTCGTCCGGCGCGCCCTGCGCGAAGACCGGGAGCTCCGGCAGGGCGGCGCCATCCGCGATCAGTGCGAACATCGCCGCGCCCGGGTCCGCCACCTGGGGCGCGCCGGTGTGGAAGCGCAGGAAATCGGCCACCGCCGGCGCGGCGGCGAGCGGCGGATCGAGCCAGAACGGGGTCTCGAAATCGAGCAGCGCGAGCGCCACCGCCGCCATCACCGGGCCGAGCGGGGCCGGCGGGCAGATGTGGGGCTCGGGAAGCGCAACCGCCCGGGCCGGCTCGGCCATGGCCGCCATCACCGCCCGAAAGCAGCGCTGGGCATCGTGCACGGGATCGGCGAAGCCGGCGGCCAGGGCCGGGCGGCCGGCGGCGGGGGAAGGCGCCGCCATCAGTCTTCCCCCCGCACCATGGTGAAGAAGTTGACCCGGGTCGCCTCGGTCTCGGCGGTGGCGGCGGCCTGCTCGGTGGTCAGCCGGCGGCGGATCGGGGAGAGGGCGTCGTCGACCGCGATCCGCAGCGCCTCGTCCTGCCACAGGGCATCGAGGATGGCGGCGGCGCGCGCTTTTTCCGGCACCCGGCCCAGCAGGTAGGCGATGCCGGTGGCGCCGTTGCCGATCTGCACCGCGGCGCGAGTCACCGTCGCCTCGCCCATGTTGAAGGCGGCGCCGTCGCCGCCGATGCGGCCGCGCACCATCACCAGGCCGGTTTCCGGGGCGCGAAGCTGGCGCAGCTTGGGCAGGGGGGCGAAGCGCTCCACCGCGCTCTCCAGCTCTTCGCGGGTAGCGCGGGCGAGCAGGGCCATCGTCGCCTGCCGCTCGGCGGTCGGCGCCGGCGCGTCCGGATCGGGCAGCAGGATGTCCGGCGGGATCGGCGACGCGGCGGGCGGATCGGCATCGGGGCGCATGGTCGGCCTCGGGCGGCGGGAGGTGCTGGACGGAGTTTGTATAATCATCTATACAAATGCGCAACCCCTCGCGATCGAAGGGGATGGGGAGGGACTGATCGTGCCGGAAGCGCCGCGAAGCCTGCAGGCAAAGGGTCACAGCCATATGACGGAAAACCCGGCCGCACCGGCGGACGAGGAGGTCAATGCCGGGGTGAGCCGCGGCAGCGGCGTCACCCTCTGGCGGCAGATCGCGGGGCGGCTCGAGGCCGACATTCTCTCCGGCGAGCTGAAGCCGGGCCCCCGGCTGCCGGTGGAGGGGGAACTGTCGGCCCGCTTCGGGGTCAACCGCCATACCCTGCGCCGGGCGCTGGCCCATCTGGCCGAGCAGGGGCTGATCGAGGCCACGCCCGGCCGCGGCACCTTCGTGCGCGAGCTGCCGCTGCGCTACCTCATCGGCACCCGCACCCGCTTCTCCGAGATCGCTTCCGCCGGCGGGCGCGAGCCGTTCGGCCGCTTCCTCGGCTCCACCACCGAGCCCGCCGACGGCGAGGCGGCGCGGGAGCTGATGGTGGCGGCGGGCACCCCCTTGCTGCGCATCGAGAGCATCCACGAGGCCGACGGCGTGCCCATGGCGCTGGGCTGCGCCTGGTTCGTGGAGGAGCGCTGCCGCGACCTCGACCTCGTCTATGCCGCCACCGGATCGCTGACCCGGGCGCTGGCCACCCTCGGCATCCTCGACTTCCGCCGCCGCGAGACCCGCATCACGGCCCGGCCCGCGGACGCGCGCGAGACCCAGCTGCTTTCGCTCGCCCCGGGGCGGGCGGTGATGGTGCTGGAGCGGGTAGACGTGGAGCTGAACGGCCGGCCGCTGCAATGGGGCCGCTCCTCCTTCGCCGCCGACCGGGTGCAACTGGTGTTCAAGCCCTGACGCCGCGGCCCGCGCGTTCCATGGAGTTTTGCCATCCGGCGCCGCGATGCGGTTGCAGATGGACGGTAAATCGCGCTCCGTTTCCACGGGGCGCCTGAGCGCAGCCTGCCCGGCTCAGTCGAAGGCCGGGCCCGACCATACGAGGTGCCGCTGATGGCCGAAGTGAGGGATCTCGCGCATCTGCGCCGGCTTTACGGCGCCCCGGGCGGGCGGAGCGTGGACAAGGTGCTGCCGGCGCTCGATCCCCATTGCGTGCGCTTCATCGCGCTCAGCCCCTTCCTGCTGATCGCCACCGCCGATGCGGCGGGGGGGCCCCCCGGCGCCCCCCGCCCCCCGGCGGCCGGCGCGCGCGCCCCCCCCCCCCCCCCCCCCCCGGGCCCCCCCCCCCCCCGCCCCC
>CALMSN010000257.1 GCA_937872325.1 uncultured Xanthobacter sp. | reverse complement strand
CTTCTTGTTGGCCACCCGGAGCAGGTTCTGGTTCGGGATGACGATGAGGGTATCGACGCTCTTCTGCAGCGCGCTGATGCCGTGCTCGGCCGTGCGCATGCGGCGCTGGCCCTCGAAGTGGAAGGGCTTGGTCACCACGCCCACGGTCAGGATGCCGAGCTCGCGGGCGGCCCGGGCCACCACGGGAGCGGCGCCGGTGCCGGTGCCGCCGCCCATGCCGGCGGTGATGAACACCATGTGTGAGCCCGACAGGTGATCGCGGATCTCGTCGATCACCTCGTCGGCGGCGGCGCGGCCGACTTCCGGCTGGGAGCCTGCGCCCAGGCCCTCGGTCACCGCCACGCCCATCTGCACCACCCGCTCGGCCTTGGTCAGGGCGAGGGCCTGGGCATCGGTGTTGGCCACCACGAACTCCACGCCGTGGAGGCCGGAGGTGATCATGTTGTTCACGGCGTTGCCGCCGGCACCACCCACACCGAACACCGTGATCCGGGGACGGAGCTCACGAATGTCGGGCATCTGAAGATTGATCGTCATGCTTTTGCTCCGTCGAACCCGATCGTCTCGGTGCGCCTCTCACGAATCTGCCTGTCCAAAGTGTTACGGCAGACTTCGTTAACCATGTCTAAAGGCCGCCGCGTTTCGGGCGCGGCGACGGTGTTTTCCGCATCCCGGGCCGGCCGCGAATTCCCATGGGATGGGAACGGCTTGCGTGCAGCCGGCAGGCTCCGGGCGGAAGTCAGGAAAGCGTTAACCATCGCGGCGGAATTGGCCGGCCGCGCGGCGGGCCCGGCGGCGGTGGCGGGATGGCTGCGGCGACCTTGCGAAGGCGCCGCTGCGACCGCATCCGGCCCCCTCTCACCCCGCCCCCGCAACCGGGAGGAGGCTTTTGCGACCTGCCCTGCGCCGGCCGTTACCGCGGCGGCGGCAGGGGTTTGTGCTCCTGGCGGGCGCGAAAACCGGCGCCTCCCCTCCCCCGCCGGCGGCGGGAGGTTGGGGCGAAGGCCTGCGCCCGGCCGCGCCAGGTGCATCAGAAGCTGTCCTTCAGCCAGCGGCCGACCCGGTCGAAATAGCCGGGGCTCTCGCCCACGGCCATGGCCTGCCGGCGCCGCGGCTCGAAATGCTCCAGCCCCGCCACCTGCGGATAGACCAGCAGGCCGGCGGTGACCGCGAACGCCGCTCCGCGCGCCGCTTCCGGCAGGCGCGAGACGCCCAGCGGGCGGCCGATGCGCACCTGCGGGCCGATGTGCCGCGACATCAGGTCCGCCAGGCCCTGGAGCTGCGCCCCGCCGCCGGTGAGCACGATCCGCCGGCCGGCATCGCCGGCATGGCCTGAGGCCTTCAGGCGCTCGAAGATCAGCTCGACGATCTCCTCCGCCCGCGGCCGGACGATGGTGACCAGGCGCGACTTCGGAACCATGTGCGGCTGGTCGCGCGAATCACCCGAGAGGGGCGGCACGGTGAGCATGTCGTGGTCGTCGGTGGAGACGGCCACCACCGCGCCGTGCAGCGCCTTGAGGCGCTCGGCGTCGGCGAGGCGGGCCGGCAGGCCGCGGGCGACGTCGTTGGTGATGTGCTGGCCGCCCAGCGCGATGCCGTCGGCATAGACGCAGTGGCCGTCGGCGACGATGGCGAAGGTGGTGGTGCCCGCCCCCATGTCGATGAGGGTGACGCCCAGCTCCATCTCGTCGTCGGTGAGGCACGACAGCGCCGCCGCATAGGGCGCCGCCACCATGGCCTCGATGGAGAGATGGCAGCGCTCCACGCACAGCACGAGGTTCTTCAGCGCGGTGAGGTCGGCGGTGATGACGTGCATGTCGGCGCCGAGCTCCTGGCCCAGCATGCCGCAGGGCTCGCCGATGCCGCGCCGGCCGTCGAGGGAATAGCCCACCGGAAGGGCATGCATCACCGCCCGGCCGTCGCCCACCCCGTAGGTGGAGGCGGCCTCCAGCACCCGGCGGATGTCGAATTCCTCCACCGCCGGGGCGGTGAGGCGCACCGCCGCCTCGTAATGCTGCGAGGCGAGGCGACCGCCGGAGACGCCCACCACCACCGAGGCGATCTGCACCCCGGAGGCGCGCTCGGCCATGTCCACCGCCTGGCGGATGGCGAGCTCGGCCTTGGCCATGTCCACCACCGCGCCGCCCTTGATGCCGTGGGCGCGGGTGTGGCCGATGCCGAGCACGTCGATGGAGTGGGTGCGCCGGCGCAGCACGTCGGAGGCGCCGCGCGGCTTCAGCCGGGCGATGGCGCACACCACCTTGCTGGTGCCGATGTCGAGCACGCCGACAAGGCCGCTCTTGCGCGGCGGCAGCGGACGCATTTTAGGGGCGAAGCCCTGTGCGAGCCGGGATCTCATGCGGGGCCCCCCTTCTTGGCCTTTGCGCGCGCCTTCAGCATGTTGGCCCTGGCGTCGGCGGCTGCGTCCGACAGCCGGACCACGACGCGATCGGGAAGGCGCAGGTCGACGATGGTGATGTCACGGGTGAGAAGCTTCTTGTCGCGGTCGAGGCCGGCGAGCTCCATGAGCGCGGCCTCCACCCCTTCCTCCGGCAGGCGGACGTCGATGCCGTTGCGCATCTTGAGCGTCCAGCGCCGGTCGGCGACGCGGATGGCGGCGCGCACCTGGTCGCGCAGCGACGGCAGGCGGGCGAGGGCGTCGACGATCTCGCCGACATGCTTTTCCGCCCCCTCGCCGACCACGATCGGCAGGCTGACGTAGCGCCGGTCGTCGGAATAGGGCGCGATGACGGTGCCGTCGCGGGCGATCACGCTGATCTCGCCGTTGATCTGCCACAGCGCCAGCGCCTGGCGCTCGGTGACGGCGATCTCGATCCGGTCCGGAAAGAACTTGCGCACGCTGGCCGAGCGGATCCAGGGCAGCGCCTCCAGCCGGGCGCGGGCCTCGTCCGCGTTCACGAACAGGATCGAGGTGGTGCCCTTGATGCCGGCGGCATCGAGGATCCGGGCCGGGGTGACGTAGTTGTGGCCGGAAAGATCCACCTGCGTCACCTTGAAGCCGGCCACGTTGGCGGCGGCGTCGGCGAGGTCGAGGCCGATCCCCTTGGCGGTCTCCACATGGCCGCCCAGCGCGATGCCGTAGGCCGCGAAGCCGCCGATCACCGCGGCGGTGAGCAGGCTGGCCCCGTGCCGGCCGAGGCGCGAGCCCGACAGGTGCACGGTGACCCGGCGCAGCAGCAGGGCGGCGCGGCTCGCAGGCCGCGGCTCCGGCGGCAGCCGCTTGTGGCGGCCGGCCGGCGGCTGCGGCGCCGCGGAGGGCTGGGCGGGGCGGCGATGCGGCTGGGGCATGATCGGACGGCCCTTCACCGGTCCAGCGACGCGTCCTCCACCATCCATGTCACAAGCTCGCTGAATTTGATGCCCGCATGGGCGGCCATGTCGGGCACGAGGGAGGTCTCGGTCATGCCGGGCTGGGTGTTCACCTCCAGGCACACGAGGCCGGACGCATCCCCCCTGGACGGATCGAAGCGGAAGTCGCTGCGAGACACCCCCCGGCATCCCAGAGCCCGGTGCGCCGCGAGGCTTAATATCTGCGCCTGCTCGTAAATTTCAGGTAAAATGCGGGCCGGAAGGATGTGCCGCGAGCCGCCGGGGGCATATTTGCTTTCGTAGTCGTAAAACGGCTGGACGGCCTCGATCTCGATCACCCCGAGCGCGGTGTCGCCCATCACCCCGCAGGTCAGCTCGAGGCCGGGAATGAAGGCCTCCGCCAGCAGGGTCTCGCCGAACGCCCAGTCCTCGCGCATCAGTTCCTGGGGCGGATGGGCCTGGTCCTCGCGCACGATGAACACGCCCACGCTCGAGCCCTCGGCGATCGGCTTCAGCACGTAGGGCGGCGGCAGGACATGCGCCTTGGCCGCCTCGGTCCGCGACACCGGGCCGCCTTTGGCCACCGGCACGCCGGCCGCGGCCAGCATGATCCGCGCCTGGGCCTTGTCCATGGCCAGCGCCGAGGCGAGCACGCCGGAATGCGAATAGGGAATGCGCAGGATCTCCAGGATGCCCTGGATGGTGCCGTCCTCGCCCGGGCGGCCGTGCAGCAGGTTGAGGGCGACGTCGGGCTTGAGGCGCGCCAGCACCTCGGCCACGTCCCGGCCCACGTCCACCTTGGTGATCTGGTAGCCGGCGTTCGCCGCGTCCAGGGCGGCGGCGCAGGCGGCGCCGGACCTGAGCGACACCTCCCGCTCCGACGACCAACCGCCCATCAGCACCGCCACATGCTTGCCCATCGCCCGCTGTCCCCAAGGTGACCTTCGTGGCGGCCACCATCGCAACCGCGCCTTTCGCGTGCGTTAACCAGCCGTGCGATTTGCCCCGATGCCGGCGCCCCGCCGCCCGGCCGGGCCGCCGGGGCCGGGCGCGAGCGTGGGAATTTCTTCGGCCAGGACCGCGCCTGCCTTGACGTCGCCGCCTTCCCGCGACAGGAACCGCCGCCTCGGAGGTCCTTGCATGCGATTGACCCGGCAGACGGCATTGGCCGCCGCCCGTACCCTTTTTGCCGGCGCGCTCGTCGCCCTCGCGGTCATCGACGGCGGGCCGCTGCCGCTCGTTTCGGCGACCCCGGCACTGGCCCAGACCTCCCCGGCCACCGGCAGCGATGCCGCGCCCGCACCGGCCGCCTCCCCCGCACCGGCGGCGACGCCGGCGACCGCGGCTCCGGACAAGCCGGCCGCGCCGACGCCCGCCGGCCCCGCGACTTCCGCCCCCGCAGCGCCCGCGCCGGCCGCTCCTGCCGCGGCGGCGCCCCCTGCCCCGTCGCGCCCGGACCCGGAGCTGGTCGCCCTGCGCGAGAAGCTCGAGGGCGCCCGCTCGGCCCTCGACGCGGTCGACGCCGCCCTCAAGGTGGAAGGCCTGCGCACCGACGATCTCGACGAGCTGCGCAACCGCGTCGACCCGGTCCGCCGGGAGGTCGCCCAGCGCGTCGACGACCTGTCGCCGCGCATCTCCGACACCAAGAGTCGCCTGGCCGCCATCGGCCCCAAGCCGGCCGCCGACGCCCCCGCCGAGGACGCCGCCGTCACCGCCGACCGCGAGCGGCTGGAACGGCTCAACACCGAGCTCAACGCCGCCATGACCCAGCTGGTGGCCATGTCGGCCAATGCCGACCGGATCACCGACCAGATCAGCGCCCGCCGCCGGGCGCTGTTCACCGGCCAGCTGTTCGAGCGCTCCCAGTCGTTCTTCGACCCGGCGCTGTGGACCGGCGCCGTCAGCGGCCTGACCATGGAGATGCGCGCCCTGCGCTGGCTGATGGCCGACTGGGGGGGCTATGCCGGCCGCAACCAGACCCCGCTCAGCCTGCTGGGCATCGGCCTCGGGGCGCTCGCCATCGCGCTGCTGGTGATCGCCGCCGGCCGCTTCATCAGGATGCGCCTGCGCACCCCGCCGCCCGCCGACGGCGCCCCCGTCGGGCGCCTGCGCGCGGCCCTGGAAGGCCTGAAAAGCCTGCTGCTGGATGCCCTGGCGGCGCCGCTGGCCGTGGTGGCGGCGGTGACCTTCGCCCGCAGCTTCGACGTGATCCCGCCGCGCGCCGGCGAGGTGGTGCACGGCTTCGTGGTGGCGGTGTTCATCCAGGCGATGGGCTCTGCCGTGGCCCGGGCCCTGCTTGCCCCCGATGCCGCCTGGCGCCGCCTGCCGCCCATGTCCGACCGCTGGGCCCGCATCGGCTACCGCTATTCGGTGCTGGCGGTGTGGACCCTGGCGGTGGGCGCCTTCCTGAACGCGCTCCACCGGGCGCTGTTCGCCCCGCTGCACCTGACGGTCGCCACCAGCGCGCTGATGGCGCTGCTCATCTGCCTGTTCTCCGCCCGCTTCCTGGTGAAGCTCGCCCGCGCCGAGACCGAGGATGCGAGCGAGGACGAGCCGCGCCAGTGGGTGCGGGTGGTAGTGTGGCTGGTGGTGGCCCTGCTGCTGGGGGCGCTGGCCACCGGCTATGTCAGCTTCGCCACCTTCGTCGCCAGCCGCATGGTGGTGGCGGCGACGGTGCTGGGCGGATACTACCTGCTCGTCAGCCTCATCGACAGCTTCACCGCCTCGCTCTCCGGCGACAGCCGGCGGGGCCGCTCGTTCTCCCGCACCCTCGGCCTCAAGGCCAACGGCCTGGAGCTGATCGGCGTCATCGTCTCCGGCGTGCTGAAGGTGCTGCTGTTCCTGCTGGCACTGCTGCTGATCGTGGGCAGCTGGGGCACCTCCACCGCCGACGTGATGGACACCGTCGAGCGGGTGACGTTCGGGGTGCGGATCGGCAACATCAACCTCACCCTGAGCGGCATCCTCAACGCCGTGGTGCTGCTGGCGATCACCCTCGCCGCGGCGCGGGTGCTGCAGCGCTGGGTGGCGGGGGCGCTGCTGCCGCGCACCCGGCTGGAGCCCTCGCTGCAGGCCTCCATCGCCACCATCGTCGGCTATATCGGCTACATCGTCGCGATCATGGTCTCCATGAGCGAGCTGGGGCTGAGCCTGGAGAACATCGCGCTGGTGGCCGGCGCCCTCTCGGTGGGTATCGGCTTCGGCCTCCAGGCCATCGTGTCCAACTTCGTGTCGGGGCTGATCCTGCTGGCCGAGCGGCCGGTGCGGGTGGGCGACACCATCGCGGTGAAGGGCGAGGAAGGCTACGTGCGGCGCATCTCGGTGCGCTCCACCGAGATCGAGACCTTCGACCGCGCGTCGGTGATCATCCCCAATTCGGACCTTATCACCGGGGTGGTGAAGAACTGGACCAACACCAACACCACCGGCCGGGTGCTGATCGCGGTCAATGTCGCCTACGACGCCGACCCCGAGCAGGTGCGCGAAATCCTCACCGCCTGCGCCGGCGAGCACGCACAGGTGCTGAAGACCCCGCCGCCGCGGGTGTTCCTCACCAAGTTCCTCGATCTCGGCATGGCCTTCGAGCTGCGCTGCGTGGTCGCCAACGTCGACTACTCGCTGACCGTGAAGAGCGACCTCAACTTCCAGATCCTGTCGCGCTTCCGCAAGGCCGGCATCAGCCTCGCCTACCAGCCGTGGGCGGCCAGCGCGCCGCCGCCGGAAACACCGGAGCGGCCGGAGGAAGCGGTGCCGCCCTCGCCGGTGGCTGATCCGGCCTGAGGCCCGCAGCACGGCTCATGGGCCCTGGCAAACCCGCGTGGCACCGGTCAGAGGCCGGGGCCGATGGTGTGAGGCGCTAACCCTTCCTCAACCCCGCCCGGTGCACATCTTGCCCGGATCGGGCCCGCGCCCGGCCTTGGAGCGTGATCCCGGCGGATCGACTTGAATCCGCCCGGTGAACGGCTTTCTTGAATTCTCGCGTGCCCTGATCCTGGAGATGTCATGCCGCTGCCCATCGAGCCGCCGGGAGCCAAACGGGCGGCGGATTGCGCGACCGTCATCGGGACCTGCGGCCCCGTCCGGCGGCGCGCCTTGGCCGGCATCGGCCTTGGCCTGATGCTCGCCGCGCTGGCGGCGGGCTGCACCACTTCCGACACCGCCATCGACAGCCAGCCGACCTTCTACACCAACCTCGCCAAGACCGGGAAACCGGTGGACGCGGCCGCCGCGGTCTCCATGTTCTCGGATTACCGCACCTCCCGCGGCCTGTCGGCCCTGACGCTCGACGACCAGCTCAACAGGATCGCCCAGGAGCAGGCCAACGCCATGGCCCGCGCCGACAACCTCTCCCACGAGGTGGGCGGGCGGAACTTCATCACCCGCATGAAGGCCTCCGGCTACAACGCCGCCAAGGCGGTGGAGAATGTGGGCGCCGGCTACCACACGCTGGCGGAAGCCTTTTCCGGCTGGCGCGACTCTCCGCCGCACAACAAGAACATGCTGGCCCCGGGGGTGACCCGCATGGGTATCGCCACCGCCAACGCGCCCAATTCCAAGTACAAGGTCTATTGGGCGCTGGTGCTGGCGCAGCCGGACTGACCGGCCGCCTCTCCGCACCAGGGTGCCGCGTCCGCCGGTGCCCGCCTGCCGCACTGCCGCAGCGGCACCGCCAAGATCCTGAGCCGTCACATTTTCGCGTTTCGTTGCAGCGCAAAAACCGCTAGGCTGCGACCGAAAGCGGACGCCATGGGATGCTGCTCGAGATCGCCGATTATGAAAGCCTGCGCCGGACCTTCCGCTGGCGCCTGCCCGATCGCTACAACATGGCCGCCCATGCATGCGATGGCTGGGCCGCCCGCGAGCCGGACCGCCCGGCGCTTTACCTAAAGGCAGATGGGGGTTTCCGCCCCCTGTCCTACGGCGCCCTTTCCGGCCTCTCGAACCGCCTCGCCCATGCCCTCGTGGCCAAGGGCATCAAGCCCGGCGACCGGGTGGGCATCCTTCTGCCCCAGTCGCCGGAAGTGCTGGCCACCCATTTCGCGGTCTACAAGATCGGCGCCATCGCGGTGCCGCTGGCCGGGGCGTTCGGCATCGAGGCGATCGCCTACCGCCTCGCCGATTCCGGAGCCAGGGCCCTGGTCACCGACGATGCCGGCCTCGCCAAGATCGTCGACCGCCACGGGCTGGAGCTGGTGATCAACCTCGACGGCGCCCGCCCTGAGGTGGAGGATTTCGCCACCCTGGTGGCCGCCGCCTCCGACGCGCCCCTCCCGCTCCAGAGCGGGCCCGACGATCCGGCGCTGATGATCTACACCTCCGGCACCACCGGCCAGCCCAAGGGGGCGCTCCACGGCCACCGGGTGCTGCTGCCCCATGTCAGCGGGGTTTCGTTCACCCACGATGTGCTGCCGCGCCCCGGCGATCGCATGTGGACCCCCTCCGACTGGGCCTGGGCCGGAGGCCTGCTGAACACCGTGCTGCCGGCGCTGGCGCTGGGCGTGCCGGTGGTGGTGCAGCCGAAGGGCAAGTTCGACCCCGAGGCCGCCTTCGCCCTGCTGGCCGAGGCCGGGGTGCGCAACGCCTTCATCCCCCCCACCGCGCTCAGGATGATGCGCTCCCTCGCGGCGCCGAAGTCCCGGTTCGGCTTCGACCTGCGCACCGTGGGCTCGGCCGGCGAGGCGCTGGGGGCGGAGACCTTCGAGTGGGGCCGCGCGGCGCTGGGCGTGCCGGTCAACGAGTTCTACGGCCAGACCGAGTGCAACTACGTCATTGGCTCCAACGCCGCCCTCGGGGGGGCGCGGGCCGGGGCCACCGGCAAGGCGGTGCCCGGGCACGAGGTCGCGGTGCTGGACGCGCAGGGCCGCCCGTGCCCGCCGGGGGAGATGGGCGAGATCGCCGTCCGCGCCCCCAACCCTGTGATGTTCCTCAACTATTGGAACCGACCCGAGGCCACCGCCGAGAAGGTGCGCGACGGCTGGCTTATGACCGGCGACCTCGCCCGCCTGGACGAGGACGGCTATTTCCACTTCCTCGGCCGCGACGACGACATCATCACCTCGGCCGGCTACCGGATCGGCCCCACCGAGATCGAGGACGTGCTGCTGCGCCATCCGGCGGTGAAGCTCGCCGCCGCGGTGGGCAAGCCCGATCCGCTGCGCACCGAGATCGTCACGGCGGTTCTGGTGCTCGCCGACGGCCACACGCCGAGCGCCGCGCTGGTGGCCGACATCCAGGATTTCGTGCGCACCCGGCTCGCCACCTACGAGTATCCGCGCGAGATCGCCTTCGTCGACGACCTGCCGCTGACCACCACCGGCAAGGTGATCCGCCGCCTGCTGCGCGAGGACGGCGCAAGCTGATTGCCGGCTCCGGCGGATCGCCGGGGCGGCTCGGCTGATCCGTGGCGGGGGCTTGCGGCCACCCGGCCCCAGATACCGGGGCCGGTTGTAGATTCGCCTGAATTCGGGTTACGGCCATGCGCCGAGCCCGGCGCGGGTCGCCGACATCTAGGATTTCGTGCACACCCGGCTCGCCACCTATGAATACACGCGCGAGATCGTCTTCGTGGACGATCTGCCGGCGACCACCACCGACAAGGTGATCCGCCGCCTGCTGCGCGAGGATGGCGCAAGCTGATTGCGAGTGCCGGCGGATCGCCGGGGCGGCTCGGCTGATCCATGGCGAGGGGTTCCGCCCCGACTCCGCCCCGGAAACACCCCGGCCGGCAGTGGGGCGCCAAGGTCCCTGTTTGATACGTCGCGATCTGGAATCGCAGATAGCCTCATTGGAGGCCGCGGCTCCTTCGGACGCGAACCCGCAGAACGCGGCGTCTCACGCCGTCTCGGAAATCGGGTCGCGGGTTGCAGGCGCCATTGCCCCATGCCTCGGCATGCCCCCTCCCCACCCCCCCCCCCCAACCGGGAGGGGGGCGCCCGGGCTGCGGCTCAACCCGACCTGCGGCCCCGGCAGATGTCCTCCTGCAGAACCCATGGGACAAGCCCGGGATCCAGGTCATCACCCACTTCACCGGCGAGCGCACCTACGACGCGCCGCGCAGCATGCACCGCGCCCACCTCGCCTCAACCCACCTCTCCTCCCCCGCCCTCGCCTCCCCTGCCGCGGAATGCTATCCAGCACCAAAGGCGCCGGAAACAGGCGCCGCCGCCGAACGGTACGATCCGGACGGATCGCGCGCCGGGCGGCATCGAGGAGCCGGACGCCATGCTCACAACCGTCGCCGCCTTCGACCGCATCGGCGAGGAGAACGCCTTCGCCGTGCTCGCCCGCGCCACCGCTTTGGCGGCCGAGGGGCGGGACATCGTCAATCTCGGCATCGGCCAGCCGGACTTCCCCACCCCACCCCACATCGTCGAGGCCGCCATCAAGGCGCTGCGCGACGGCCAGCACGGCTACACGCCCTCGGTGGGCATCGCGCCGCTGCGCGAGGCGGTGGCCCGCGATCTCAACCGCCGCCATGGGGTGGAGGTGGATCCGGGGCTGGTGCTCATCGTGCCCGGCGGCAAGGTCACCATGTATGCGGCGATCCGCCTGTTCGGCGAGCCGGGGGCGGAGATCCTCTATCCCGATCCCGGCTTTCCCATCTACCGCTCGATGATCGAGCATACCGGCGCCACCGCGGTGCCGGTGCCGATCCGCGAGGCCAACGGCTTCGCCTTCTCGGCGGAGGAGACGCTGTCCCTTATCACCCCGCGCACCCGGCTCCTCATCATCAACTCGCCGGCCAACCCCACCGGCGGGGTGACGCCGAAGGCCGAGATCGACAGGCTGGTGGCCGGCCTTGCCGCCCATCCCCACGTCGCGGTGATGTCGGACGAGATCTACGACCAGTTCGTGTTCGACGGGCAGGCCCACACCACGCTGCTGGCCTATCCCGAGATCCGCGACCGGCTCATCCTGCTCAACGGCTGGTCGAAGACCTATGCCATGACCGGCTGGCGGCTCGGCTATTCGGTGTGGCCGCAGCCGCTCTACGACAAGGTGCGCAAGCTGGCGGTGAACTGCTGGTCCTGCGTCAACGCTCCCACCCAATATGCCGGCATCGCCGCCCTCGACGGCCCGCAGGATGCGGTCGCCGCCATGCTGGCCGAGTTCGACGCCCGCGGAGGCATCGTGGTGGACGGCCTCAACCGCCTGCCGGGGGTGAGCTGCGCCACGCCGGGCGGCGCCTTCTACGCCTTCCCGAACGTCGCCGGCACCGGCCGGGGCCCGGCCAAGGCGCTGGCCGCGGCGCTGCTGGAGCAGGCCGGCGTGGCGGTGATCGGCGGTCCCGATTTCGGCATCCACGGCGAGGGCTACCTGCGCCTGTCCTATGCCACGTCGCGGGAGAACATCGCCAAGGCGCTGGCCCGCATGGGAGACTTCCTCGCCGGCCGAAAGGCGGCATGAAGAAGGCCCGCTCCCTCCTCGCCGGCCTCCTCGGCCGCCGGGACCGGCCGGACGACGATCCCGGACGGCCGAATCCTACCGCCGCGCTGGCGCAAGCCGGGCATCAGGCGCAGCCGAGGGGCACACAGGGCAACAGCGCGGACGCCGCGAACCGGGGACGGCCACTTTCGGGCGCCGTGGCGGCGTCGCCTGCGCCTGAGCCGGCAGCCCTGCCGCGGGATATTGCATCAAAGCCGCCAGAGCCGACGCGCCCGGAGGCGAAGCCGGCGGAGCCAAGCGGACCGCTCGCCGGGGGTCGCGGGCGACCATTTTCGGCCGCCGCCGCATCGTACCCCGTGCTTGAGCCAGGAACCGTTCCGCGGGAGGGTGCGCCAAGGCGCCCGGAGCCGATCCACCCTGCGCCGAAGCTTGAGGAGCCACGGTCACCGGTGGCAGGCGATCTCGGACGGCCTCCTTCGGCAGCGGTGGAATTATGGCCCTCGCCGGAGCCGGGAACTGCGCCGCGGGATATTTCGCCAGAGCAGCCCGAGCCGACGCACCCGGAGAACCCGGCAGAGCCAAGGCCACCGGCGGCGGCGGATCTCGGACGATTACTTGCAGCGCAGGCGAAGTCGTGTCGCTCGCCTGAGCCGGCAGTTGCGCAACGGGATACTGCGCTAAAGCACCCGGAGCCAAGGCACACCGAGGCCGCGTATCGCGAGCGAAGGCTTTCGACCGCTGAAAAGCCCGCGCCTGAGCCGGGAGCCCTGCCGAGGGACACTCCGCCAGAGCAGCCCGAGCCGACCCGCCCGGAACCGAAGCCGGCGGAGCCAAGGGACACTAAGACCGGCGATCGAAAACCTCCGCTTTCCACCGCTGCAACGTCACCGGCCAAGCCCGAGCCGCGAGTTGCGCCAGGCGGTGAGGCGCCAAGGAACCCGCAGGCTACCGACGCCCCGAAGGCAGATCCGTCACGCGCAGATGTGATGCCGGGGCATCCCCCGCCGCGGGATCCGATGGCCGGTATGCCGGTGGCCGCGAATGCGGGCGGCGCCAGGCCCGCCGCGCAAGGCGGGGACGGGGCCCGCGCCTGGGCGGTCTTGCTCCTGGTCGCCGGCCTGCTGCTGGCCGGCCTTTACGCCGCCGGGCTCTACTCGGCCCTCCAAAGGGTCGGCGATCTGCGCCCTGACCTCGGGGTCGGCGATGGCGCGGACTGGCGGAACCGACCTGCGACGGCCTTCATTCCCTCTGCCTCCCCCCTCCCCCCGCCGCCCGCGATGGCCGGGCCTTCGGCCGACCGCCCCGCCGCGGCAACGCTGCCGGCATCCGGGCGGTGGACCCCGAACGCCGCCTGCCCGCCGGACAAGGTGGCCCCGCGCCAGTACAATCGCTGCCTCTTCGACACCGTCCGCACCACGGAGCAGGCGCTGGAGGCGGCGTTCTCCGATGCCCTGGCCGCCATCGATGCCCGCGCCGACCTCCTCGCGGTGCAGCGGAGCCGCTGGAAGACTCTCCTGGACGAGGCGCAGTCGCGCTTCCTGCTGTTCCGCAACTTCGACTGCCAGAGCGTCGCCCCGTTCGAGGGCCGGCGCGGGATCGGCAATTTCGAGCAGCGCGCGCTCTGCCTGATCGAGACCAACCTGAGCCGCGCCGCCGACCTGAAGGCCCGCTACCTGACGCCGCAGACCGCTGCCGCCGGTCCCGCCGCCGGCCCCGGAGCTCCCCCGCCCGGCCCGGCGCGGCGGCCGGGCGTATGGATCTTCCCCTCGCGCCCACCGGTGGATTGAGCCGCCCGCCGGCGCCCAATGCGCCACGGCCGATGTGCCCACTGCGCCAGCCATCGGGCGCCCCGAGGCATTGCTCTTTCCGGAGCGGCCACCGGCAAGCCGAGCGGCACGCCACCCTTGCCCGCTTTCACAACTGACAATGCGCCAACGCAGCCACCCGGCACGCCCGCCGGTGGAGTGAGCGATGCGCCGCCCACCGGCCCCCTTGCGCTGCTGCCTATATGTCGACGCCGCCAGCGAGCCCGCTGAGCTGCCCCGAAGGCGTGGCCCTCCTGGCGTATGCGCCATAAATCGATCCACGCGCTGCCTACTGGCGCCCGTTGGCGCCACCGCCTTCCTCGCGAAGCCGCCAGCCGGCCAAGGCCTGGACGCAGGGCTGGGACGTTCCAGAGGGCTCGCCCTTCGATGGAGCCGGACGCTGACCTCGGGCCCCTCGCCCCCATCGTGTGCCGCCAGCGGCGGCCGGAGACTAGATCTTCCGTCGCCCCGGCGCCTATATCGACCCAGACGCCGCGTCATCGGCACTCCTGGGGCCAACGCCAATCTGCCCTACGCGGCCAGCGGGCCAAGGCGTGGACACGGGGCCCGGGCCTTCCGAAGCGCTCACTGTTCGATAGAGCCGCACAGCGCCACTCTGCCCCTTGCGCCACGGCCTGTGCAGCCAGCGGGCGCCGGAGACGTAGCTTTTCCGTCGCCCTCGCCCATGACTCGGGCCGCACGCCGCCTCACCGGCGCCCCTCGCGCCGACGCCAATCTGACGGACGCCAGCTGGCCGGCGGAGCGACCCGAAGCGCGGATCATCCCGGCGCGTCCGCCCGTCAATCCACCCGCACGCCACCCCTGGCCCTCGACCAGAATGGCAACGGGCAGCGCGAGATCTCCCCCACGCCCGCCCGGCATCAGCCGCGCCCGCGCACCTCCAGCCCCCTTTGCGCCGCCGGCCCCTTGCGCCGCCGGTCCCTCCGGCCCCACCTTGCCCGGTACGGACAGCGGAGGCGACGATGACGCAGGACCAACGCCAGCAAGACGGGCGGACGACCCGGCCGGTGGTCTGCGTCGGCGAGGTGATGGTGGAGCTCGCCCGCGGCGAGGACGGGCGCTTCGGCCTCGGCTACGGCGGCGACACCTTCAACACCGCGGTCTACCTCGCCCGCGCCGGCATTCCCGCCGCCTATGCCAGCGTGCTCGGCGACGACGGCTTCTCCGCCGCCATTCGCGCCGTCGGCGCCCAGGAGGGCATCGACATGGCGCCGGTGCTCACCGCGCCGGGACAGGCGCCGGGGCTCTATCTCATCACCACCGACGCCGCCGGCGAGCGCAGCTTCCACTACTGGCGCGAGACCTCGCCCGCCCGCACCCTGTTCGAGCGCGAGGGCTGGCAGGAGGTGGCGGCGCGGATGGTCGAGGCGCGGGCGATCTACTTCTCCGGCATCACGCTTTCGCTCTACGGCAATGCCGGGCTCGGCCGCCTCCTGGCGACGCTGGAGATGGCCGCCGCCAACGGCGTGCCGCGGATCTTCGACGGCAATTTCCGCCCCCGCGGCTGGGGCGGCGATGTCGCCCGCGCCCGTACCGTCTACGCCGAGGCGCTCAAGCGGACCTCCCTCGCCTTGCCGACCTTCGAGGACGAGGCGCTGTTGTGGGGCGACAGCTCGCCGGCGGCGACCATCGAGCGCATCACCACTTTCGGCGTGCGGGAGGTGGTGGTGAAGGCGGGTGCCGCGGGCTGCCTCGTTCATGCCGAGGGGAACACCGTCGCCATCCCGGTGGAGCAGGCCCTGAGCCCGGTGGACACCACCGGCGCCGGCGACAGCTTCAACGCTGCCTATCTCGCCGCCCGCCTCGACGGCGCCGGGGCGCCGGCGGCGGCGCTGGCCGGGCATCGGCTGGCGGCCAGCGTCATCATGCACCGCGCCCCCATCCTGCCCCGTCCCGCCCCGGCTGGGGTCGGGCGGCATTGAAGGCGTCTCCCGGCAGGTGTGGAGCGGTGCTGAAGGCTCCGCTTCGGCAGGTGTGTGGCAACTCTGAAGACCTTCGCTCCCCCAGGTCTGGGGGCACTGAAGCCCCCGGCTGGGGTGGAGCGGCGCTGAAGGCTTTGCCCCGTATGGGATGGGGGCAGCGCTGGAAGGCCCCCTCTTCAGCTGGGATAGGATGGCATTGAAGGCCGCGCCCAGGCAGGCGTGAAGCGGTGCCGAAGGCTATGCCCCGTATGGGATGGAGGCCCCACTGGAAGGCTCCCGCTTCGGCAGGTGTGTGGGAGCACTGACGGCCTCACACCGGCTGGGCCGGACCGCATTGAAGACCCCGCCCGAGCAGATGTAGAGCGGCACTGAAGGCTCCGCTCCGGCTGGGATGTGGGAAGCACTGGAAGGCTACCGCAGCGGCAGGTGTGGGGCAGCACTGACGGCCTCACCCCGGCTGGGCCGGACCGCATTGAAGGCCTCACCTCGCCAAGAGTGAAGCGGTACTGACCGCTTCGCCACGGCAGGGATGGAACCGCGTTGAAAGCCCCACCGCGGCTGCGGGGCGGGAGGGCCTTGACGACCCTCACCGCAGCACGGCGCGGCCGCACCGAACCGGCTGCCCCCTCGCGCACAGCAGCCCGAAACGCCCCGTAACCTCTTGTCAGGGTTAATCCCGCTTTAAGCACGCCATGCCAGTCTCGGCCCGTTCTCTCGGGTTGCGGGTGTTGCGATGTGGCGTTGCGTGCAGGCGATGATGGCGGCGGCGGCGATGGCCGGCGCATGCGGAACGGCGCTGGCCGATGAGGACCTCCCGCTCCCCGGCAAGGCCGGCGACTTCACCCTCGCCGCCCCCGACGTGTCCGACGACCCCACCGGCGCATGGTATCTGCGGGCGGATGTGGGCTATGTGGCCCCGGCCGGGGGCGCGGTGAAGGCGGGCCCGCTTCCCGTCTCGGAATCGTTCGGCGGCGCCGGCTGGTCGGCGGGCGCGGGCATCGGTACCCGGATCCTGCCCATGCTACGGGCGGAGGTGGGGCTCGAGTATCTCGACCTCGGCAGCGCCGGCTCGCCCTTCGGCACCTTCCGGGCCGATGCGCTGGTGGGCCTCGCCAGCCTCAGCTGGGACATCATCACCGTCGCCGGCTTCACCCCTTATGTGACAGGCGGCGCCGGCTTCGCCATCACCGGCATCGACGCGCCGGCGGCGTTCAGCACCACCGCCAACCACTGGGGCTTCGCCTGGGCGGTGGGCGGCGGGGTGAGCTATGCCCTGTCCGGGACGCTGGCCATCGACCTCGGCTACCGCTACATCTGGCTGGGTGGGGCGGAGCTGTCGCCGCTGGGGCCGCCGCTGGCCGCCGGCGATCTTGCCGCCCACCAGATTCGCTTGGGGCTCCGCTATGCCCTGAACTGAGGCCGGGATGCCGCGCGACGCCCTCGTCTATTCCAGCGCCGTCGATCCCGCCGGACCGTGGGTCGCGGCGTTGCAGGCGGAGCTGCCGGATCTCGACATCCGCGTCGCCGCCCCCGACGGGACTGTGGCCGGCGATCCGGCCGAGGTCCGATACGTGCTAGGCTGGAGCCCGCCCGCCGGCTTCTTCGCCCGTTTTCCCAATCTTGCGCTGGTGATCAATCTGGGCGCCGGGGTCGATGCCCTGGTCGCCCGTCGCGATCTGCCGGCCGTGCCGGTGACCCGCCTGAGCGACCCGCAGATGGCACGGATGATGGCCGCCTACGTGCTGTTCGCGGTGCTGCGCCACGCCCGCGACATCCCGCAGTTCGAGATCGCCCAGCGGGCGCGGCGCTGGGCGCATGTGCATCCGCGCCAGCCGGAGGAGATCCGCGTCGCCATCCTGGGCCTCGGCGAGCTGGGCGGGTGCGCCGCCGGCGAGCTGGTGCGGCAGGGGTTCGATGTGCGCGGCTGGTCGCGCACGCCCCGGAGCCTCCCCGGCGTCGCCTGCGCCCCTGGCCTCGATACGCC
>CALMSN010000256.1 GCA_937872325.1 uncultured Xanthobacter sp. | reverse complement strand
ATGCCGAGGCGGCCGCCCCGGTGGCGGCGGCGCAGGGGGGGCAAGTGAGCCCCGGCCTGCATGTGCCCCCCACCGGCCCCATCCGCCCCCTCACCGCCGGGATGGCTGAGGCGGGGGACAGGTTGCCGGCGCTGCGGTCGCTGATCGCCCGCGCCTTTGCTGGCCGGCTGGATCCGGCCGCGGTGGCGGCGGAGGTCGAGGCGCAGTTTTCCGCCTTCATCGCCGCCTTCGGCCGGCCGCCCGATCATGTGGACGGCCACCAGCATGTCCATGTGCTGCCCACCGTGCGGCCGGCGGTGCTGGAGGCGACCCGCCGCCATGCCCCCGGCGCCTGGCTGCGCGATGTCACCCCCGCGCCCGCGGCCCTGCGCGGGCTGGATCTCAAGGGACGGCTGATCGGCGCCTTCGGCCGCGGCTTCGCGCGCGATGCCGCGGCGCTTGGGCTCGCGACCTCAAGGGGATTCGCCGGGGCCTACGACTTCGGCGGCGATGCCGACTTCGCCGGCCTGCTGGAGCATTTCCTGGCCGGCCTGCCGGAGGGCGGGGTGGCGATGGTGCATCCCGGCCATGTCGATGCGGTGCTGCCCACCCGCGATCCCCTCACCACGCCGCGCGAGCGGGAGCTGGCGGTGCTCGGCGGCGCGGCTTTCCCGGCGCTGCTGGAACGGGCCGGCGTGCGGCTCGGCTGAGGGCTTTGGCTAGACTCGGTCGCCGCCGGAGTTAGGAGCGCTTCACCGCTTGCCGGGAGGGCCAGAACGACGCAAGGCGCGGATGCGTGGGCATCCGCGCCTTGGACTCAGGGGCCGGAGGATGAACCCCGGCCGGAGCCTCGCTCAGACCTCCTTGGCCATGTCGCGCAGGCGGAACTTCTGGATCTTGCCGGTGGAGGTCTTCGGGATTTCCTCGAAGACGATGTAGCGCGGGCACTTGTAGCCCGCGAGGTGGGTCTTGCAGTGGGCGAGGAGCTCCTCCGCGGTGGCGGTGGCGCCCTCGCGCAGCGCGACGAAGGCCACCGGGGTCTCGCCCCACTTCTCGTCGGGCTTGGCCACCACGGCTGCCGCGCTCACCGCCGGATGCTTGTAGAGGGCGTCCTCCACCTCGATGGACGAGATGTTCTCGCCGCCGGAGATGATGATGTCCTTGGAGCGGTCCTTGAGCTGGACGTAGCCGTCCGGATACTTCACCCCGAGGTCGCCCGAGTGGAACCAGCCGCCGGCGAAGGCGGCGTCGGTGGCGGAGGGGTTCTTGAGGTAGCCCTTCATCACCGTGTTGCCGCGGAACATCACCTCGCCCAGGGTCTGGCCGTCGGCGGGCACGCTCTGCATGGTCTCGGGGTCGATGACGTCGAGATATTCCAGGGCGCCGTAGCGCACGCCCTGGCGCGCCTTCTTCATCGCCCGCTCGGGCGCCGGCAGGGCGTCCCACTCCTTGTGCCACTCGTTGACCACCGACGGACCGTAGACCTCGGTGAGGCCGTAGACGTGGACCACGTTGAAGCCGGCATCCTGCATCGCGGCGAGCACCGCCTCCGGCGGCGGGGCGGCGGCGGTGATGAACTCGACGGTATGCGGCAACGGCCGCTTGTCGGCGTCCGGGGCGTTCAGCAGCGTCGACATCACGATCGGCGCGCCGCACATGTGGGTGACCTTGTAGTCGGCGATGGCGTCGAAGATGGGCTTGGCGCGCACCTGCCGCAGGCACACATGGACGCCCGCCGCCAGCGTCACCGACCAGGGGAAGCACCAGCCGTTGCAGTGGAACATGGGCAGCGTCCACAGATAGACGGGATGCTTGCCGAGGTTGCAGGTCACCACGTTGCCGGTGGCCAGCAGGTAGGCGCCGCGATGGTGGTAGACCACGCCCTTGGGATCGCCGGTGGTGCCCGAGGTGTAGTTGAGGGCGATGGCGTCCCACTCGTCGGCGGGGGTGACCCAGGCGAAGTCCGGGTCGCCGCCGGCGAGGAACGCCTCATATTCCAGCGTGCCGATGCGCTCGCCCTTGCCGGTATATTCGGGGTCGTCATAGTCGATGACGATCGGCTTGCGCGAGGCGATGGCCAGCGCCGCCTTCATCACCGGCGAAAACTCGCGGTCGGTGATGAGCACCTTGGCCTCGCCGTGGTCGATGGTGAAGGCGAGGATGGCGGCATCGAGCCGGGTGTTGAGGGAGTTCAGCACCGCGCCGGTCATCGGCACCGCGTAGTGGGCCTCCAGCATGGGCGGGATGTTGGGCAGCATCACCGCCACCGTGTCGCCGGGGCCGACGCCCAGCTTGGCGAGGGCCGAGGCGAGGCGCAGGCTGCGCTCGTGGAATTCCTTGTAGGTCCGCTTCAGGCTGCCGTGGATGATGGCCACGTTGTCCGGGAAGACGCTGGCCGAGCGCTCGAGGAAGCCGAGGGGCGTCAGCGATTGGTAATTGGCCGGATTGCGGTCGAGATGCAGGTCGTAAATGCTGCCAGCCATGGAGCCCCCCTTGAATATATTGCGCCTTTGCAGCCGCGCGCCCCGGACCGGTCAAAGCCGGCCTACGAAATCCTGCGGCATGGCGCCTGGGGGTGTCCTGCCGGGGCGCGAGCGGCTTGCCGAAAACCGGCGCCGGCAAGCCTTCGGCCGGGCGACACTCCAGGCGCGGGCAGAACCTAGCGGTGGTAAGCGCGCGGCGCAATCGCAACCCGGTCGCGACCAAGGTCTGACTCCAAGTACCGCAACAAAGATCGTACGCAAACTTCGCAAGCATGTGCCATAAGGATGTGGTCGGCAGAGCCGGGTCCACAATGGCTTGACCGACACCGAAGGGGAGGGAGCAATAATGGGTGAGGCCGCTGCAAACATTGAAATTGGCGGGGCGCCGGCGCCCGCCAGCCGCTATGCCGAGACGTATGCGAGCTGGAAGGCCGATCCGTCCGCATTCTGGGGCGAGGCCGGCCAGGCGATCGACTGGTTCAAGGCGCCCTCGCAGGTGTTCGATGCCGAGGCCGGCATCTATGGCCGCTGGTTTCCCGATGCCACCGTCAACACCTGCTACAACGCTGTCGACCGCCATGTGAAGGCGGGGCGCGGCGACCAGGCGGCGGTGATCTATGACAGCCCCGTCACCGATTCCAAGCGCACGCTGACCTATTCCCAGCTGCTCGCCGAGGTGGAGACCCTGGGCGCGGTGCTGAAGGACCTCGGCGTCGGGCCGGGCGACCGCGTGCTCGTCTACATGCCGATGGTGCCTGAGGCGATCGTCGGCATGCTGGCCTGCGCCCGCATCGGCGCCATCCATTCGGTGGTGTTCGGCGGATTCGCGGCCAAAGAGCTCGCCACCCGCATCGAGGATGCCGAGCCGAAGGTCATCCTCGCCGCCTCCTGCGGCATCGAGCCGAATCGGGTGGTGCCGTACAAGCCCCTGCTCGACCTCGCCATCTCCATGTCGGCCGTGAAGCCGCAGAGCTGCCTGGTGCTGCAGCGTCCGCAGGGCCCGGGCGCCCTGACCGCCCCGCGCGACATCGACTGGGCCGAGGCCTGCGCCGCCGCCGCGGCTGCCGGCAAGAAGGCCGCCTGCGCCGAGATGAAGGCGACGGATCCGCTCTACATCCTCTATACCTCCGGCACCACCGGCAAGCCGAAGGGCGTGGTGCGCGACAATGGCGGCCACCTGGTGGCGCTGCGCTGGAGCATGGCGAACCTCTACGGGATCGAGCCGGGCGAGGTCTTCTGGGCCGCCTCCGACATCGGCGGGGTGGTGGGCCACTCCTATATCGTCTACGCCCCCTTGATCATCGGCGCGACCACCCTCGTCTATGAGGGCAAGCCGGTGGGCACCCCCGATCCCGGCGCCTTCTGGCGGGTGATCGAGGAGCACAAGGTGGTGGCGCTCTTCACCGCGCCCACCGCCCTGCGGGCCATCAAGAAGGAAGACCCGGACTGCAGCTACAAGAGCGGACGCGACCTCTCGCGCTTCCGCACCTTGTTCCTGGCCGGCGAGCGGGCCGATCCCGCCACCGTGGAATGGGCCGGCGAGGTGCTGCAGGTTCCGGTGGTGGACCACTGGTGGCAGACCGAGACCGGCTGGGCCATCGCCGCGAACCCGGTGGGCCTCGGCCTGCTGCCGCTGAAGCTCGGCTCGCCGACCGTCCCCATGCCCGGCTACGACGTGCAGGTGGTGGATGAGGCGGCCAAGCCGGTAGGGGCGGGGACCATGGGCTCCATCGTGGTGAAGCTCCCGCTGCCTCCCGGCTGCCTGCCCACCCTGTGGCAGCAGGATGACCGGTTCCGCGAGAGCTATCTCGACGAGTTCCCCGGCTTCTATAAGACCGCCGATGCCGGCTACATGGATGAGGACGGCTACGTCTTCGTCATGGGCCGCACCGACGACATCATCAACGTCGCCGGCCACCGCCTCTCCACCGGCGGCATGGAGGAGGTTCTGGCCTCCCATCCGGACGTCGCGGAATGCGCGGTCATCGGCATGAAGGACCAGCTGAAGGGCGAGGTGCCCTGCGGCTTCGTGGTGCTGAAGGCCGGCGAGCGGCGCGATCCCGCCATCATCGAGAAGGAGCTGGTGGTGCTGGTGCGCGACCGCATCGGCCCGGTGGCCGCCTTCAAGCAGGTGGTGACGGTGGCGCGCCTGCCCAAGACCCGCTCCGGCAAGATCCTGCGCGGCACCATGAAGAAGATCGCCGATCACGATTCGTGGTCGACGCCTGCCACCATCGACGATCCCGGCGCCCTCGAGGATATCGAGACCGCGCTGAAGTCGCTCGGCGTCGGCTGAGCCCATCGCCGCCGGACGGCCGCGCACGCGGCCGTCCGGCGGCGATGTTTCGCAGAAAAAGAAAGCGCCTTCGGCTACCGAAGGCGCTTTCTTTTTATCCGGCCGCCCCTGCTGTCGAGGCCGAAGGGCGCCTTGCCTTCGGCCATGCCGTCCGGGCGGCTTCATTGCCCGATTTTGCGCGGCCGCCGGGGCGTTATCCTGCCTTGCAGGGCGGTAGCGTGTTCCAGGAGCAAGCGGACGAGCCTGCGAGGGGCGCGAGAGCCGTGGGCGGCATTCTACCGATGATCGGATCGCGGTGCCGGAGCCATTGATCATAAAGCGTTATCCGCTCTAGACGGCACGCGTGAAACGCTCCGGCGCCGTGACCTGACCCATCCTCTCGCGAACCGGCATCCGCTGCGCTGGACAAGACTCTAGCGATTCGAGCTCTCGTAGCTCGGCATGAAGCAGGTGTAGCCCACAAAGCATTGCGGGCGATCGCGGCTCGGCACCCATTCCGGCTTCAGTTGCTCGCCGCCGCCGGCGCAGAAGCTGAGATCGCGGACGTAGCGGTCATAGGTGTTGGGGCCGGTGCCGAGGACGACCGCGCCATGGGTGGCCACCAGCTTCGCCACGGAGGCGCAGCTCAAGTCGGGCGCATAAGCGCGCGCCTGGGCGGCGGCAGTGGCGGGCGCGAGGAGGCAGGCGAGCGTGGCGACGGCCGCGAGCCGTGCCCGGGCGCTTTGGGCGTGGCCGATGAAGCTATTGGAATCGCGGGGCATTTCTGTCCTCCCGGAGTCTTGAGGCCCGCGCGGAACCGGCCCGCTGGGCGTGCGATTGCGGCGCGCGACGCCGTTGCGGACCCGTGCTGCGCCGAAAAGGTCATCACCGCGCGCGCTCGGCCGCACATATGGGGTGTTCCGCCCCCATGCGGAAGCCCCCGCCATATGGAAGCGGGGCAAGCCGGGGATGCCGGTTCACCGCAGTCGCCCCAGGAGTAAATGGAATATTAACTACAGCTTTCGATACCGCTTGAAATGGGCATGAATCCAGGTCTTTGCCTCAATGTCCGGAGGGGTTCTGATATCGCGAATGTTTTTGTTGCCTTTACGATTATTTTACCATGCGAGGATTAAAACCTACGGGACAGGGCGAGGACTGCCGGCTGAGGAGCGGGGGTCCTAAGTCCGAATTGTTGAAGTTGCTGAGTCCCGGAGGTTAAAATGAAGCGGTTTCTTCTCGCCAGCGCTGCCGCGGCTGTGATTTCCACCACCGCCGGGGCCGCGGACCTGCCGGTGAAGTATCCGGTTAAGGCGATCCCGGAGCCCGGTTTCTCCTGGACCGGCTTCTATATCGGCGGCAATGCCGGCTATGGCTGGGGCGGCGGCAGCGACGATTATTACAAGAACAACTGCATCAAGACTCCGCCGAGCAAGACCTGCACCCACAAGTCGATCACTTCCTACAGC
>CALMSN010000255.1 GCA_937872325.1 uncultured Xanthobacter sp. | reverse complement strand
GATCGCGGCGACAGGATCGCCGCTGCCGGCGCTGGGGGGCTTTCTCCTCTTCTATGCGAGCTGCGCGGCGCTGACCTGGTTCGTCTACACGCGCCGCGGCGGCCTTCTGCATGACATCGAGCGCAAACGCCCGCCCGCGCCCGACGCCCCATCCATCCTCACCCCGGGAGTCTCCGTATGAGCCAGTTGCTCGATCGCCTGACCTTCTTCCGCCAAACCCGGCAACGTTTCGCCGATGGTCATGGGGTCACCACGAACCAGAGCCGCGATTGGGAGGATGGCTATCGCAAACGCTGGCAGCACGACAGGATCGTGCGTTCCACCCACGGGGTGAATTGCACCGGATCCTGTTCGTGGAAAATCTACGTGAAAGGAGGCATCATCACTTGGGAAACCCAGCAAACCGACTATCCTCGCACCCGGCCCGACCTGCCCAACCATGAACCGCGCGGCTGCCCGCGCGGGGCGAGTTACAGCTGGTATATCTATTCGGCGCAGCGCCTGAAATATCCGATGGTGCGATCACGGCTGCTGAGGCTGTGGCGCGAGGCCCGCGCCATCCGGACGCCGGTAGCCGCCTGGGCGTCGATCGTGGAGGATCCGGCGAAGCGCAAGAGCTATACGGCGATCCGCGGCCACGGCGGTTTCGTGCGTTCCACTTGGGATGAGGTGAACGAGATCATCGCCGCGGCCAACGCCTATACCGTCAAGACCCATGGACCGGACCGGGTGATCGGCTTTTCGCCCATTCCTGCGATGTCGATGGTCTCTTATGCCGCCGGATCGCGCTATTTGTCGCTGCTCGGCGGCACCTGCATGTCCTTTTACGACTGGTATTGCGACCTGCCGCCGTCGAGCCCGCAGACCTGGGGCGAGCAGACCGACGTTCCCGAAAGCGCCGACTGGTACAATGCCGGCTTCATCATCGTGTGGGGCTCCAACGTGCCCCAGACCCGCACCCCGGACGCCCACTTCTACACCGAGGTGCGCTACAAGGGCACCAAGAGCGCGGTGGTGAGCCCGGACTATGCCGAGGCCACCAAGTTCGCCGACATCTGGCTGAACCCGAAGCAGGGCACCGACGCCGCCCTCGCGCTGGCCATGGGCCATGTCATCCTGCGCGAGTACCACCTCGACCGGCAGGTGCCCTACTTCGACGACTACCTGCGGCGCTATTCCGACATGCCGTTCCTGGTCCGCCTCGTGGAGCAGGACGGCCGGCTCGTCGCCGAGCGCCTGCTGCGCGCCTCGGACCTGCCCGGCGCGCTGGGCGAGGCCAACAATCCCGAGTGGAAGACCGTGGCCTACGACGAGGCCTCGGGCGACCTGGTGGCACCGGTGGGCTCGGTGGGCCACCGCTGGGGCGAGCAGGCCAAGTGGAACCTTGAGGAGAAGGACGGTTCCGGCCGTTCCATCCGCCTGAAGCTGACGCTGGCCGGCAGCGAGGACGCGATCGAAAGCGTCGACTTTCCCTATTTCGGCGGCCGCGCCACCGAGCATTTCGTGGCCACCGACCACGGCGAGGTGCTGACCCGCAAGCTGCCGGTGCGCCTGCTGAAGGGGGCCGACGGCAAGACCATGAAGGTCGCCACCGTCTACGACCTGATGATGGCCAATTACGGCCTCGACCGCGGCTTCGGCGGCGACCACGTCGCCGCGTCCTACGATGCCGACGTGCCGTTCACCCCGGCGTGGGCGGAGCGCATCACCGGGGTGAAGCGCGAGGCCATCGTCACCGTGGCGCGCGAGTTCGCCACCAATGCGGAGAAGACCGGCGGGCGCTCGATGATCATCATCGGCGCCGGCATGAACCACTGGTACAACATGGACATGAACTACCGGGGGGTGATCAATCTCCTGGTGTTCTGCGGCGCCATCGGCCAGTCGGGCGGCGGCTGGTCGCACTATGTGGGGCAGGAGAAGCTACGCCCGCAGACCGGCTGGCAGCCGCTGGCCTTCGGCCTCGACTGGTGCCGCCCGCCGCGGCACCAGAACGCCACCTCCTTCTGGTACGCTCACACCGACCAGTGGCGCTACGAGACGCTGACCGCGGAGGAGATCCTCTCGCCCACCGCGCCGAAGGGCGACTGGGGCCAGAGCTTCATCGACTACAACGTGCGCGCCGAGCGGATGGGCTGGCTGCCCTCCGCCCCGCAGCTGAAGCAGAACCCGCTGGACATCTCAGCGCAGGCCAAGGTCGCCGGCAAGGAGGTAAAGGACTATGTGGCATCGGCGCTGAAGAGCGGCGAGCTGGAGCTGTCGTGCCATGATCCGGACCATCCGGACAACTGGCCGCGCAACCTGTTCGTCTGGCGCTCGAACCTGCTCGGCTCGTCGGGCAAGGGGCACGAATACTTCCTCAAGCACCTTCTGGGCACGACCCACGGGGTGATGGGCAAGGATCTCGGCGCCGAGGGCGCGGTGCGCAACACCGAGGTGCGGTGGCGCAAGGAGGCGCCGAAGGGCAAGCTCGACCTGCTGGTGACCCTGGACTTCCGCATGTCCACCACCTGCGTCTACTCGGACATCGTGCTGCCCACCGCAACCTGGTACGAGAAGAACGACCTCAATACTTCGGACATGCATCCCTTCATCCATCCGCTGTCCGCGGCGGTGGACCCGGCCTGGGAGGCGCGGTCCGACTGGGAGATCTACAAGGGCATCGCGAGAAGCTTCTCGCAGGTGGCGCCCGAGGTGCTGGGCGTGGAGGAGGACACCGTCCTCACCCCCATCCTGCACGATACCCCGGCCGAGATCGCCCAGGCCATGGACGTGAAGGACTGGAAGCGCGGTGAGGTGGAGCCGATCCCCGGCAAGACCATGCCGAGCGTCAGCGTCGTCACCCGCGACTATCCCGCGACCTACGCCCGCTTCACCGCCCTCGGCCCGCTGATGGAGAGCATCGGCAACGGCGGCAAGGGCATCTCCTGGAAGACCGGGCACGAGGTGGACGCGCTCCGCGCGCTCAACGGCGAGCACCGCCACGGCCCGGCCAAGGGGCTGGCGCGGATCGACACCGACATCGACGCCGCCGAGGTCATCCTGATGCTGGCCCCGGAGACCAACGGCGAGGTGGCGGTGAAGGCGTGGGAGGCGCTCAGCAAGGCCACCGGCCGCGAGCACGCCCACCTCGCCTTGCCGAAGGAGGACGAGAAGATCCGCTTCCGCGACGTGCAGGCGCAGCCGCGCAAGATCATCTCCTCGCCCACCTGGTCGGGCATCGAGAGCGAGAAGGTCTGCTACAACGCCGGCTACACCAACGTCCACGAGCTGATCCCCTGGCGCACCCTCACCGGCCGCCAGCAGCTCTACCAGGACCACCTGTGGATGCGGGCGTTCGGCGAGGAGCTGGTCACCTGGAAGCCGCCGGTGGACCTCAAGACCATCGTCGGCCACAAGGGCGCGAAGCCCAACGGCAATACCGAGATCGTCCTCAACTTCCTCACCCCGCACCAGAAGTGGGGCATCCACTCCACCTACACCGACAACCTGCTCATGCTCACGCTGAACAGGGGCGGCCCGGTGGTGTGGATCTCCGAGGACGACGCGAAGTCGGCCGGCATCGTCGACAATGACTGGGTAGAGGTTTTCAACGCCAACGGCGCGCTGAACGCCCGCGCCGTGGTCTCCCAGCGCGTCATGCCCGGCATGGCGATGATGTACCACGCGCAGGAGAAGATCATTAACACCCCCGGATCCGAGATGACCGGCAACCGGGGCGGCATCCACAATTCGGTGACCCGCACCGTCTTGAAGCCGACCCACATGATCGGCGGCTACGCACACCAATCCTACGGCTTCAACTATTACGGCACCGTGGGCGCGAATCGCGACGAGTTCGTCGTCATCCGCAAGATGAGCAAGGTGGACTGGCTCGAGGACGAGCTGGATTCCAATCCCAGCAATACTTCGGCGAGGGAGATCGCCCAATGAAGATCCGTGCCCAGATCGCCATGGTGCTGAACCTCGACAAGTGCATCGGGTGTCACACCTGCTCCGTCACCTGCAAGAACGTGTGGACCAGCCGGCAGGGCGTGGAATACGCCTGGTTCAACAATGTCGAGACCAAGCCCGGCATCGGCTATCCCCGTGAGTGGGAGAACCAGAAGAAGTGGAACGGCGGCTGGCGCCGCAAGTCGAACGGCCGCATCGAGCCGAAGATCGGCGCCAAGTGGCGGATCCTCGCCAACATCTTCGCCAATCCGGACCTGCCCGAGATCGACGACTATTACGAGCCCTTCACCTTCGACTACGAGCACCTGCACAACGCGAAGGAATCCAAGGCCTTCCCCACCGCCCGCCCGCGCTCCCTGGTGTCGGGCGAGCGGATGGAGAAGATCGAGTGGGGCCCGAACTGGGAGGAAATCCTCGGCGGCGAGTTCGAGAAGCGCCGCAAGGACGTGAACTTCGAAGGCGTCGAGGCCGACATCTACGGCCAGTTCGAAAACACCTTCATGATGTACCTGCCGCGCCTGTGCGAGCACTGCCTCAACCCGGCGTGCGCGGCCTCCTGCCCCTCGGGCGCCATCTACAAGCGCGAGGAGGACGGCATCGTCCTCATCGACCAGGACAAGTGCCGCGGCTGGCGGATGTGCGTCTCCGGCTGCCCCTACAAGAAAATCTACTACAACTGGTCTTCGGGGAAGTCGGAGAAGTGCATCTTCTGCTATCCGCGCATCGAGGCCGGCCAGCCCACGGTGTGCTCGGAGACCTGCGTCGGGCGCATCCGCTATCTCGGCGTGCTGCTCTATGATGCCGACCGCATCGAGGAAGCGGCCAGCGTCGAGGACGAGACGAAGCTCTACCAGGCGCAGCTCGACCTGTTCCTCGATCCGCGCGACCCCGCGGTGATCGCCCAGGCCCGCGCCGACGGCGTTCCCGACGCATGGATCGAGGCGGCGCAGGCCTCGCCGATCTGGAAGATGGCCATGGAGTGGAAGGTCGCCTTCCCGCTCCATCCCGAATACCGCACCCTGCCGATGGTGTGGTACGTGCCGCCGCTCTCGCCCATCCAGTCTGCCGCCGCGTCCGGCAAGATGGGGTTGGACGGCGACATGCCGGACGTGCGCTCGCTGCGCATCCCGCTGAAGTATCTCGCCAATCTCCTCACCGCCGGGAACGAGGAGCCGGTGGCCCTGGCTCTCGAGCGGATGCTGGCGATGCGCGCTTACATGCGGGCGAAGACGGTGGACGGGCGGCTCGACGAGCGCATCGCGACCCGGGTCGGGCTCACCGGCGAGGCCATCGACGACATGTACCAGGTGATGGCCATCGCCAATTTCGAGGACCGCTTCGTCATCCCCACCGCCCACCGCGAATGGGGCGAGGACACGTTCGACCTGCGCGGCTCGTGCGGCTTCTCGTTCGGCAACGGCTGCTCCGGCGGGGAGAGCGACATCAACCTGTTCGGCAGCCCCGCCCGGCCGGCGCCGCGGGCGAAGACGCCCATGGAGGTGGAGTGATGGGCGAGATCCTCACCCTGAAGGTGCTGTCGCGCCTTCTCACCTATCCCGGCGCCGAGCTTGCCGGCGCCTCGGCCGCCATCACCGGCGCGCTGGAGGCGGAGGCGCTGCTGGACGCCGACGCCCGGGCGGCCCTCGCCCCCCTCGTCACCGCGCTGGCGGATGACGACCTCTACGACCTGCAGGAGGCTTATGTGAGCCTCTTCGACCGCACCCGGCGCCTCTCTCTGCACCTGTTCGAGCATGTGCACGGGGAGAGCCGCGACCGCGGCCAGGCGATGGTGGACCTCGCCGCCCTCTACCAGAAGGCCGGGCTCTCCATCTCCGCCAACGAACTGCCCGACTTCCTGCCGCTGTTCCTCGAATATGCGGCCACCCGGCCGCTGCCCGAGGTGCAGTCCCTGCTCGGCGACGTGGACCACATCCTCGCCGCCCTGGAGGGCCGGCTGGCCGAGCGCGGCAGCCGCTATGCCGCGGTGTTCACGGCGCTGCGCGGCCTTGCCGGCGACGCCCGGGCCGCGGCCCCGGCGCAGGAGGGCCTCCCCTCCCCGGCCGAGGAGACCGCAGCCCCCGCCGACGAGCTCGCCGCCCTCGACAAGGACTGGGAGGAGACCGTCGTCACCTTCGGTCCGGGCGACGCCATGGGCGGCTGCTCGGTGGACCGCTTCCGCACCCAACTGCGCGCCGCCCGACGCGACGTGCGCCATCCCGCAGCCTGAGGAGGCCGGTCATGTCAAACACCATCAACACGGCCCTGTTCGGCTGGTACCCCTATCTCTGCCTCACCGTCTTCCTGGTGGGCAGCCTGATCCGCTTCGACCGCGAGCAGTACACCTGGAAGACGGGGTCCTCGCAGCTGCTGCGGCGCCGGCAGTTGCGCTGGGGCTCCAACCTGTTCCATGTGGGCATCCTGGTGATCTTCCTCGGCCACGCGGCCGGCCTGCTGACCCCGATCTGGGTGTTCGATTTCATCGGCATCTCGCACGGCTTCAAGCAGGGGCTCGCCATCACGGTGGGCGGGATCGCCGGCATCATGTGCTTCGTCGGCATCGCCCTGCTGGCCCATCGCCGGCTGTTCGATCCGCGCATCCGCGCCAATTCGAGCTTCGGCGACACCGCGATCCTGCTGCTGCTCTGGGTGCAGCTCACGCTCGGCCTGTCCACCATCATCGTCTCGCTCCACCACATGGATGGGCACGAGATGGTGAAGTTCATGAACTGGGCGCAGGGCATCCTCACCCTCCAGCCGTCGGCGGCCGTGTATGTCGCGGACGTGGCCCTGGTGTTCAAGGCCCACCTGCTGCTCGGCATGACCATCTTCCTGGTCTTCCCGTTCACCCGGCTGGTGCATGTGTGGAGCGCGCCGGTCTGGTATCTCGGCCGCACCGGATACCAGGTGGTGCGGGGCCGCGATCCGCGGCGCGGCGTGGTGGCGCGTGCCCCCGGCCGCACCGCCATCAGCACCGTGGCCGCCGTGCGGCCCGGCTCCGGCCGGTCGCCCGGCCACGCGGCGGAGTAGGCGCCATGACCGAAATCATATCCCGCCCGATCCCCGGCTCGGCGCCCGCCGGCGCGGCGCCCGACCAGGCCGAAGCCGCCTCCCCGGCGGCGGCCCGGCCCTCCCGCCCCGACGAGGTGTCGGTGAACGGCGTCACCATCTCCCGCGCAGCCATTGCGCGGGAGATCCAGAACCACCGGGCGAAGACGCCGAAGGACGCCTTCCACGCCGCCGCCCGGGCGCTGGTGGTGCGCGAGCTGCTGCTGGCTGAGGCCCGGCGCCTCGCCATCGCCGCGGCGCCCGAGGCCGATGCCGACGGCTGCCGCGAGACGGCGGACGAAGCCCTCATCCGCGCCCTGCTGGAGCTCGAGGTGCGGGTGCCCACCGCCGACACCGAGACCTGCCGGCGCTATTTCGAGCAGAACCGCCGGCTGTTCCACACCGGCGACCTCTTCGAGGCGTCCCACATCCTGTTCGCCGCCGCGCCCGACGACGCGGCCGGGCGGCGGGAAGCCCGGGCCGAGGCCGCCGCGGTGGCGGAGACGCTGCGCTCCGGCGCGGCCACCTTCGAGGCCATGGCCCGCGCCCACTCGGCCTGCCCCTCCCGCGAGACCGGGGGCAGCCTCGGCCAGATCGGGCCGGGCCAGACGGTGTCCGAGTTCGAGACCGCGCTCGCCGCCCTGGTCCCGGGCGCGACGGTGCCCGAGCCGGTGGAGAGCCGCTACGGCATCCATCTGGTGCGCGTCGCCCGCCGCATCGCCGGCCGCGACCTGCCGTTCGAGATGGTGGAGAGCGCCATCGCCGCGCGGCTGGAGGACACCGCCTGGCGCACCGCGATGCGCCAGTATGTCGGCCTGCTCGCCGGCCGGGCGGACATTCGCGGCGTCGCCATGGACGGGGCGACCTCGCCCCTGGTGCAGTAGGAGGCGATCATGCTGCTGGGCACCCTGCTGCGCCGGCTCGAGGACGAGCGCTTCACCACCCAGGTCCTGTTCTCCCTCGGCGACATCACCCTCGCCGGGCGGATCGGCAAGGCCGCCGCCGCCTTCGGGGAAACCCCGGGGGAATATGCGGCAAACGCCTGCGCCCGCTTCGGCGACGGCGCCGACGACGAGGACTGGCTGGCCTTGATGACCGCCCTGGAGCGCGGCGCCGATCCCGCCGCCACCTGCCTGCGGGCCATGGTGGAGTGGGCGCTGAAGGCCGAGGCGGCGGCGGCCGCCGCCGCGCAGGCGCCCGCGGCGCCGCCGCACGAGGGCTGCGGCTGCGGCGGCCACGGCGGCGGTTGCGGCGGCGGAGGGGATCACCATGGGCCGGGCTGAGGAGGTGCTCGACGAGCTTTTCGACAACAACCTCGCCTGGGCCAGCCGCAAGACGGAGCAGGACCCCACCTTCTTCCGCCGCCTCGCCGAGCAGCAGGCACCGCGCTTCCTGTGGATCGGCTGCTCGGACAGCCGCGTGCCGGCCAACGACGTGGTGGGGCTCGACCCCGGCGAGATCTTCGTCCACCGCAACATCGCCAACCTCATCCACTCCAGCGACATGAACATGCTGGCGGTGCTGGAGTTCGCGGTGGAGGTGCTGCGGGTGCGCCATGTCATCGTCTGCGGCCACTATGGCTGCGGCGGGGTGCGGCGGGCGCTGGAGGATGCGGACGGCGCCGGCGACGGCGGGCTGGTGGACCACTGGCTGG
>CALMSN010000254.1 GCA_937872325.1 uncultured Xanthobacter sp. | reverse complement strand
GGGCGGCATCGCGCACGGGTGCAGCCGTGCCCGCCGCGACCCGCCGCACAATGCCATCGCTGCGGAAGAAGGCGGCCTCGAACCGCCGTCCTCCCTCGCCGTACCGTTCCAGCACCTGCGCCAGATCGCGGGCGAGGGCGGCCAGAACGGCGCGGGCTGTGGGCTCGTCCCCCATGGGCTCCGCGAACCGCCGCTCGGCCACATAAGCGGGCAACGGGTGAAGGGGCGAGATGGGCGCCCCCGCAGCCCCGGTGATCTCGTCGAGCCGTTCCACGAGGACGCTGCCGAAGCGGGCAGCGAGCGCGCTCCGGGGCTTGTCCGCAAGGTCGCCGACGCGCACGAGGCCGAGATAGGCGAGGCTGCGCAACGCCTCGGCCTCGAGGCCGAGGGCCTCCACCGGCAAGGCGGCGACGGCGGCCTTCTCTCCGCCGGCCGGGACCATGCATCCGGAACTCCAGCGGGCGAGGGCCGAGGCGGCGCGTGCGGTGCCGGCGACGGCGCCCTGAACTGCAAGGCCAGTGGCGGTGAGACGTTCCACCATCCCGGCGAGCATCGCCTCTTCGCCGCCGAACAGATGGGCGCAGCCAGTGATATCGAGCACGATGCCGTAGGGCGGGGCCAGGGCGACGAAGGGGGTCCAGCGCTCGCACCATGAGGCGATCGCGGCGAGCAGGGCCGCATCCGCCGCGTCGTCCGCCTCCACGGCGTGGAGCTGCGGCAGGCGGGCCTGCGCGTCCGCCAGCGTCAGGCCGGGATGAAGGCCGAGATGCTCCGCCGCCTCATCCACCGCCGAGAGGCGGCAGGCATTCGCGAGGGTCCGCGTGACGACGAGCGGCGCTTCATCCGGCGCGCTGCGAGATCCCGTCGCCGACGATGACGGCATGCGGCGGGGCGTTACTGCCTTGTCGTGCCGCGCTTTGCGATGGAGCCGGTCGGTCGGCAGGCGCGGCAACAGCAGGGCGGCGAGGCGCCTCGATGAAGCGTCGGGCATGGGCATTCCATTCCACGAGAAAGCGGCCGGTGAGACCGAGGCGGTTGCGCTCGATCTCCAGGGCGAAGGCAGGCGGACCCAGGCAGAAGGCCGGCGCATCCCGTGCCGGACGGGAGGGCGCAGCAGCGACCCGCCAGCGGGTGGCCGCAGCGGATGGGATCGGCTCTCCCGCCGGACGCAGCAGCAGAACCGGTACGCCCGAGCGCTCGGCACGGAGCGCAAGGCGCCGGGTCGCGGTGAGATCAAGGACGGCGGGCGTCCCCCAGGGCTCCGCCACCACGAGGCCAAGGCTGGCATGGCCGAGCGCCTCCTCCGCCGCGGCGAGGGTATCGGCGCCGTCGGGTGTGGCGATGAGGATGAGGCGGGTCGGGTCGAGCCCGAACGCGGCGCAGCCGGGGCCGTATATCTCCCCACCCTCCAGGGTGGCCATGTCTTGCCGGACCCAGAATATCGGCCGCCGCATGCCGGCCGCGAGCGCAAGTCCAAAGCCGAGGAGCGCCGCGGCATTGCCCTTGTCCGCGGAAAATGCCTCGTGCAACGCATCTCGGGCCAAGCCGCCGCCAAGCGGCCCATCGAGCGGTGCCCCCAGGGGGACACGGGCACGCGCGGCTCCACCGGACGGACCGGAAGCCCGCTCCATTTCGATGATCTGCTGCCGGAGCGCCTTCAATTCCGGACGCGGTCTATCCATGGCTCCGGCCTAATGTTTCTGTTTTGTTCTTATAAAAAGACTCCCGACCAGGTGAATGTCAATGGTCCGGCATGGTCTCGATGGGGCCACGGCACGACGCTCGACCTCCGCCATCCCGCAGGAGAAGGCCGTCGCTCACCAACACATCCAGCGGTCGCAGGCGCCCACGCGCCGGTTCGCACCAACGGCCGGCGGGCCGGGCGGATGGAAGCGCATGGGGCGCCTCCATCCGCCCGGCACGTTCGCCGATCGCAAAGCCGGGAGATCGCGGCCCCCTGCCCGGCCCGGATCGGGCGCGGTCAGATCAGCCCGAATGCCAGCATCGGTTCGGCGACGCGGATGAAGCCGGCGATGTTGGCGCCGCTCACATAGTCGCCCGGGGCGCCGAACTCGTCGGCGGTGGCATGGCAGCTATCGTGGATGTCGCGCATGATCTCAGCGAGCTTCGCCTCGGTCTTCTCGAAGGTCCACCGGTCGCGGGAGGCGTTCTGCTGCATTTCCAGCGCCGAGGTCGCGACCCCGCCGGCATTTGCCGCCTTGCCGGGGCCGAACTTGACACCAGCCTGCTGGAACAGGCGGATCGCTTCGGAGGTGCAGGGCATGTTCGCGCCTTCACCCACCGCAATGACGCCGTTGTCGATCAGCGTCTTGGCATCCTTGCCCGTCAGCTCGTTCTGCGTCGCCGAGGGCATCGCCACGTTGCAGGGGACATCCCAGATGGTGCCGTCGCAGGTGCGGACGAAATACGCTCCGCCGCCTTCGCCCTTGAGGCGGGCATATTCGGAGATCCGTTCCCTGCGGACCTCCTTGATCTCCTTCACGAGCGCCAGGTCGATGCCGGCCTCGTCCACGATGTAGCCCGAGCTGTCCGAGCAGGCGACGACCTTGCCTCCGAACTCCTGCACCTTCTCGATGGTATAGATCGCGACGTTGCCGGAGCCGGAAACGACAACGGTCTTGCCGTCGAAGTCATCGCCGCCGGTCTGCAGCATTGCGCGCGTGAAGTAGGTGTTGCCGTAGCCGGTCGCCTCCTTGCGGGCGAGCGAGCCGCCGTAGAACAGGCCCTTGCCGGTGAGCACGCCGGCCTCGTAGCGGTTGGTGAGGCGCTTGTACTGGCCGAACATGAAGCCGATCTCGCGGGCGCCGACGCCGATATCGCCCGCAGGAACGTCGGTATATTCGCCCAGGTGACGGTAGAGCTCGGTCATGAAGCTCTGGCAGAAGCGCATGATCTCGGCGTCGGAGCGGCCCTTCGGATCGAAGTCCGAGCCGCCCTTGCCGCCACCGATGGGCAGACCGGTGAGGGCGTTCTTGAAGGTCTGCTCGAAGCCCAGGAACTTGATGATGCCGACGTTCACCGACGGATGGAAACGCAGCCCGCCCTTGTAGGGGCCCATGGACGAGTTGAACTGCACCCGGAAGCCGCGATTGATGTGGACCTTGTTGGCGTCGTCCATCCACGGCACGCGGAAGATGATCTGGCGCTCTGGCTCGCAGATCCGCTCGATAAGGGCCTTGTCCAGGTATTGGGGGTGTTTCGCCACCACGCGACCGAGGCTTTCCAGCACCTCGCGCACCGCCTGATGGAACTCCGCCTCACCCGCATTGCGGCGGATGACCCCGTCATAGATGCCCGCAAGCTTATCGTCGATCTGCGTCAATTTTAATCTCCCTTCCCTTACGGAGAAGAGATAGATGAATTATTGTGCAGTTCAAGGCCTATTTTATGAGCAATAGACGTATTCTTGTTCAAATGACGGCGGATCGTCCGATCAGGCGATGGTCCCGCCGCCGGCCGGAGTCTTGCCGGCCGGCGGTGCCCCGCGCAGGGCGATGGCAACGCCGGCAAGGGTGAGCGAGAGCGCTGCGGCCTCGCGGATCCCGAACGGCTCCCCCAGGATCGCAGCCGCCGACAGGGTGCCGATCAGGGGCACGAGCAGCATCGTGATGGTCGCGACGTTGCCCGGAACCCGCTTCAGCGCCGCGAACCAGGTCAGGTAGCACAGCCCCATGGGGACCAGCGTCATGTAGGCGAGGCTGATGGCGGCGACACCGGTCAATGCGGTGACGTCGGGGCTCTCGAACAGCAGGCCGAGCACGATCATCGGCGCGCAGCCGATTCCCACGATCCAGGCGGTCTGGGCGAGAGGCGGCAGCGCAAGCGGCTTGCGCGGCGCGACCGCTCCCCAGGCGAACAGCACCGCCGCGGCCACCGCCAGAAGCATCCCCAGCATCTGGTCGCGGCCGACGGCCCCCTCATGGCCGCTGAGCAGCAGGCCGACGCCGGCCAGCGCCAGAATCAGGGACGCGACGGCGCGGGCGCCCGGACGCTCCCCGCGCAGCGGCCAGGGGAGAAGCATGGCCCAGATCGGCATCGTGTAGACCAGCAGCGCCGCCTCGCCCACGCTGATCCAGTTAACGCTCAGGGTTGAAAAGCCCATCCAGGCGAAGACGCTGGTGAAGGCCATGAGGACGAGGCCGGGCCATGCGCCGGCCGGCACCCTCAGGCTCTCGCCCCGGCCATAGGCGAGCGCCGCCAGCAGCAGCGCCGAAATCACCCCCGCGACCCCACGGGCGAAGAGCGCCGGCCAGACCGGGAGCAGGAACTTGATGGCCGGCCAGTTTATGCCCCACCCCGTCGCGGTGATGAGCAGGCAGGCAATGCCCCACAGGCGGGCAGGATCCATGACTGAAGCCTCATGGGGAACGACGACGGCGGGGCCCCGACGCTGGCGCCGGCTCAGGCGGGCGACTGTCGGGCGGGGGCGGTCTGGGGGCGTGCGTTCTTCTTCGTCATTGTTCGGGTTCGCACGCCGGCGGCGGGAAGAGGCGACCCGTCCGGGGCGCCGCTTAATAACAGATATAACACGGGGAATATATGCGCATAGCGGGAATATCCGCCCGCCGGCAGGCTCCCCGGCGGCCCGTGGCGTTCGCTGCCATCGGCGCAAGGGCGTCACATATTGGCAACATTGCCTGAGGAATCCCGCCGACGCGCGTCGGTGCCGGGCGGCCGGGAGAAACCCGGGGCGCCACCCGCCAGCCCATAATAATCAAGCACTAACCCCCAACCGGCGAAACCCGCTCCCGGCCTTGAGCGGCACTACGTTAGATAGTCTCTAAATAACTGATCTTGCGACAAAATCCTGTGCTCGGTATGGCCTTCCCGAAGGCTTATCCATGTCGGGCGCATCATCGGCGAATGGAGCTGAGTTTCTTTTTTCCCCTGGCAACCGGAGGCGGTACGGGCACGCGGGGCCTGGAGCCTGCCTCTCTGCATGCGCGCTCCCGCGTCGGCGCAGGGCGATAGCCGATGCTCGCCGCACTGCATGAGATCTTCGAGCGCCAGCGCCGCTCCCTGACCTGGAGCGTGATGCGGATCGTCGGCGATGCGCACCTCGCGGAGGATCTCGCCCAGGAAACCTATCTGCGGGTTCTGCGCGCCGCGGAATCAAGGCCCATCGAGCATGTCGAGGCCTTCCTGCACCAGACGGCCCGCAACCTCGCCCTCGATCATGAGCGCAAGCGCCGCTCCCGCAGCGTCGTCGAGGTCAACGGAAGTCCCGACGAAGCGCTTCACGGTATCCCCGACACCGCCCCCTCGCAGGAAGCCGCGCTGATCGAGCGGGAGCGGTTCGCCCTGCTTCGACGGGCCTTGAACGGGCTTCCGCCGCGCGTTCAGCAGGTGGTGCTCCTCAGCCGCATCTCGGAATGGTCCAACCGGCGGATCGCCGAGCATCTCGGAGTGTCCGAACGAACGGTGTTCAACGACCTCAAGATGGCCATGGCCCATTGCCGGGAAAGCCTCGCCCGGTTCGAGCGCCGGTAGGGCCCGCGGCGGCCCGCAATCTCCCGAATGAGGAATATTGCTGGATTTCGGGAGGCCGCACGTCTCTCTATAAGGGCGCCCGACACAGCGACACCGGACGGCACGCGTGGGATACGAGAAGGAAGATCGGGCAGAGCCGGAGCACGCTTTCGTGCATGACGATCCTGTCGTCGACGAAGCGCTCGAATGGTTCGCCCGCATGCGCGACGGCGAGGCCGATGCGGCCGTCGAGGCGGAGTTCGCGCTCTGGCGGGGGCAGAGCGCGCGCCATGCCCGCGAATATGACGCGGTGGTCGCGATCTGGGGGTCGAGGCCCTTTGGCGATGCCGCCGCGTCCATGCAGGCCGGCGCGGCGCCGGCGCCCGCGGCATGGCCCGGCCCCCCGCCCCGCCCCGCGCGCCGGCGGGCCGCGTGGAGCATCGCCGCCGCGGCGATCGTGCTGCTCTCCATCGGCATCCTGCAGTATCCCGCGCTGATGCTGCGCTGGCAGGCCGACTACCTCACCCAGACCGGCGATCGCCGCACCGTGCAGCTGCCCGACGGATCCTCCATGACCCTCGACACGGCCTCGGCGGTCTCCATCGATTTCAGGGATGGCCGGCGGCAGGTGCGGCTCCTCGAAGGCGAGGCTTTCTTTGACGTGAAGCACGATCCCGCCCGCCCGTTCCGGGTGCAGGGCCGCTTCAGCGAGACCGAGGTGCACGGCACGGCCTTCGCCGTCGGCATGGCAAGCGAGGATGATCGCGTTATCCTCGAGACCGGCCGCGTCAATGTCAGCCTGCTCGCGGACCGGACGAACCAGGTGAAGCTCGCTCCGGGCGAGATGGTGGTGGCGACTTCCGGCGCGCTTTCCGCCGTGACCCGCGTCGATCCTGAAAGCGCGCTGGCATGGCGCCAAGGCCGCATCATCTTCGAGAACCAGGTTTTCTCCCGCGTTCTCGACGAACTGCGCCGCTATTACCCCGGCAGGGTCATCGTCGCCGACAGCCGCGTGGGGCGCCTGCGCGTCACCGGCAATTACCGCCTCGATGACATCGAGGGCGCCATCCGGACGCTGGCGGATGCCACCGGCGTCACCATGAACCGCCTGCCCGGCGGGCTCATCATCCTGCACTGACCCGATCCCCGCCTGCGGATTTTTTTCCGATCCCGCCTTCCCGCACGTCTCATGAAAGAGGGGCGGTCTCGACGATGCGTTGAGCACGGCCCCGATCGGACGGGGGATCGGGATCATGGTCGGCACGGCGGGCGCATCGGGATCGGGAGCAATCGGCCGGGGTGCCCGCAGGATGCGGGCCTTGAAGCTGGCCACGCTGCCGCTCTTCGCCGCTCCGGTGCTGGCGCTCGCGCTCCCGGCCTCCGCGCAGCAGGCCTCTGCCGTGGCGGGCCCTAACCAGGCCGTCGCCTTCTCCATCGCGGCCCAGCCGCTGGGATCGGCCATCAACGCCTTCATTCGCCAGACGGGATGGCAGATCAGCTACAATTCGGCGCTCGCCGCGGGCAAGCGATCGGCACCGGTGATCGGAAGCATGACGCCCGCGGCGGCTCTTCGGTCCCTGGTGGCGGGCACCGGGATTCAGGTGCGGATCGGCGCGCCCGGCTCCGCGGCGCTGGTGGATCCTGCCCCGGCATCGGGCGGCGCGCCCGCGGTCGATGGGGCAGCCACGCTCGGCACCGTGGTCGTGGACGGCGAGCGGGCGGACGGGCCGGTGGACGGCTATGTGGCGTCCCGCAGCGGCACCGGCTCCAAGGTCGACGTGCCGCTGATCGAAACCCCGCAGTCGATCTCCGTCGTTACCCGCGACCAGATGGACGACCAGGCCGTGACCACGGTGTCGGAGGCGCTGCGCTACACCGCAGGCGTGCTGAGCGGACAGGCCGGGCTGCAGAGCAGACGGTTCGATCCGATCTTCATCCGTGGCTTCGGCGGCTATTCGGCGGATGCGAGCTACGTCTCTTACATTGACGGCCTGAAGTGGAACTTCCCGGCCCGCACCGCCATCCAGTTCGATCCGTTCATGATCGAGCGGGTGGAGATCTTCAAGGGGCCCTCCTCCGTGCTTTACGGGCAGGCGACCCCCGGCGGCTTCGTCAACCTCGTCAGCAAGCGCCCCACCGAGGAGGCGCGCGGGGAGATGTTCGTCCGCGGCGGCAACTACAGCAATATCGAAGGCGGGCTGGACGTCTCCGGCCCGCTCGATGCCGAGGGCAAGTGGCTCTACCGCATGATCGCCCTCGGCCGGACGGGCGAGACCCAGGTGGACTTCCAGGAGGACCAGCGCATCCTTCTGGCCCCCTCGCTGACGTGGCGGCCGAACGAGGATACCTCGCTCAACCTCCAGTTCGTCTACCAGCGCGATCCCAAGACCTCGGAAGCGAGCTTCGTGCCCGTGCTGGGCACCGTGCTGCCGAACCCGAACGGCAAGCTGCCCAATTCGCTGTTCACGGGCGATCCGAACTGGGCGCAGTTCGAGCGCACCCAGGTCTGGGGATCGTATCAGTTCGCGCATCAGTTCAACGATGCGGTCACCTTCCGCCAGAACGCGCTCTACGGCGTGCTGAACGACGACTTCCGGGGCGTCGACCTCTCCGCCAACAACGGCCTTTACTATCTCCAGCCGGACCTGCGGACCGTGGACCGGCTTGGCGTCTGGGCCAAGCACAATGACAACCAGAGCTTCACCATCGACAACCAGCTGGAGATCAAGTTCGCCACCGGTCCGGTCACCCACACGGCGTTGCTTGGCCTCGACTACCAGTACATGGACGCGCCTTGGCAATATGGCTGGGGCGCGGCGCCCTCGCTCGACCTCTACAGGCCGATCTACGGGCAGGCGCTGATCAATCCGCAGATGCGGGTGAATTTCCAGGAATCCCTCAACCAGACCGGGACCTACGCCCAGACCATTTCCGAGCTGGGAAACTGGCGCCTCTGGCTGGGCGGGCGGTATGACTGGGCCAGGACGGAATCCACAAGATACCTGATCTCCAACGGGGCCAAGATTTCCGAAGCCATTTCCGATTCCGAAGCATTCACCGGCCGCGCCGGCCTCGTCTACCTGTTCGACAACGGCATCGCGCCGTATGTCAGCTATTCGGAATCCTTCCAGCCCCTTGCCGGCACCACGAGCAACGGCACCCCCTTCGAGCCCACCACCGGCCAGCAGTATGAAGTGGGCGTGAAATACCAGCCCGTGGGCTACGATGCCTTCATCACGGTGTCCTTGTTCAACATCACCAAGCAGAATGTGGCGACGGTGGATCCGCTCACTCCGCTCTACGCGACGCAGACCGGAGAAATCCGCTCCCGCGGCCTGGAGATCGAAGGAAAGGCCAGCCTCGGCAACGGGCTCAACCTCACCCTCGCCTACAGCTACACCGATGCGGAGGTGACGAAGAGCAACACCACTTACAACATCTACGGCCAGAACAACGGGATTCCCGGCATCATCGGCGTCGCCGCCCAACTCGGCAAGGTGCCGGTCGGGGTGCCGAAGAACATGGCCTCCGCCTGGCTTGACTACAAGGTGCCGGAGGGCGCCCTCGCCGGGTTCAGCATCGGCGGCGGCGTGCGCTATATCGGCTCGACCTACGGCACGGATTCCAACGTCTGGGGGTCGGATCCGAACGTCGGCCTCTGGGCGCCCGTTTACTCGTATGCGGCATCGAAGGTTCCGGCCTTCACGCTCGTCGACATGGTGGTGGGGTATGACTTCGGCGTGAAGAATGCCAGCCTCAAGGGCGTTTCGGTCGACGTCAACGCGAAGAACCTCTTCGATAAGACCTACGTCGCGTCCTGCAACCCGTTTTATACTTGCTACTACGGGGAGGGGCGGACCGTTCTCGGCACTCTGCGCTACAAATGGTGAGCCTGCTCGCGCCCCGGCTGCGATCGCTGATGGGGTGCGCCACGGCGTTCGTGCTGGGTCTGATGCTTCACCTCCTGCCGGGCGTCGCGCGCGCGCAGGTGAGCATCGTCGATCATGCCGGACGGACGGTGACGCTGCCCCATCCGGCACGCAAGGTGGTGCTGACGGACGGCATCGACCTCCTTGCGCTGGGCCTGATCGAGAAGCAGCCCTCCCGCCTGCTCGCCGGCTGGAATCCGCGATGGCTGGATGGCCCGACGCTCGATCTCATCCGGGCCGGCGATCCGGCGATGGCGGCGGTGCCGCAGGTGGGCGCCACGGATCCCGCCACGTTTCCGGTGGAGCGGGTGGTGGCGCTTGAACCGGACCTCGTCGTGCTCAGCCCCTATTACGCGTCGCGGCCGGATCTGGCGCGCAAGCTGGAGGCGGCCGGCGTCGCCGTCGCCGTGCTGTCGCCCTCTCCGGCGGTCGATCGCCGGCCGGAGGAGCAGGATCTCGTGCGGCTCGGCCGGCTGGTCGGGCGCGAGCAGGAGGCGCTTGCCTTCATGGAATTCTTCGAGCGCCATGCCGCGGTGATCCGGGAGCGGCTGGGCACCGGCAAGAAGTCTCAGTCTCCTGACGTGCTGCTGGAAGCGCATGCGGGCGGCGGGGCCTGCTGCATGTCGCCGGGGCGGGCGGAAAGCATCGGGCGGTTCGTGGACTTCGCCGGCGGGCGCAATATCGGCGCCGACATCATCCCCGGAATGGCCGGACAATTGAGCCTCGAATACATTCTCGCCGCCGATCCGGCCGTCTATATCGGCACCGGCGGCGGCCACATGGCCTCGCGCGGCGGGCTGGTTCTGGGGCCCGGCCGGGCGGCCGAGGAGGCCCGCCGCACCCTCGACGTCGCGCTTCGCCGCAAGGGGATCGCGCAGATCTCGGCGGTGAGGACCGGCAGGACCTACGGCCTGTGGCACGATCTGGCGCGATCAGCGCTCAATATCGTGGCCATCGAGGCGATTGCCCGATGGACCCATCCCGAGCTGTTCCCGGATCTGAAGCCCCTGGAGACGCTCGACGCCATCAACCGGGACTTCCTCGCCTTCCCCATGTCCGGCACCTTCCTCGTCGAGCCCGCCGGGACGGGCACGCGATGAGGGTCCGCAAGGCGGGCGGGGCGGCAGGCGCGGTGCTGGCCGTCCACGGGGCGGCGCAGCGGCGGCGCCTGCTGCTGATCGCGCTGCTCTCGGCATTCACGCTCATCAGCGTCGTCGCAGATCTGGTCACGGGTCCGGCCGGGCTCGATCCCGGCCAGCTCTGGGGCGCGCTTGCGGGTGATCCGCAGGTGCCCCGCGCGAGCCATGTCATCGTGTGGGAGATCCGCCTTCCGATGGCGCTGATGGCGGTGGCGGTCGGGGCGGCGCTGGCGCTGGCGGGCGCCGAGATGCAGGCCATCCTCGACAACCCGCTGGCGAGCCCCTTCACCCTCGGCGTATCCTCGGCCGCCTCGTTCGGCGCGGCGCTGGCCATCGTGCTGGGCCTGGGGCTTCCGTTCGTGCCGGCCGAGCTGCTCGTGACGGGAAACGCGTTCGTCTTCGCCTTCGGCGCCACGTTGCTGCTGCAATATCTGGCGCGCGACGGCGGCGGGCGCTCGGCGACGCTCGTGCTCTACGGCATCGCGCTGGTCTTCACCTTCAATGCGCTGATCGCATTCATCCAGTTCGTGGCCTCGGCGGAAGCGCTGCAGCGGTTCGTGTTCTGGGGCATGGGCAATCTTGCGGCCGCCACCTGGCCGTCCGTCGCCATGCTTGCGGCCGTGCTGGCGGTGGTGCTGCCGTTCTCGCTCGCCGCCGCCTGGGACCTGACGGCGCTTCGCTTCGGGGAGGATCGCGCCCGCAGCTACGGCATCGACACCGCGCGGCTGCGCTTTCTCTCCCTGTTGCGCGCCAGCCTGCTGGCCGCCACCGCGGTGGCGGTTGTCGGCGCCATCGGGTTCGTGGGCCTCGTGGGGCCGCACGTGGCGCGCCTGCTGGTGGGAGAGGACCACCGCTTCTTCCTGCCGGCAAGCGCCCTCACCGGGGCGCTCATCATGTCGCTCGCCTCCACCGCCAGCAAGCTCGTCATTCCCGGCCTGACCCTGCCGGTGGGCATCGTGACCTCCATCGTCGGCCTGCCGCTTTTCTTCATCCTCATCCATCGCCGGGCACGGCGCGGATGAGCGGCGACCGCACGCTGGTGGTGTCCGATCTGGTGGCCTTTCATGCCGCACGCCGGACGCTGGGCCCGCTGTCGCTGGCCGCCCTGTCGCCGGGCACGGTGATGGCGGTGGTCGGTCCCAATGGCGCGGGCAAGTCCACCCTCCTGCGCGCCATCGCCGGGGTGCTCCGGGCCGAGGGGCAGGTGCTGCTGGGCGGCATCGATATCCTGCGCCAGACGCCGCGGCATCGGGCCGCGCACATCGGCTTCATGCCGCAGATGCAGCCCCACGGGATGGACCTCACGGTCCTCGACAGCGTAATAAGCGCGATGATGACCATGCAGCCGCCCCCGCATCCCCATGCCGCCGCGGCGAGGGCCGTCGAGGTGCTTGAGCGGCTTGGCGCGCTGGAGCTTTCGCTGAAGCGGCTCGACCAGGTCTCCGGCGGGCAGCGCCAGATGGCGGGTCTCGCCCAGGCCCTCGCCCGCGATCCCGAGGTCCTGCTGCTGGACGAGCCCACGAGCTCGCTGGATCTTCGCCATCAGCACCATGTGCTGGCGACGGTGCGTCGCCTCGCCGGGGCCGGCCGCATCGTCATCGTGGTCCTGCACGATTTGTCTCTCGCCGTCCGCTGGGCGGACCGCATCGCGGTGGTGCGGCAGGGGCGGCTCTACGCGGAGGGAACGCCCGGCGCGGTCATCACCCCGGCGATGCTGCGCGAGGTCTATGGGGTTGATGCCGCCGTCGAGGCGGACGCCGCCGGGGGTCTTCAGGTGATCGTCCGCGACCTCGCCGGGCCTGCCCCGGCCGTCGACGGCCCCCTGTGCTGAGGGCCTGTCATTGGAGGGTATCATGACCGCTGTCCCCGGGTCCGCTTCCGCCATGCCGTTCAGCGACCGGGGATGGATCAACCTGAGCGACGCAGCCGCCCTGGCGGACAAGGTGACGAGGCATCTGGAGGAGCACGGTGCGCGGGTCGAGCGCGCCGGCAACCGGTTCCGCCTGTCGCTGGATTTCTCCAGCGCCGAACTGGAAGCCTCCCCTGCCCGCCTCGACATCCGGATCGCGGCTGCCGATTCCAGCCTTCTTCACGAGGTGCGCATGCTGCTTCAGGAGCACCTGCTGGAGTTCGCCGAACAGCCGGCCGGCCGGGTGGAGTGGAAGGGCTACATCCCGGCCGCGGGCGTGCCGCCCAACTTCCGGCTGATGCGCGTGGTCGCGGCGCGCGCCATCTCGCCGCACATGCGCCGGGTCACGCTGGCCGGCGACGACCTCCTGCGCTTCTCAGGCAGCCGCCATTTCCATTGCAAGCTGCTCATCCCGCCCACGGAGATTGAGGCGCAATGGCCGAGCCTGGATGCGGACGGCCGCTTTGTCTGGCCCGACGGGCCGGGGCGCCCGATCGTGCGCAAGTACACCATCAGGTCGGTGGACCTTGCCGCTTCCACGCTCGACATCGACTTCGTGCTGCATGACGTGCCGGGTCCTGGCGCCTCATGGGCGGCGGCGGCCCGGCCCGGCGATTGCGTCGGGCTGGTGGGGCCGGGCGGCCGCGCCGGCATTCCGGCGGACCGGTGCCTGCTGGCAGGCGACGAGACCGCGCTGCCGTTCCTGTCCCGGATCGCGGAAACCCTTCCCGCCGGGACCAAGGCGCTGCTGCTGGTCGAGGTCGCGGACGCTTTCGATGAGCTCGCGGTCACCTCCGCGGCGGAGCTGGAGATCCGCTGGCTTCACCGCCATGGCGCGCCCGCCGGCACCACGCGCCTGCTGGAAGATGCGATCCGGGCGACCGACTGGCTGGGCGACGCGCAGAGCGCCTCGGCGGTGGTGGGCTGCGAGCAGGAGGCGGCGCTGGCCATCCGCAAGCTCCTGCGCGGCGAGAAGGGGCTGGCGGCCGAACGGCAGTTGGTGGTGCCGTATTGGCGGCGGGGCGTCGAGGGCTGATCTTCCGCTTCGTCACCTGGCGAGGGTGGCTCCGGGCCGGGGCGCCCGTGCTGCGCGACGTCTACCCCAGCGTCACGCGGCATCGCCGCCCGGGGCCCGCCCCCTGCCGACCCACGCCGCGGGTTCGCGGCCCCGGCGGCCGCATGAAGGCACTTGACACCCCCCCGTGTGAGAGGTCCATGGGCGATCGGAGCAGGACGCCACCGAAGGCGGTGCAGTGCGACCCGTTCCCGCGCCGAAGCCATCGCCAAAGCGGCCGGCACGAACCAGAGGATCGCCCATGACCGAGGACGTCAAGAACAACACCAAGCGCCAGGAAGCTCTCGATTATCACGAGTTCCCACGGCCCGGAAAACTCGAGATCCGTCCGACCAAGGCGATGGCGACCGGCCGGGATCTCTCCAATGCCTATTCGCCCGGCGTGGCGGAAGCCTGCCTGGAGATCGAGAGCAACCCGGCCGATGCCGTCCGCTATACGGCCAAGGGCAATCTTGTCGCGGTGATCTCCAACGGCACCGCCGTCCTCGGGCTCGGCAATATCGGCGCGCAGGCCTCCAAGCCGGTGATGGAAGGCAAGGCGGTCCTGTTCAAGAAGTTCGCGGGCGTCGACTGCTTCGACATCGAAGTCAACGAGACGGACCCGGAGAAGCTGGCGGAGATCGTCATCAAGCTCGAGCCGACCTTCGGCGCGGTGAATCTTGAGGACATCAAGGCCCCCGACTGCTTCATCGTCGAGAAGCTGTGCCGCGAGAAGATGGGAATTCCCGTCTTCCACGACGACCAGCACGGCACCGCGATCGTCGCCTCGGCGGCCGCGCTCAACGCGCTCCACCTGATCGGCAAGAAGATCGAGGACGTGCGCGTGGTGGCGGTCGGCGCCGGCGCGGCCGGCATCGCCTGCCTGAAGATGCTGCTGGTGATGGGGCTGCGCGCCGAGAACATCACCCTGTTGGACAGCAAGGGCGTGGTCCATGTGGGCCGCAACGACCTCACCTTCGAGAAACGCGAGTTCGCCCGCGATACGACTGCGCGGACCCTGGACGACGCCATCGTCGGCGCCGATCTCTTCCTCGGCGTCTCCGGCCCCGGTGTCCTGACCGCGCAGATGGTGTCCCGGATGGCCGAGGGCGCGATCATCTTCGCGCTCGCCAACCCGACCCCGGAAATCATGCCGGAAGAGGTGCGCGCGGTCGCCCCCGGCGCCCTCATCGCCACCGGGCGCTCGGATTATCCCAATCAGGTCAACAACGTCCTGTGCTTCCCGTTCATCTTCCGCGGGGCGCTGGATGTGGGCGCGACCGAGATCAACGATGCCATGAAGCTCGCCTGCGTGGAGGCCATCGCCGGCCTCGCGCGTGAGCCGATTTCCGCCGAGGTGGGCGAGGCCTATCAGGGCGAGCGGCTGAAGTTCGGGCCTGAATATCTCATTCCCAAGCCGTTCGATCCGCGCCTGCTGCCCACCATCGCCTCCGCGGTTGCCAAGGCGGCGATGGAGTCGGGCGCCGCCACCCGCACCATCGATCTCGATGCCTACACCGCGGCGCTGAACGCGCAGGTCTTCCGCTCGCACACCATCATGCGCCGGGTCTTCGAGGGGGCGCGCGCGTCGGAGCGCCGGATCGTGTTCGCGGAAGGCGAGGACGAGCGGGTGCTGCGGGCGGTCCGCACCATCTTCGAGGAACTGCGCACCATGCCGATCCTGATCGGCCGCGCGGAGGTGGTGGAGGCGCGCATCGAGCGCGAGGGGCTCAACCTGCGTCGCGGCACGCACTTCGAGATCGTCGATCCGCAGGACGATCCGCGCTACCGCGAATACTGGACCAGCTATCACAGCCTGTTGCGGCGCAAGGGCGTCACGCCCGATCTGGCGCGGACCGTGCTGCGCACCAACACCACCGCGATCGCGGCGATCATGGTGGAGCGCGGCGAGGCCGATGCCATGATCTGCGGCACCTTCGGGCAGTATCACTGGCACCTCAACCATGTGCGGCAGATCTTCCGGCCGTCCGGCCTGGTGCCCACCGGGGCGCTGTCGCTGATGATCCTCGACGACGGGCCGCTGTTCCTCGCCGACACCCATGTGCACCGCTTCCCCTCGCCGCAGGAGCTGGCGGGCATCGTCACCTCGGCGGCCCGTCACGTCGGCCGCTTCGGGATCGAGCCGAAGATCGCGCTGATCTCGGATTCCGAGTTCGGCAACCTCGACACCGAGTCGGGCCGGAGCATGCGGGCGGCGATCGAGATCCTCGACGCCGGGCAGCACGCCTTCTCCTATGAAGGGGAAATGCATGTGGACGCCGCCCTCGACGTGGTGCTGCGCGAACGGCTCTTCCCGGGAGGACGCCTGCAGGGCAAGGCCAACGTGCTGGTGTTCTCCAACGCCGAGACCGTGGGCGTGACCCGCAACGTCCTGCGCACGGTGGCCAAGGCCATCGAGGTCGGCCCGATCCTGATGGGCATGAGCAACAAGGTGCATATCGTCACGCCGTCGATCTCGGCGCGCGGCCTGCTCAACGTGGCGGCGCTGGCGCGCTCCCAGGTGTCGACCTACGCCTGAGGCGCCTCTGGCCACGGGTGGATGGCGGCCTGCACCATCCCTCGACCAGGATCCGGTCCGCCCGTGCCAGTCGGCGGATCGGATCGTGGAGCCCGCGTCAGGACGCGTCGATCCCGTCGGTCCTGTAGGGCGGGCTGTCCTTGAAGTGGCGGCGATCCGCGGGCTTCGGGCCGGGGTGCAGGGCCCCGTCTCCGCCATCAGGTTTGCCGGGCGAAGACGGGATGCCTCGTCTGCCGCCTGGCAGGCCCGCGGCCATCGAGCCGCGCGGCGAAGCGGCCCGCCGGATCCGTGCCGGCGGGCATTGACGCATTCCGCGAGCAGGGCTCGGCCGTCAGGGCTACCGAGCCGGTCGGGAGCGCGAGCGGTTGGACGGCCCCTCGCGCTTTGTCGTCTCTCACGGCCGCCCGGCCGCGGACGGTTGAGCCATTTTAACCGGAGCACCCGGCGGTTCCCGCATGCTCCGGGCGGGATCTCAGATCTTGACGATGGTGCGCCCGCGCACCTTGCCGGCGAGAATGTCGTCGGCCACCTGCGGCAGGTCGTCGAGGCGGACCTCGTGGGTCACGAGGTCGAAGTCGGACGGCTGCAGCAGCTCGCCGATCCGGGTCCAGGCATGCAGGCGGCGATCGGTGGGGCAGTTCACCGAGTCGACGCCCAGCAGCGCCACGTTCCGCAGGATAAAGGGGAAGACCGAGGACGGCAGCTCGGTGGAGGCCGCCAGCCCGCAGGCCGCAACCGCGCCGTTATAGGCCGTGGCGGCGAGCACGTTGGCAAGGATCGCTCCGCCCACCGTGTCCACGGCGCCGTGCCAGCGCTCCCCCGCGAGCGGCTTGCCGGGGGCTGCATAGGTGGCGCGGTCGACGATGTCGGTGGCGCCCAGGCTCTTCAGGAACTCGGCTTCCGCCGGCCGGCCGGTGAGGGCGTAGACCTTGTAGCCGAGCCGCGAGAGCAGGCGCACCGCCACCGAGCCGACGCCGCCCGCAGCCCCGGTGACGAGCACGTCGCCGCCCGCCTTGATGCCGTAGCGCTCCAGCGCATCGACGCACAGCATGGCGGTGAGGCCGGCGGTGCCCCTGGCCCAGGGCCCGGGGGGGGGCGAGGAGCACCCCCCCGTGGCCGAGCCACCCCCCCCCCCCCCCCCCCCCCCCCGCGCCGCGCCGCGACCACGCCCTCCCCC
>CALMSN010000253.1 GCA_937872325.1 uncultured Xanthobacter sp. | reverse complement strand
CGCCTCCACCGTCTCATAATGGCGCATCAGCCGCTTGGCGTTGGTGTCGCCCACATGGCGGATGCCGAGCGCGAAGACGAACCGGTCCACCGCGATGGCCCGCCGCGCCGCGATGGCGGCGAAGACCTTGGAAGCGGACGCCTTCCCCCAGCCCTCGCGATTCTCCAGCCTCTGGAGGTTGTCCGGGGCGTCGTTGCGCGCGGCGAGGGTGAAGATGTCGGCCGGCGACGCGATCAGCCCCCAGTCGTACAGGGCCTGCACCTGCTTCTCCCCCAGCCCTTCGATGTCGAAGGCGTTGCGGGAGACGAAATGGCGCAGCCGCTCCACCATCTGCGCCGGGCAGATGAGCCCGCCGGTGCAGCGGCGCACCGCATCCACCTTGCCCGATTTTGTGTCCACGTCGCGGACAGCATGGGATTTGCAGACCGGGCATTCCTTTGGGAAGGCGAAGGGTACCGCGCCGGCCGGGCGCTTCTCCTCCACCACCCGCACCACCTGGGGAATCACGTCTCCGGCGCGCTGCACCACTACAGTGTCGCCGACGCGGACATCCTTGCGGGCGATCTCGTCCTCGTTGTGGAGGGTGGCGTTGGAGACGACGACGCCCCCCACCGTGACCGGCCGCAGCTTCGCCACCGGGGTCAGCGCGCCGGTGCGCCCGACCTGGATGTCGATCCCCTCCAGCACGGTGGTCGCCTGCTCGGCGGCGAACTTGTGGGCCAGCGCCCAGCGCGGCGAGCGCGAGACGAAGCCGAGCCGGCGCTGAAGATCGAGCCGGTCCACCTTGTAGACAACGCCGTCGATGTCGTAGCCGAGGCCCGCCCGCGCCGCGCCGATGGCCCGGTAGTGATCGATCATCTCGGCAGCAGTGGCGACCCGCTCCATCAGCGGGTTCACCGTGAGACCCCAGCGCGCGAACGTCCGCACCACCTCATACTGGGTCGTGGCCGGCAAGGCGGAGACGTCGCCCCAGGCATAGGCGAAGAACTTCAACGGCCGCGATGCGGTGATCGCCGGATCGAGCTGGCGCAGCGAGCCGGCGGCGGCGTTGCGCGGATTGGCGAACACCGTCTTTCCCGCCTCCGCCTGTCGGATGTTGAGGGCGGCAAAATCCGTCTCGGCCATGTAGACCTCGCCGCGGATCTCCATCACCTCCGGCACGTCGTCACCAATGAGGGTGTGCGGGATGTCGGCGATGGTGCGCACGTTGGCGGTGACGTCCTCGCCCTCGCTACCGTCGCCGCGGGTGGCGGCTACGGCGAGCTTTCCGCCTTCATAACGCAGGGCGCAGGAGAGGCCGTCGATCTTCGGCTCGCAGGTGAAGGCCAGCGGCTCGTCGTCCGGCCAGGCCAAAAAGCGCTTCACCCGCGCCACGAACTCCTCCACCTCCGCATCGGAGAAGGCGTTGGCGAGCGACAGCATGGGCACCTTGTGCTCGACCTTGCGGAACTTCTCCGAGGGTGCGGCGCCGACGCGATTGGACAGGCTGCCCTCGCCCTTCAGGCCGGGAAAGCGCGCCTCGATATCCTCGTAGCGGCGGCGCAGCGCGTCATAGTCGGCGTCGCTGATGAGGGGGGCATCCTGCTGGTAGTAAGCCGCATCATGAGCGGCAAGCTCGCCGCCGATGCCCGCGTGCTCTTTGCCGGCCCCGCGGGCGGTGAGCTCCGCGACCGGAACCGCACGCAGCCGCGCGGGGTCGGCGGGGCGGCGAACGGAGGACGTCCGCCTGGGGGCGGTGGGCTTTTCGGCGGGGCCGTCGGCGGTCATGGCATTCCCTTTGCCCGGCATTCTTGGCAAAGGCGCGCGCCCGGCACAACGTCAACGTCGAGAGCCGCGGCTCCTCTCCCGCTCGCCCTGGCGGCTGCCGCATGGCGCACGCCGTGAGCAATACATGCGATTTGTTTTTTCTTCGTTCGCGGCTGAAGTCCGGCTTGAATTCTTGCGATCACTTTTTTTGCCAAGGTCTCGCCATCCCTGACGATGGGCCCGATCGCGGCCAAGGAGGCGCTCGGGCGATTGCTTTTCGTGGGGGATCGGCAAGAATGCGGCTTCCGCTCCCGGATGCCCGGATCTGCCATGACGCTTCTGGTTCGAAAGCTGAGCGCGTGCGCCGCGCTTCTGGCGACCGCCTTCCCCCTCGCCGGCCATGCCGCGCCGCTGGAGGATTATTTCGCCGCCCGCGACAAGGCGGTATCGGCGCTCATCGCCGCCATCAAAGCCGGCAAGGGCGATGACGAAGCCACCAGCAAGCGCGAGGAAGCCGCGGTGAAAGATCTCGGCCGGCGCATGACAGCGCTGGTCGGGCCGATCCGGACCAAGGGCTTAAGCAATCCTGCCTTCACGCTGGTCAGCCTCGTCTATGGCGAGGATGAGCCGACCCGGCAGCTCGATGGCGTCGCCGTTTCCGACAAGGATGACACCACTCGCGTGGTGGTGTCGCCGGAACCGGTTTTTCAAGCCTGGCTCGCAGCCCGGGCCAAGGATAGCGATGCCCCGGCCGCGTTCCGGCAGGGTATGCCGGCCGCCGCGCAGACCGATTATTTCTTCATTCACAGCGTCGCGGAGGAGGCCGGCATCACGCCTTACGTCGCGCTGCCTCTCACATCGGCCACCGGCGAAACCGTTTCCGCCGCTCTTGCGCTCTACAGCGACGATTCGCCCGCCAATCATCCGCCCGGCAGCATCGTCGTCGTGCGGATCGGCGATGGGAAAGCCGCGATCGGAATCACCGAATCGAACCTGGACATCAAGCCGACTCCCGCCTGCGATGCAGTCTGGAAGCCTTTCGCTGCCAAGATCGAGGCACTCGAAGTCGCGGCGGCCAAGGACAACAAGGACGACGACCCGCGCTGGGAGGAAATCGCAAAGCTCGAAGAGGACGGCGGCACCGCGTTCCGATCCTGCTTCGCAAAGGAGGCACCGGCGCAGCCCTTCTTCGCCGCCGCCACCAAGCTGGCCGAAGCCCTGCTGCAGAATATCCGCGGCAGGTGACGCGCGGAGACCCCGCATAGGGGAAGAGGGACTCCCCCGTGTGATCGGTCTAAAAACGATTATAATTCAGATCGTTGGCGCATTCGGCATCAGACGACGAGCACGCCGGTGGATGGCGTGCATGACCGGTCGGATCATGATCAGCTCAGTGCGCCGCGACTCATCGACAATCTCTACAATTGTTCCGACGGGCTCGATCGCAACTCGTCGATGAGCCCCTTGAGGCGTCGATACAGCGATTCGGCATATCCCAGAGCCCGGTCCACCTCTGCAGGCAGCGCGGATTGTGGTGCCTTCAGCTCCCGATTCCCCGAATCGGGCCGGCGCAGCGCGGCAATCTCGTCGTGAAGTCGGGCGATTTCAGCTTCATAGGCATCGCGGGTGTCCGGAACTGCCTCGCAGGTGAAACCACTCTGCCGTTTTGCGCACAGGCTCACCCGGCCAGTCTGAGTGTCGAGCCGCAAGGCACCACCCTCCACCGGGGAAAATGTATAGCGCGACCTCGCATATGAGGGTGCTCCCTCGGACTGCGCTTGAGCATGAAGTGGAATCATTACCGCGAGGATGGCGATAAATGCGATACCGGACCTGCCCATGCCGTATCTCCTGCGCTGCCAGCCCCGCTCTCTTGACGCGAATCTAGCACATTTTCCGCCGGCGCAGATGGAGGGTCCACGCGGTAGGAGCGACGCGGCTCGAAACTCGGCCGATATGTGTCAGCCGACCTCGCCGAGAAGGCAGAGATTTAATAGAAGCGGCGGGAAGCCGCCGGGTCGGAGTTGACGATCACGAATTCAAGAAGAACTGAAGACGATGACAAAAACAAAAAAATCCCCCTGACCGCAAAACGGTAAGGGGGATTTTTTCGAATTCGTAAAAGGGCATTAGTCAATTGTCCTTGGCAGGCCTGGCAGCGACCTACTCTCCCGCGTCTTGAGACGAAGTACCATTGGCGCTGAGGAGTTTAACGGCCGAGTTCGGGATGGGATCGGGTTCAGGCTCCTCGCAATAGCCACCAGGCCGGCGAAGGACAATTGTGCAAGCGAAGCTGGTTTTTTATAAGATCAAACGTCATCGGGCATACGCCCAGATGGACATCGAGGATGAGAACGATCAAGCCAATCGAGGGATTAGTACCGGTAAGCTCAACGTGTCACCACGCTTACACACCCGGCCTATCAACGTGGTGGTCTTCCACGCCTCTCAAGGGAATACTCGTTTTGAGGTGGGTTTCCCGCTTAGATGCTTTCAGCGGTTATCCCGTCCGTACATAGCTATGCTGCACTGCCGC
>CALMSN010000252.1 GCA_937872325.1 uncultured Xanthobacter sp. | reverse complement strand
CGCCCCGCACCGCATCGCCGGCCGGCCCACCGGGAAACCCGCCATGCCCCATTCCAGCTCCCGCATCCGCTCCATCGACGCCGCGACCGCCGGCCAGCCGGCCGGGCTCGACCTCGTCCAGCGCCCGCGGCGCAACCGCAAGAGCGACTGGGCCCGCCGGCTGGTGCGCGAGAACACCCTCACCGTCGACGACCTGATCTGGCCGATCTTCATCAAGGACGGCAAGGCCGATCGCAGCGCCATCGCCTCCATGCCGGGGGTCGAGCGGCTGACCGTGGACGAGGCGGTGCGGGCGGCCGAGCAGGCGGCGGCGCTCAAGATCCCCGCCCTCGCCCTGTTTCCCTATGTGGAGCCCGGCCGGCGCGATCCCGGCGGCACCGAGGCGCTGAACGCCGCGAACCTGGTGTGCCAGGCCCTGCGCGCCATCAAGGCCGCGGTACCGGAGCTGGGCCTCATCACCGACGTCGCCCTCGATCCCTATACCAGCCACGGCCATGACGGCCTGCTGGAGGACGGGCGCATCCTCAACGACGAGACGGTGGAAGTGCTGGTCCGCCAGGCCCTGGTGCAGGCCGAGGCCGGGGCCGACGTCATCGCCCCCTCGGACATGATGGACGGCCGGGTCGGCGCCATCCGCGCCGGGCTCGACGCCGCCGGCTTCCAGGACGTGCAGATCATGTCCTATGCGGCGAAGTACGCCTCGGCCTTCTACGGCCCGTTCCGCGATGCCATCGGCACCGCAAAAACCCTCTCCGGCGACAAGCGCACCTACCAGATGGACCCGGGCAACGGCCTGGAAGCCCTGCGCGAGGCCGCCCTCGACGTGGAGGAAGGCGCCGACATGCTGATGGTGAAGCCCGGCCTGCCCTATCTGGACATCGTGTGGCGGGTGAAGGAGGCGTTCGGCCTGCCCACCTTCGCCTACCAGGTGTCCGGCGAGTACGCGATGATCGAGGGCGCGGCGCGGGCCGGATGGGTGGACGGCGAGCGGATCATGCTGGAGAGCCTCCTGGCCTTCAAGCGCGCGGGGGCGGACGGCATCCTCACCTATTTCGCGCCTCGCGTGGCCGAGCGGCTGGCAAAGGGGGGAGGGTCCTAGCCCGGCCTTGCCCCACCCCCAGCCCTCCCCCGCACGCGGGAGAGGGCTGGGCGGTTTGACCGGATCCGGCGGCACAAGCGGCCTGCCGGGAGCAATCAAGAGCTTGGAATTCCAGCAGAACACGCCCTCCCCCGCACGCGGGAGAGGGCTGGGGAGAGGGCCCTCGGGGCCCGTCCGGATGGGCACCGCCCTTCCCGCCGTCCCCCGAAGCGCCGCAACCCGCAAGAGCCTGCTTTTTCTTCTAAATTTAACTGGTGTTAAATTACCATTTTTATAAACATCTGATTTTACAGGATAAAACACACACCACTGCGATTGACGTTGGATCGGGGCTCCTTTAGAAGGCCGGTCATGCGTGCTGCGCGGCCTCTCCGGCCGCAACGCCGCCAATCCATCCGGAAACCGATCCCATGAAGACGTATTCGGCCAAGCCCGCCGAAATCGAGAAGAAGTGGGTGGTGATCGACGCCAGCGGCCTCGTCGTCGGCCGTCTCGCCACCATCATCGCCACGCGCCTGAAGGGCAAGCACCTGCCCATCTACACCCCCCACGTGGATTGCGGCGACAACATCATCGTCGTCAACGCCGAGAAGGCGGTGCTCACCGGGCGCAAGAAGGACCAGAAGGTCTATTACCACCACACCGGCTTCCCGGGTGGCATCAAGGAGCGGACCGCCAAGTTCGTTCTCGAGGGGCGCTTCCCCGAGCGCGTGATCGAGAAGGCGGTGGAGCGCATGCTCGCCCGCGGCCCGCTTGGCCGCAAGATCATGGGCAACCTGCGCGTCTACAAGGGCCCGACCCATCCGCATGAGGCGCAGCAGCCGGTCGCCCTCGACGTGGCCAGCCTCAACCGCAAGAATGTGAGGAACTGATCATGGCCGAGATTCTTCAGTCCCTCGACGCCCTCTCCCCCGCCAAGGCCACCGCAAGCGCCGCCGCCGCGGAAGATGCGCCCGTGCATGTCCAGAAGCTGGACAAGTTCGGCCGCGCCTATGCCACCGGCAAGCGCAAGGACGCGGTCGCCCGCGTGTGGGTGCGCCCCGGCACCGGCAAGATCACCATCAACGATCGCGACATCACGGTGTACTTCGCTCGTCCGGTGCTGCGGCTGCTGATCAACCAGCCGTTCCAGGCGGCGGCCCGCGAGGGCGCCTATGACGTGGTGTGCACCGTCTCCGGCGGCGGCCTTTCCGGCCAGGCCGGCGCGCTGCGCCACGGCATCTCCCGCGCCCTCACCTATTACGAGCCGGAGCTGCGCAGCCCGCTCAAGAAGGGCGGCTTCCTGACCCGCGACAGCCGCGTGGTCGAGCGCAAGAAGTACGGCCGCGCCAAGGCCCGCCGGTCCTTCCAGTTCTCGAAGCGCTGATTTCAAGCGTATCGCCAGATGCGAAACGGCGGGGCCCAGGCCCCGCCGTTTTGTTTTGTCCAACTGTGTTCAGAAGCTTGGCGTATCACCGTCGAGAGGGCTCCAGGCCCCGTCATTGGTGGGATCGCCGGGCGGACCGGAACCGTAGCCGCCGCTCAGATCCGGCGGGAACACGTAATCGCTGTTCTCGCCCCGGCCGATGGAGACGTCCGGCCGGATCGGCGGACCCGCCGGGCCGGGATCGAGATAATTGCCCTGGGGGATGACCGGAAGGTGGATGACGCGCGGGGCGACCACCTCCACCGTCACCCCGGCCAGCGACACGCCAGTCCAGAAGGTGCCGCCGGCAAGGCCCGCCGCCGCGATCCCGGCCAGCGCGATGCCGGTGGCAGCCGCCGCCGTCACGGCGCGGCCGGCCGTGCCGATCGCCCCTCGGCCATGGGCCATTGCGTGATGGAATGCCGGAATACGCGCGCCGGCGGACCCGCTGGGCCCGCCGGCCGGCGACCTGATCGACTTCCCCTCGCCCGAACTCATCCCATCCATGGGCGCCTCCGTCATGCGGCGACATCGTGTCGACGATGCCGCGTCATGCTGCCTTGAAGCACGGCCGAGGCCGGGAGGAAAGGGCATTGGGGGACGCGCCGGAGGGGCGCGAAAGGCGGGCCGGGGCGGCCCGCCGGCCGCTTCACATGAGCTGGGTGCCGCAGCGCCCTGCGGGCATGTCGGATGTCAGCTTCATGGCGTCGGCGAACGTCTCGAACGCAACCCATGCCCGGCGCCGCAGATTCGGCATGTGGGCGGATTCCATCTGGTCGAGCAGCATTTCCGCATGCTCGCGCACCGGATGCGAGCGGACGAAGCCGATGGCGTCATCCAGCGAACGCAGCACGATGCTCGATCCATCCATGCGGATTTTCAACGGTCGCGGCGCAGCAGGCATCATTTGCAATCCTCCAGTCCATTTTGGGTTCTGCGTCTCGTTGCGGGTCCCGCAGTCGGTGTTTGGCGCCACCGTTCGGCGGGGGTTGATCCCGGTCTCGACGCATTCGCTTTGGCCGGACACGCCAAGCAACGCCTCCCCTATTCGGGGGAGCTATTACGCGCAAGCATTCCGGAGTGCGGGCCTGGAGTTTTCCGAGCGCCCGCTGACCATGCAAACAAGCTTCGGCGGGATTGGTTCCACCGGTTCCGAAATTTTTTGAGAAAAGTTCGTTTGCCGGCTACCTCCTCAAGGGTGGGCGGCAGCCGCCTTACGCCCCCCGCTGGAGGACCATGACACCAGCGCAAGCGCCAGCGCGCACAGTGTGAGGCCGACCCCGATCCACGGCAGCGAATCGTAGGAGACGCCATAGGTCAGCGCGAGCCCGCCCACCCAGGCGCCGATGGCGTTGCCGAGGTTGAAGGCGCCCTGGTTGAGGGTCGAGGCGAGGTTGGGCGCGCTTGCCGCCTCGCTCACCACCCGCAGTTGCAGCGGCGCCACCAGCGCGAAGGCCAGCACGCCCCAGACCAGCAGCGTCGCCGCCGCCGGCATCGCCGCATGGCTGGTGAGGGTGAAGCCGGCCAGCACGGGCACGAGGGCGACCAGGATCAGGATCAGGGACGGCATCAGCTTCCAGTCGGCCAGCCGCCCGCCCAGGAAGTTGCCGGCGGTGAGCCCGACGCCGAACAGCAGCAGCATCACCGTCACCGCATGGGGCGACAGGCCGGTCACCTCGCGCAGGATGGGGGCGATGTAGGTGAAGACGCTGAACAGGCTTGCCGAGGCCAGCACGCTGATGAGCATGGCCAGCAGCACCTGCCGGCTGCCCAGCGAGCGTGCCTCGGCCATCAGCCGCATCGCCGGCACCGGCACCTGCCGCGGCAGCCAGAGGGCCAAGGCGGCAGCCGCAGCAACCCCGATCAGCGCCACCGCGAAGAAGGTGGTGCGCCAGCCCATGGCCTCGCCCAGCGCGGTGCCGAACGGCACCCCGAGCACGTTGGCAAGGGTGAGGCCGGCGAACATCATGGCGATCGCCTGCGCCTTGCGGCCGGGCGGGGCGAGCGCCGCCGCCACCACCGAGCCGAGCCCGAAGAAGGCGCCGTGGCACAAGGCGGTGAGCACCCGCGCCGCCATCAGCACCCCGTAGGTGGTGGAAAGCGCGCAGGCGAGGTTGCCGAGGATGAACACTCCCATCAGCAGCAGCAGCGCGCCCTTGCGCCGCATGCCGGCGGTGGCGATGGCGAGAAACGGCGAGCCGAAGGTGACGCTGAGCGCATAGCCGGTCACCAGCAGCCCGGCCTGCGGGATGCTGACGCCGAGGTCTCGCGCCACATCCGGCAGCAGGCCCATGATGACGAATTCGGTGGTGCCGATGCCGAAGGAGGCAGCGGCGAGCGCCAGCAGCGGCAGGCGGCTTGCGGTCGCGGCGGCAGGCGCGGCGATGTCGAGGCGGGCGGACATGCAGGCTTCTCCCGGCATCCGGACCATCATGCGGGCGGATGCCGATCCGCGGACGGGAAGGACAGGATGGCTGCCGGATCTTATGCCGCAACGCAGCATCCGCCAAGCCGGTTCCCGCCCCCCGCCCGGCAACTATGTGTGCCAGCGGCAGGTGCTCAATGCCCACCCTGCGCACCCGCACGATCCTGGGGCCATCGAGCCCGGCCTGTTGACGCCATTGCGGCAGGGCGCCTTCGCTCCAGCGCCCGCCGGCGAAGACCCACGGCCTGCCCCCCAGTCCTGCGGCGGGTGCGGGGCGACGGCGAGCTGGCGGTTGCCAGAAGCGGCCGCTGGGGTTTACGTGGTGCAGGATCGCGGCGCTGCCGCATGACCTTCGCGATTGCGGCCCCGCCGCCACCAGGACCATAGGACGACCATGAACGTTCACGCCCGCCCCGCCGATGCCAAAAAGCTCATTGCCGGCGCCACCGGCGACTGGGAAGTGGTGATCGGCCTGGAGGTGCATGCCCAGGTCGCGTCCAACGCCAAGCTGTTCTCCGGCGCCGCCACCGCCTTCGGCGGCGCGCCCAACGACCATGTCTCGCTGGTGGACGCGGCGATGCCGGGCATGCTGCCGGTCATCAACAAGGAATGCATCGCCCAGGCGGTGCGCACCGGGCTCGGCCTCAAGGCCCAGATCAACCTGCACTCGGTGTTCGACCGCAAGAACTATTTCTATCCGGACCTGCCGCAGGGCTACCAGATCAGCCAGTACAAGCACCCGGTGGTGGGCGAGGGCGAGGTGATCGTCGACCTTGCCGACGGCGAGAGCATCACCGTGGGCATCGAGCGGCTGCATTTGGAGCAGGATGCCGGCAAGTCGATCCACGATCTGTCCCCCACCCTGAGCTTCGTCGACCTCAACCGCTCCGGCGTGGCGCTGATGGAGATCGTCTCGCGCCCCGATCTGCGCTCGGCCGAGGAGGCGAAGGCCTACGTCACCAAGCTGCGCACCATCCTGCGCTATCTGGGCACCTGCGACGGCGACATGGAGAAGGGCAATCTGCGCGCCGACGTGAACGTCTCGGTGCGCCGCCCCGGCGCCCCGTTCGGCACCCGCTGCGAGATCAAGAACGTCAACTCCATCCGCTTCATCGGCCAGGCGGTGGAGACCGAGGCCCGGCGGCAGATCGAGATCCTGGAGGATGGCGGCTCCATCAACCAGGAGACCCGCCTGTTCGACCCCAACAAGGGCGAGACGCGGTCCATGCGCTCCAAGGAGGAGGCGCACGACTACCGCTACTTCCCCGATCCGGACCTGCTGCCCCTCGATATTCCCGCGGCGTGGGTGGAGGAGCTGGCGCAGCACCTGCCCGAGCTGCCGGACGAGAAGAAGGCCCGTTTCATCGCCGACTACGCGCTGAGCCCCTACGACGCCGGCGTGCTGGTGGCCGAGCGCGAGACCGCGGCCTATTTCGAGAAGGTCGCCAAGGGCCGCGACGGCAAGGCGGCGGCCAACTTCGTCATCAACGAGCTGTTCGGCCGGCTGAACAAGGACGGGCGCGACGTCACCACCTCACCGGTGGCGCCGGAGCAGATCGGCGCCATCCTCGATTTGATCGGCGCGGGCACCATCTCGTCCAAGATCGCCAAGGACCTGTTCGAGATCGTCTACACCGAGGGCGGCGACCCGCATGCGGTGGTCGAGGCCCGCGGGCTGAAGCAGGTCACCGACACCGGGGCGATCGAGAAGGTGGTGGACGAGATCATCGCCGCCAATCCCGACAAGGTGGCCCAGGTGCAGGCCAAGCCCACCATGCTCGGCTGGTTCGTCGGCCAGGCCATGAAGGCCTCCGGCGGCAAGGCCAACCCGCAGGCCCTCAACGACATCCTGAAGGCCAAGCTGGGGATCTGAGGGCGCGCGCGCGGCTGGAGGCGTCCCCTCTCCCGCGTGCGGGGGAGG
>CALMSN010000251.1 GCA_937872325.1 uncultured Xanthobacter sp. | reverse complement strand
TGCCGGCGCGGGCGCCGGGAGCGCGAGGGCGGCCAGAGGCAGGGCCGCGGCGCAGGCTGCGAAAACCCTCATCGCCCCTCCCCCAACATCACGAACGGGGCCGCGATCGCCGGATGCGCCAGGGTCGGATCCGCGGCATCGACCATCAGCGCCAGGGTGGTGCGGCGGGTATCGGCATCGCTCACCGCCGTCCCTGCGACGGCGGCGGCCGCAGGACCAACCTGCATCGGCACGAGCGGCGGGAGCGCGATCAGGGCAGCAGCCGGGGCGGGCGCCGGGAGCGCGAGGGCGGCCAGAAGCACGGCCGCGGCGCAGGCTGCCGAAAGCCTCATCGCCCCTCCCCCACCATGACGAACGGCGCCCAGATCGCCGGATGCGCCAGGGTCGTATCCGCGGCATCCGCCATAAAAGCCAGGGTGGCGCGGCGGGTATCAACATCGCGTACAGCCGTCCCGGCGACGGCGGCGGTCGCAGGACCGACCTGCATCGGCGCGAGCAACTGCACGGCGAGCAGGGCAGCAGCCGGCGCTGGCGCCGGGAGCGCGAGGGCGGCCAGGAGCACGGCCGCGGCGCAGGCTGCCGCAATCCTCATCGCCCTTCCCCCACCATCACGAACGGCGCCCAGATCGCCGGATGCGCCAGGGTCGGATCCGCGGCATCGGCCATCAGCGCCAGGACGGCGCGGCGGAACGCCTCGGCCTTGGAGAGGCCGGGCTCGGCGCGCAGGGCCGAGAGCGTGCCGGTGGTGAGCCGCGCGGCGGCATCGTCCCGCACCGGCCAGTGGGAGACCAGCAGCGTGCGCGCGCCGGCATAGAAGAAGGCGCGGGCGAGGCCCGACAGGCCATCCGCCCCGGGCGTGCCGTCGCCCCCCGCCGTGTTGCAGGCGGACAGGATCACCCAATCGGCGGACAGATTGAGCCGCGCCGCCTCCGACGCGGTGAGCAGGCCGTCGTCCGCCCCGGCCTCCGCCGGCGGGGTGAAGACCAAGGCCGGCTCCGACAGGCCGGGAATATCCCCGGCCAGAAGACCGTGGGTGGCGAAGGCGAGCACGCGGTAGAGCGAGAGGTCCGCCGCCTGGACCGCGCTCTTGGTGGCGGCGGCGCCGGTCTGCACCGCATCCGGCCCGGCGCCGAGGGTTTCGGCGAGGCGGCGCAGCTCGCCCTCGGTCTGCGGCAGTGGCGACAGGCTGCGCACCGTCTCCAGGCTGACCGAGCCGCCGCGCAGGTAGGTGCCCGCCACCCCCGCCGCCGCGGTGTTGTCTGCCATGGCGACGGGCGGACGGCGCCCGCCGAGCAGCGGCGCGCCATAGCCGCGGAACGGCAGCGGCGCCGGCGGGGCACCGGCGGCGAGGCGCAGCGCCTTGAGGCTCGATACCGAGGGCAGCGTGACGATGCCCTGCCGCCGGATCAGCCATTGGGTCTCGCGCAGCGCCGCCGGGTCGGCATCGTCGCCGGTGGGTGGGGCCGTGACCAGCAGGGCGAAGGGCAATGAATCGAACGGGCTCTCCGCCACCACGAACACCCGCTCGCGCCCTGCCAGCAGCCGATCGAGCGGCGCCAGCAGGCGGCGAAACAGCTCATGGGCGGTGGCGCGGCTGAAGCGGACCGCGGTGCCGGCCCCGGCGCCCTCCACATCGGTGTCGCCGAAGTCGCGCAGCCCGGCGCGGGTCACCGCGACGGCGCCCGGATCGAGCCCGGCGCGCAGGGTCTTCACCTGCTCCACCAGCGCCTTGCGCTCCAGCGGCACGCGCTGCCAGTCGGCCTCGTCGCGGGTCAGGGCGAAGACGAAGGTCTCGCGGGTGGCGACGAAGACCAGCACCAGCGCCTCGTTCGGGCCGAGCAGCGCCTGCGCCGCCGCCACCGTCACCGGCTGCGGCCGGGAGAGCTCGGCATAGCCGGGGAAGCGCTGCGCCATCTCGCCGTCACTGGCGGTGATGCGGGCCAGGAGCGCATCGGCTTCGGCGCGGCGGGCCTCCAGCTCCGGCGCGGTGTCGCTGCCGGCGGCGCCGAGGGCCTTCACCAGGGCCCGGTCGGCACCCTTCCAGGCGGCCACCAGATCCTGGCGCCGGCGCACGAGGCGGGCGAGTTCATCGGAGCCGGCGGCAAACCGCGCCCCGAGCTGGGTCAGCGCCGTGCTGGCCGAGCTGAGCATCGCGCTCTGCGCCGCGACGAAGGCCTCCTCGCGCAGCTCCGCGGCGGAAAGGGACGGCTCCGGCGACGTCTCGCGCGGCGGCGCCTGGACACTGCCTTGCGGCGCCTCTCGTGGCGTCGCCTGCACGCTCTCCTGCGGGGGTACCTGCGGCTGCGCCTGCGCGGTTACCAGGGAGGTCTCCTGAGGCGGCGTCGCCTGCACGCTCCCTTGTGGAGCCTGCTGCGGCGTCGTCTGCCCCCACCCTCCCGGCACCTCCGGCGCGGCAGCCGCGACCGTCGGCAAAAGCAACCCGAGCGCGAGCAAGGCGTGGCGGAGGGCGCGGCCCATCAGCGCTCCGCCTCCGGCGCCAGGAGATCGAGGGTGAACTGGCGGACGACCACGCTGCCGGCCTCGCTCTCGTCGGCCGCGAAAGGGTTGGCGGCGCGCAGGCCCGGATCGGCCAGCGCCGCCCGCGCCAGCAGGTCCAGGAAGCCGCCCCGGCCCGGGGCGCTGCGCAGCACTGCCGCCCCGGCCGTCGCCGCCGCGACGTCGCGCTGCAGCAGGGCGCAGAGCGAGGGCGGGATGCCGCCGGTGCGCGGCAGCGCGAAGACGAGGATGCGGTGCAGCCCGATCTGCGAGGGGCCGCCTCGGCCCGCGGCATCCCGGCTCCAGGTCCGCAGGGTGGTGCGCAGAACCAACGGGCCCGAGGCCTTGGCCGGCAGGGTGGCGATGCAGCCGTTCTGGCGCCACGCCGACGCCGGCACATCGATGCCGGCCAGCGGATCGAGCAGGAAGATGCCGAGATCGAGGTCGCGCTCGGAGCGGTTGGCGATGGTCAGGCGCACCATGTCGCAATGGGCCACGGCCGCGGCGGTGCCGCTGTCCACCGCGGCCGCCGGGCCGGCCTGGGAGATCTGGCCGCACGGGCGCCGCGGATCGACGAGGCGGGCGGGATCGGTCTCGCGGATCCGCTCCAGCACGATGTCGATGTCGCCGGCATCGCCCGTCCCGGCCATCTCCGCGCTGCTGGCGATGCGCACCAGGTTGGCGGCGCGCGCATAGGCCCACACCGCGTTGCGCAGCTGCTGCGCGAAGGCCTCGGCCGGCAGTTCCAGCGGGATCGAGGCGCTGCGGCCATAGGCCTGCGGATCGCGCACCAGGCGCCCGCCCTGCGGCACCAGCCAGAGCCGGTCCTCTGCGATGTGAAGGGTGAGGTCCGCCGGCGCGCCGGGGGCCACCAGATCGACGCCGATGGCCGGCACGCTTTCGCCCGGCGCCAGCGCGCGGGACACGGCAGCCGCCGCCGCGGGCGCCTCGACGCCGGCCACCCGGAAGCGGAAGGCGACGCCCGGGCGCTCCAGCTGCGCCCAGAGGCCCTCGCCCGGCAGTACCGGACCGGCCGGCTCCGCCCGGCTTTCGGCGACGTTGGCGGCCGAAAGCCGGGCGGTACCGAGCCGGCGGGCATCGGCCAGCGGACCGTCGAAAACGGCGACCTGCGCGCCTTCATCGAAGCCCTGCAGCAGCCCGGCCTCGATCACCACGTCCCCGCCGTCGCGCCGCGCGGCAAAGCGGCGGATCCCGCCATCGGCGGTGCCGGACAGGGTGCGATCGAGATCGCCCTCGAACACCGGCAGCGGGGCCTGCGCGAGGCGCGCCGAAGCGGCGATGTCGAGGGAGACCATGCGGGCAAGATCGCGGAAGGTCTGCGCCCGTCCGGCTTCCAGTGCCCGCAGCAGGTGCCAGGTGAAGACGCCGAACGTCGCCTGCGCCCCCTCGGCGCCCTCCCGGCTCGCCGGATAGGGGCGCTCGATGGCCTCGGTCCAGGCATCGACCGCGAAGAAGCCGATCAGCGGACCCATGCCGTTCTGCGGGGCGGCACCGCCTCGCAGGGTACCGGAGCGCTCCGGCGGGCGCGCGGGTGCCGGCGAAGGGGCGCGCTCCGGCGATCCGGGCGGCACCCCGAGGGTCGCAGCATCGATGCCGCGGGTGGCATCGCCCGACCGCGTGACGGTGCCCGCATGGCAGGCATCGATCACCACCCAGACGGTGGCGCCGGTGGCCCGGATGCGGTCGAGGGCGGCGCCGAGCTCGTCGTCGACGATGCCGTTGCGGATCGTCCGGGTGGCCGGATCGTAAAGGCCGGCATCGCGGGGCAGCAGCACCTGGTCGCGGCCGCCGGCCTCGGGGGCGATGCCCGGAGCGGTCGAGGCTTCCGGCTGGGTGGTGCCGTGGCCGGAGAAATGAAACAGGACCAGATCGCCGGCTTGGGCTCGCGCCGCAAGGCCGGCGAGGCCGGCAAGAATGCGCCCGCGGTCCGGCGCGGCACGCGGGCGCGGCATGTCTGCGGTCGGCGAGACCTCCGCAGCCGGGGGCGCCGGGGGGATTTCGGGGGCCTGCGGCAATCCCTCCGCCAGCACCTCGATGTCGGCCGGCGCGAAGCCGTTGCGGGTGAGGTAGCGCCAGAGGGCGACAACGTCGTTGCGCGGCCCGGCCAGGTCGCGGATCTTCGGCTCGTCGTAATCGGCGACGCCCACCAGCAGCGCATGGTTGCGCGCCAGGGCCACGCCCGGCAGCAGCAGGCTCGCGAGCAGCACCAGCAGCCCGGCGCCCTGCCCCCATCGGCCCCGGCAGCCGGACGGCCTCTCACGCATGCTCGACCGGTGCCTCGACCCCATGTCCGTGAACCGCCCCTGCCCCGGCCTGCCCCCCGACCGGACGGCGCGACTATAAGCCGGGCAAATGGGGCCCGGAAGAGGCCGCCTGCCGCCGCGCCGCGCAGCTGGGGACGGCGCCGATCATGGATCGACCGCGGGCGAATTCGGCGCGACACTAGGGCCCGTTCGAGTCGGACCGGCGAACCGGGCGGCCCAAGGCGCGAGACATGCGGATGAACGCGGACGTCATCGACACGGCGACCCTCGCCGCGATCCCCGTGGATCGCCGGGCGGTGGACCGGCTGGCCGCCCGGGGGCTGCTGACGGTCGAGGCGCGCGAGGAGGCCCTGGCCCTGATCGAGCCGCCGCGCCGCTGGGGACTGTGGGCGAGCCGGCTCGCCCGCACACTCGGCACCGCGCTGGTGCTCGCCGGCATCCTCTATTTCTTCGCCTTCAACTGGAACCAGATCCCGCCCCTGACCAAGCTCGGCGCCATCGCCGCCATGCTCGCCGTCGCCTGCCTGACGGTGGGGCTTGCGGGCTTTGAGCGGCCGGTCTCGGCGCTGGCGTCCACCGCCGCGGTGACGCTCGTCGGCGTCTTCCTCGCCGTCGCCGGCCAGATCTACCAGACCGGCGCCGATGCCTGGACCCTGTTCGCCGCCTGGGCCGGGCTGACGCTCGCCTTCGCGCTGCTGGCCGGCTCCGCCGCCACCTGGGCGGTGTGGATCGCGGTCGCGGCGGTGGCGCTTTTCACCTGGTGGGACCAGGCCCAGCCTGCCGATGCGGCCTTCCACACCGGCCGCAACCTCAGCCTGATGGCGCTGTTCGGCGGCGCCCTCCTCATCCGCGAGGTGCTGGCGGCCCGGGGCTTCGCCTGGGCGGCGCCGCGCTGGACGCGCTTCTTCCTCGCCTTGCCGCTGCTGGCGGCGGCGACGCAGCTCGCCTTCCTCCTCATCGAGCCGTCCGGGAACCTTGGTGCGGAGCGATGGGCCGGGCTCGGCTTCATCGGGCTCGCGCTGGCCGCCATGGCGGTGGTCTACCGCTACCGGATCCCGGACGTCCTGATGCTCGCCGCGGTGACGCTCGCTGCATGCGCGATCATCGACTTCGCCCTGTTCCGGGTGCTGACTGCCGGCCGGAACCGGAGCGAGGTGGCCACCTTCCTCCTGATGGGCCTTGCCACCCTCGCCTTGTTCACCGCCGCCGTCGCCGGGCTCAGGGCGGTGTCGCGGCGGATGGAGCCTGCCCGATGACCCCCGCCATCCGCCAACCCGCCATGGATGCCGGATCGCTGCTGGCCGCCCTGGAGGCCTCGGGGACGCTGGCCCCCGACGCGGCCGGCACCGCCGGCGCCGCGCTCATCGCCGAGGCCGCCGAGGAGCACCCGCCGCTGCACCTCAAGATCCTCTCCGCCGTCGGCACCTTCCTGGCGACGGTGTTCTTCCTCGCCTTTCTCGGCGTCGCCGACCTGATCTCGTTCGACAGCGGCATCAATGTCCTGTCCTGGGGGCTCGCCTTCCTGGTGGCCGGGATCGCGCTTTCGCTGGCGCTGCCGCGGGCGGCGGCGGGCATCGGCCGCGATGCCCTCGCCCAGACGGCATTCACCGCCATGGCGGTGGGCAAGGTGATGGCTGTGATCGGCATCATCCTCATCGCCGGCACCGATATTCCCTGGGCCCCCACCGCGGCGATCCTCGCGGTGACGGTGGCCACCTATGCGGTGTCCGGCTCCTCCCTCGACCGCATCCTGTCGCCTTATGCGATCGCCGTCTCGGCGCTGGTGGAGATCCTCGAGCGCCCGAGCTTCGGCGGCGACCAGAGCCTTGCCGTCACCGTGCTGTTCCTGATCGCCACCGCGCTCGCCGGCCTGCTGCTGCTGTCGCACCGGGTGCCGCTGTGGCTGCGGCCGGTGGGCATCGCCGGCCTCGCCACCATGGGCACAGTCGTCGCCATCCTCGCCTCCGGCCAGGATGGCGGGGCGTGGGCCAGCCGCAAGCCGCTGGACTCGCGGCTTATCGAGGCCATCCTCACCGTGTCGCTCGTCGGCGTCATCGCCTGGGTGGCGGGCGGGACC
>CALMSN010000250.1 GCA_937872325.1 uncultured Xanthobacter sp. | reverse complement strand
CTTTAGTTGCGGTGCGGCAAGATGTTGTGATCTTGTGATTTTACCCTGGGCTATCGCGCTTCGGCCGGGGGCCGGCTGGACGCCGGGCCAATTCGGGTGCAAGACTGTCGCGCATAAGAACAAGGACTGCGACACCTGTCGCAAAATGCGACAGGTGGGGAGCGAAGCGAGGACGACCATGCCATCTGCCGTGCCGTTGCGCGCTCCGCCCGAAGCTGTGCTGGCGGCGCGCCGGCGCTTCTTCTCCGGCGCAAGCGTTGGGGACGACATGTTGTCCGCGCCGATCCTGCGCTCCTGGACCCGCTGCGCCGCCCGCGGCCTGCCGGCCGACCGCAGCCCGCGCGCCGAACCCCTGGCGCAGGGCGAGCTCGCCGCCCGGCGCGAGCGGCACGAGGCCCTGCGCCGCCAGTGCCGGCCGGAGCTGGAGGCGCTGCACGCCAGCGCCACCCTCAGCGACAGCATCGTCATCCTCACCGATCCCGGTGGCCTGGTGCTGGACACCGTGGGCAGCATCGAGTTCGCCGACCGCGCCGCCCAGGTGGCGCTCCGGCCCGGGGTCAACTGGAGCGAGGCGGACATCGGCACCAACGCCATCGGCACCGCTTTGGTGGAGCGCCGGGCGGTGGAGGTGCGCGGGGCCGAGCACTATGCCGAGGCGCACGGCATCCTCACCTGCGCCGCCGCGCCCATCCACGACCCGCGCGGCGAGTTGGTGGGCCTGCTGGACCTCTCCGGGCCGGCGAGCGTGCCGCACCTGCACGCCCTGGGGCTGGTGCAGCTCGCCGCCGACCAGGTGGAACACCGGCTCTTCGACGGCGCCTTCCCCGGCCACAACCTGGTGCGCTTCCATCGTGACCCAAGCTATCTCGGCACCGCCCGGGAGGGCATCCTGGTGTTCGAGGACTACCGGCTGGTGGCCGCCAACCGCCCTGGCCTCGCCTTGCTGGGCCTCGACTGGGACGCCCTGACCACAAGGCGGTTCGGCGACCTTTTCGAGGGCGCGCTCGGCCGGGCGGGCGAGACCCGGCGGGTGCGGGCGCTCGGCGGCGAGGTGGTGATGCGGCTGGAGCGCAGCGCGCCGGCATCGGCCGCCTTCCCGGCAGCGCGCACCGCGCTCCATCCCGCGCCGTCCTTTGGCTCCCAGGCCGCCTTGCATCCCGCGCCCCGCGCGCCGGCGCCCACCCGCGCCACGGCTCGCGCCGCGCCGGGGGACGAGGCCAGCGGGCCGCGCTTCGATCCCCAGTCGGAGAAGGATCTCGGCCGCGCGGTGCGGCTGCTGGAGGCCGGAGTGCCGGTGCTGGTGCAGGGCGAGACCGGCGCCGGCAAGGAAGTGTTCTCGCGGCAGATCCACGCCCGCTCGAGCCGGGCGGAGCGCGCGTTCGCCGCGGTGAACTGCGCCGCCCTGCCGGAAGGCCTGATCGAATCCGAGCTGTTCGGCTACGAGGAAGGCGCCTTCACCGGCGCCCGGCGGGCCGGCTTCAAGGGCCTGTTCCGCGAGGCCGACGGCGGGGTGCTCTTCCTCGACGAGATCGGCGACATGCCGCTGTCGCTCCAGAGCCGGCTGCTGCGCGTGCTGCAGGAGCGCGAGGTGACGCCGCTGGGCGGCGGGCGGGCGGTGAAGGTGGACTTCGCGCTGGTCTGCGCCACCCATCGCGACCTCAAGGCGCTGGTGGACCAGGGGGCCTTCCGGGCCGACCTCTATTTCCGGATCGCGCAATACACCGTCGCCCTGCCGGCCTTGCGCACCCTGGCCGGGCGCGAGGCCGTGATCCTGCAGATCTGGCGGGAGCTGGCCGGCGCCAATGCGGCGGAGCGCCTCTCGGCGCCGTGCCTCGCCACGCTGGTGGCCTATGACTGGCCCGGCAATTTCCGCCAGCTCGCGGGCTCCCTCAAGGTGCTCCACGCCCTGGCCGAGCCCGGCGAGGTGTTGGACGTGGACGCCCTGCCCGCCGATATCCGCGCCAGCCGGCCCTATGCCGCGCCGCTGGCCGACCCGCCGCCCGCCCCCGGCGCGGCGCCCTCCGGCGGCCTCGACGCGGTGACCCGCGCCGCCATGGATGCCGCCCTTGCGGCCAGCGGCGGCAACGTCTCGCAGGCGGCGCGCCGGCTCGGCATCCACCGCAGCACGCTGCACCGCCACCTCGGCGGCCCTGCGGCGCGGCCAAAAGTCCGCTAGAGCCGGGTCCGCCACGGGCGGCGCGGCAACGCAGGGGCGGCGTGGCGGACGATTGATCGGGCCCACGGAACCGCACTTGCGGTTGCATCGGCCCAGATCGCGCACCCAAGGCCCTGCACGCGGTTGTCAGGCGCGGGCGTGGCCACTATAGAACGGATGGAAACTGTGGCGCCGTGGCCTGCCCGGCGCCCTGAGGCGAATCAGCGGGCGGATCCAGGCACCATGGTTGCACGCATCTACAAGCCGACGCGCAACGCGATGCAGTCCGGCATCGCCAAGACCAAGAAGTGGGTCCTGGAATACGAGCCCGAGCGGGCCCGTATGGTGGAGCCGCTTATGGGCTACACCTCCTCCGCCGACATGCACAGCCAGATCCGCCTCTCCTTCGAGACCAAGGAAGAGGCCGTGGCCTATGCCGAGCGCTACGGCATCCCCTTCCTGGTGTTCGAGCCGCATGAAACGCCGCGCAAGAAGGTGGCGTATTCTGACAATTTCGCCTTCCGCCGCGTCGGCCAGTGGACCCACTGAGCGGCAGCGGCCGGTAAAAACCTGGCCGGGCGGCGGAGATCGCCGTCCGCGGCTTGCCGCATGGCGGATGAGACGGCGGCCTTCCCTCCCCTCCTCGTCGGGTCGGGCAGCGCCCGTTCGGATGACGCGCTTCCGCCGCATCCGGCCGGCTTGCCATTTGACGTCCGCGTGCCCGTGCGGAAAATGCTCCGGCCCGGCGGTTTGCGAACCGGCCCTCCCGGCGGGCACGAGGCCCCGTAGCTCAGCTGGATAGAGCAAGTGCCTTCTAAGCACTAGGTCGCAGGTTCGAGCCCTGCCGGGGTCGCCATTCCCTCGCCGTCCCGTTCCTGGAGCAAGGCCGACCGGCTATGGGATGACCACGCGATCATGCCCCAATCCCGGGCACCCCCGACCGTCCCACGGAGCCCCTCGCACGCCCCGGCCGGGGAACGCGGGTTGTTGTGCTCCGCAAGAATGGGGCGAGGATTGCCTCCCCTTTTGGGCGCAATCCAACATGGCGACATGACTTCAGGTCAAGGGAATGCAGACCGTCGCCCTGATGATGTTGATCGGCTCGGTCCTGATGGCGGCCATCGCAGCGCTGGACATGCCGCGAGGCTGGCGCACGCCGACACAGTGTCCATTCGGCGGGAAGCCCTGCGCACGGCATGCCTGCGGCGCGGGTGGCGCCCACCGCTCGGGCCGACGCGGGCGCGCACGCTGCCGGCGCGCATGAGGCGCGGCCTTGGCGCTTGCCTCCTCAGTCTCCGCCGGAGGGCGCACGCCCCCGGAGCCCCGGCCCGACGCCTCCCCCTTCGGCGAAAGCAGCCACGCCGCCGGTCGCCCGGGCGGGGCTACATGCGCCGGGCGACCTCCGCCGTCGCCGCTGGCTCGCGCCCGGCCACCGCGTCCGCCGCCGCCTGGAGGCGCGGCACGATGTCCTCGACATGCTCGGCCACCAGCAGGTCCACCGGATAGGGCGCGCGGATGAAGCCGGTGTCGCGCATATGCCCGATCAGCTCGATGAACGGATCCCAGAAGCCGTTGAGGTTGGCGATCAGCACCGGCTTGCGGTGCTGGCCGAGCTGCGCCCAGGTGAGCTGCTCCACCAGCTCCTCCAGGGTGCCGATCCCGCCCGGCAACGCCACGAAGGCGTCGGCCCGCTCGAACATCAGGCGCTTGCGGGCGTGCATGTCGTCGACGACGATCAGCTCCATCTCACCCTGCGGCGCCTTTTCCCGGCGCATGAGGAAATCGGGGATGATGCCGGTAACCGCGCCGCCCGCCGCCGCCGCCGCCTCGGCCACTTCGCCCATGAGGCCGATGCCGCCGCCGCCGTAGACGAGGCGGATGCCTCCCTCGGCCAGCAGGGTGCCGAAACGCCGGGCGCTGACGGAGAAGGCCGGATCGGTGCCCGGCGAGGAGCCGCAATAGACGCAGATGCTTTCGATGCTTGCCATGGGATCCCGGTCGAGGGCTGCGACGAACCGTCCACACGTGGAGTTGTCTGGTGAAACGGCGTCCTTGGAGCGCGATCCGGGCATATGGCGCCGCCCTGCGGTTCCGCATGCCCGGGGAATCGCCTCCAAATTATTCAATAAGGGCGGATCGGGATCTAGGTGGTGTGGACACTTACCTGATCCATATCACGGTAACGGCGAGGGTGAAGATGGCGACATAATGATTTGCGGTTTTCTCGAAGCGTGTTGCGACGCGCCGGAACTGCTTGATCTTTGAAAACCAGTATTCGGTCATGTGGCGTCGAGCGCAAGTTTTCTAGTCGCGTGAATATTTGATGGCGAGCGACGGATTGTCCGGCATCATCGCCTACTAATTTTTTCGCGCAACTGCCCGCCGCAGCTTTTCGCCGCCATAAGCTGTATCGGACACGATGAGATCGGCGAGCAGATCATCTATCAGGGCCTCGGCCTGGGGAGGCCCCCTCTGTCCGGCGGTGAGGATGAAGCGGACCCGACAGCACAGGCCGCGCACGGCCATGTAGATCTTGGTGCTCAGGCCGCCGCGTGAACGGCCAAGGGCCTGATCTTCAGCCCCCGTTTTTAGATCCGGCAGCGTGCTGGTGGGCGGGGATGATGGTGGAATCGATGATCAGGGATTCAAAGTCGGGATCGTCCGACACAGAATCGAAGATGCGCCACCATACGCCCTTACAGCTCCAGCGGCTGAACTACCGGAAGACACTGTTCCAGCCACTGAACGCGTCGGGCTGGTCGCGCCAGGGCGAAACGGTCCGCACGATCTACAAGACCGCATCGACAAACAGGCGATTGTCGCGTCCAGATGAGCCACGCGTGCGTTCGTCACCGATGATCTGAAGCGAAATGCGCTTCTATTGATCCTCCCAAAGAATCAGACGGTCCAGAACACCCATGGCGGCCTCCAAAAGGCAGCCTTGAATCACGATCCAGAACGCTGGCGAGTCCGAGGAGTCCACCCTTCCTGGGGCCCGCACCGCGGCCGTTGCGGCAGGCGTGGTGCTTGACGCGCGTCAAGGCTCCCGCGGCGGCGGCAGCCTACGGTCCTGTCCCAGGAGCCTGTTTGGAAAATCGGACGGATCGCGTCACCGCCTCTTTCCGGCGCCCGGGGCGTCGCAGCCGCACAAATCCTTCGGCGGACGGGGCCCGCGATTTCCCAGGCAGGCTTTAAGAATAAGCCCACCGGAGGCGCGTCATGAGCGATACGATCACATCACCGGCGTCCGCCGCCCCGTCCCCGCGCCCCGGCCGGGCGATGATGAAGGCCGCTGTCTTCGTCGAGAAGAACCGCATCGTGCTGGAGGACAAGCCGGTGCCGGACGTGGGGCCGCTCGACGCCCTCATCCGCGTGACGACCACCACCATCTGCGGCACCGACATCCACATCCTCAAGGGCGAGTACCCGGTGGCCAAGGGCCTCACCATCGGCCACGAGCCGGTGGGCATCATCGAGAAGCTGGGCGCGTCCGTGGAAGGGTTCGCCGAGGGCCAGCGGGTGATCGCCGGCGCCATCACCCCCTCCGGCTATTCCAATGCCTGCCTGTGCGGCTGCGGCTCGCAGGACGGCCCCCGCACGAAGCACGGCTTCAAGCCCATGGGCGGCTGGCGCTTCGGCAACACCATCGACGGCGCCCAGGCGGAATACCTGCTGGTGCCCGACGCCATGACCAACCTCGCCCCGGTGCCCGAGGCGCTGAGCGACGAGCAGGTGCTCATGTGCCCGGACATCATGTCCACCGGCCTCGCCGGGGCGGAGAACGGGCGGATTAAGATCGGCGACACGGTGGCGGTATTCGCGCAGGGGCCCATCGGCCTGTGCGCCACCGCCGGAGCGCGGCTGCTGGGCGCCACCCGCATCATCGCAGTGGATGCCGTGCCGGCCCGCCTCGACATGGCCCGCGCCATGGGCGCCGACCAGGTGGTGGACTTCTCCAAGGTCGATCCGGTGGAGGAGATCCTGCGCCTCACCGACGGCCGCGGCGTCGATGTCGCCATCGAGGCGCTGGGCCGGCAGGAGACCTTCGAGGCGGCGCTGCGGGTGCTGCGGCCGGGCGGCACGCTCTCATCGCTCGGGGTCTATTCGTCGGACCTCAGGATCCCCCTCGACGCCTTCAGCGCCGGGCTCGGCGACAATGCCATCGTCACCGCCCTGTGCCCCGGCGGCAAGGAGCGCATGCGCCGGCTGATGGACGTGATCGCCTCGGGGCGGGTGGATGCGCGCGCGCTGGTGACGCACCGCTTCCGCCTCGACGATATCGAAGCCGCCTACGATCTGTTTTCCCATCAGCGGGACGGCGTTCTCAAGGTGGCGATCACCCCGTAAGGTGGCACCCAGGAGCGCCGGTCCGGAACGCCATCGCGGGCCGGCCGGCGCTGTGCCGCATCCCGGCAGAAGGACGGATGACATGTTTCCCGGAATCAATGGTCGAAGCGGATTCCTTTGGGGCCTGCTGGTGGGCGTCGGGGCGGTGATCGTCGGCCCGCGTCTGTGGCGCGTCGCCCAGCCGGCGGCGGAGGACGCGGTGAAGAAGGGCGCGGCCGGATACGATGTCGCCCGCAACGCGCTCTCGCGCACCGGCGAGGGCGTTGCCGGCCGGGTCAGCGAGACCGCGCACGAGATCAGGGCCGCGGCGGCCCGGGTGGCAGCGGCGGCCGGCAGCCTCGTGCCCCAGGCCCCTGCGGCGCCTGAGGCCGACGGCCCGGCGGATGGTGCATCCGCGCCGGAGGCCGCGCCGGGCAAGGCCGCCACCGCAAAGGCCACAGCGCGCCCGGCCGGCGCCACCGGACGGGGACGCGGAGGCGGGCGCGCCGCGCCGGCACGCGGCCGCCCTGCCCGGCCGGTGATCGTGCCCGCCGCCGAGGCCCTCGCCGACACGCCGGCCGCGCCGAAGGCCCCCCGGCGGCGCAAGGCGGCGGCGCCCAAGACGACGACGATCGAGGCCGGCGCCGAGGCGGTCGCCGGACCGGCGGCAAAGCCGGCCCGCCGCCGCACCCGCAAGCCGGCCGACGCCGGGCCACGAGAACATGGTTTCGGTCACGACAGCGCCGCCGAGCAGGAATGCCGCCTGCAGGCCGATCAGGGTGACGACCGGGATCATGGCGTTGCGCAGGACGTGATGGACGATCACGACGCGCTCGCGCAAT
>CALMSN010000249.1 GCA_937872325.1 uncultured Xanthobacter sp. | reverse complement strand
ATCACCCGCACATCATCCGCCCACGAATCCCCCCCCCCATCCGCCTCCCCCCCCCAACCGGACCCCACCACCCCCCCAAGCGACCCCCACCGCCACGACACCGGATCCGGACCCTCCTGAGCCCCCGTCCGCATCACAATCACATGCTCAAGCTTCGGCAACTCACCCTTGATCTAATCCAACCGGTCAAGAAAAGTATCCGAAATCACGAGGAACCTGGCCTCCACCAGATTCACCGTCCACGACAAGAAATCACCCTTATACGCCGTATTAATCGACGACATCACCGCGCCAGCCTTCAACACCCCAAACCACACCGGCATAAACTCAGCGCAATTCGGCAACATCACCGACACCGACTCACCACGACCCACACCACGCGCCAACAAGGCATTCGCCACCCTGTTCGACAACGCATTCACCCGCCCATACGACAACCACCCATCACCCGCAAACTTCAAAAACTCACGATCCGGAGACACCTCCGCCCGCTCCCGCAACACCCGCGCCAACACCCACGACGACGGATCCTCCTTCGAATACCAATCACTCCACTCAGACATGCGCGCCGGTCCCCTGGTGGTCGTTTGTTCGTTCAGGATGCTTGGTGTGTCATGAAAAACGGCGGGGGGCACCGCGGCCCCCTGCCCCGCCCGCCCCGCCATCTAACGAAGCCTGCGCGGGCGCAGCGGCCAGCAGGGCGAGAACGGCTTCGGCGACCTGCAGCAGGGCCAGCAGGAGCTGCGCCGCCGCCTCGGCCGCATGCTGGACGAGATGCGCCGCCAGCAGGGACAACAGGGGCAAGGCGGCCAGCCCGGCGAGCAGGGACAAAGCGGCGAAGGCGGCGGCGATCCCGAGGGCCGCGCCGGCGATGCTTTGGGCCGGGCGGAGCAGGCCATGCGCGAGGCCGAGGGGGCGCTCGGCCGCGGCGACGGGCAGGGGGCGCTCGATGCCGAGGGCCGCGCCCTCCAGGCCATGCGCCAGGGCGCCCAGGCCATGGCCGAGGCGCAGCGCGGGAACCAGCGGGGCCCCGGGCCCGGCGGCCCCGGCGAGGATGCCGCCCAGCGCACCGATCCCCTGGGCCGCCCCCTGCGCAGCCAAGAATATGGCGATGACAACACGGTGAAGGTGCCCGACGAGGTGGATGCCCAGCGCGCCCGCCGGGTGCTGGAGGAACTGCGCCGCCGCCTGGAGCAGCCCGAGCGTCCGCAGATCGAGCTCGACTATCTGGAGCGCCTGCTGCGCGGCCTGTGATGCCGAAGACCCATGAGGATGCTTCATGGGATCCTGGTCAGGCCCGCGCGGCTTTCGGGCGCGCCTCCGCTGGCAGAAGAGCGGAGCCGGAAACGGATGGCCCGAGGCGAGAGGCCGGAGGCAAGGCCCATCCGACCCTCGCAGGTCCGGAGATGATGCCCTCCGGCGCACGGGGCTGGACGGGGGAGGGAGCGGCCTCCGCCATCCATGTCGGTCAGCTTGGACCGGATCCTCGGCAGCCCCCCTCCCGCTTGCGGGGGAGAGGGGTCAGCAGCGTTTCAGGGCTTCATGGAAACACTGAAACGCTATAACATTTTGATTATAGAGCGTTTTCAGCCCGAGATGCGGGCCACCCTCACTCGTCGGTGAGCGGGCCGAGGATGAGCGTCTCCAGCTTCACCCAGTTGGCGAGCTGCACGTTATTGAGCTTCTCCGCCTTCAGGTCATAGGTGATCTCGGAGCGGGTGGGGCCGACGCACTTCTCCTTGCCGTCCTGGCCACGGTTTCTTTTGCAGCCGTCCTCGACGTCGTTGTAGTAAACCCGGCCGTAGAGGCCCGGCTTCGACTGGTCGGCGTTGGAGAAGAAGGCATCCGACTGGGCCTGCGCCGCCGAGGCGTCGAAGAAGGCGTTGTCGTTGCTGGCCGCCTGCTCGTTCCAGCGCAGATTGTACTCGTAGAAGCCGGTGAACGGCCGCTTCTTGCCCGCCTTGTCGGTGAAGTTGCCTTCCTCCTCCACGAAGCGGATGGAGCCGGAGATGCGATCGGTGAAGGAGCGGTCGGCCACCGTATAGGTGAAGGTGATGCCGTTGGAATCGGTCAGCCAGTTGCCCAGCTCGTAGTCATAGTCGAGGTTGCCGGAGACCCGGGTCTCCGGCAGGAAGGAGAATGGACCGGCGGCGAGCTGGGTGCGCTCGAAGCGCAGGGTGTCGGGGTTCTTCACCTCGATGGACACCACCTTGCCTTCCACCTGGCGGGAATAAACCTTGGTGGCTTCCTTCTGCGCCTTGCGGAACTGCTCGCCCACCTCCCACCAGCGGGTGACGTTGCGGCCCTGGATGGCGCCGCCGAAGGGCGAGGAGGTCTGGTTGCCCTTCACCACGTCGATCCGCAGCCGGCCGGCGTCGGGCACGTAGCGCCCGTCGCGATCAATGATCAGGTCGCCGCGCATGATCGCCACCTCGCGGGCGATCTGGGAGGGGTTCGACGGATTGACCACGTCGAACTTCAGCGAATAGGTCAGGCTCTTGCCCGGCGTGCGCTGGACCGTGCCCTTGAGGATCATCAGGTCGGCCACGTCGAGCCCGGTGAGGTCGTAGACGTCGGTGCCGGTGGTGGAGCGCAGCGCCCGCGAGTTGTAGTCCACCGTCATCTGGCCGGTGAGCTTCGCCTTGTCCGCGGGAATCTCCCGCAGAGCCGGGCTCTGCTGCTGGGCAACGGCCGGCGGCACGGCCGCGGTGGCCGCCAGGAGGCCAGCAGCGCATGCCAGCGCCGGCCGGGTGAAGCGAAAGGTCATCTGTGTCTCCCTCATGTCGGGCAAGAAGCCTCGTCGTGGTGTTGGGCCGTATCTCGGATCACCGCTTGGGTCACCGGCCGTGCCGGCCGCGGGGCGAGGCCCTGTCCCGGGCGCACCTTCCCCCACGCAACCTGAACGCAGGATGACGGGGCGAAGGCGGCTTGCGCAAGCCCATCGCCGCGAGGGCGCGGCGGATCAGGCCGCCGACCCGGCCTCTTCGGGGGCGGGCACCACCCGCAGCGTCGCCCCGTCCACCGCCACCACGCGCACGTCGCGGCCGGCGGAGAGGTCGGGTCCCTCCACACGCCACACCGTGTCGTCGATCCGCACCCGGCCGATGCCGCCCACGATGGGCTGGTCCAGGGTGAAGGCGCGGCCCACATAGCTCTCCGCCCGGCGGTTGAGGAACGGCCGGTCGGAGCTCTGCCCCGGCCGCGGCGAGAAGCGCCGGCCGAGGATCACCGCCAGCACCGCAAGGGCGGCGAAGGCCACCACCTCGCTCTGCCAGCCGATGCCGCCGACAAAGGCGATGAGGCCGGTGGCGAAGGCCGCCAGCCCCAGCCACACCAGGAAGGCGCCGGGGGCGAACAGCTCCGCCACCAGCAGCACCCCGCCAAGGACGAACCAGATCCACGGATCGATCTGCATGCCGGTCTCCATCCTGCCGCGGTTGCGCCTACGCGCCCGGGCCGCGCGGGGTGCCGGCCTCGATCCCCACCGCCGAGCCGCCGCGCCCCGGCCGCCGCGGCGGGGATTCCGGCGTCGGAGCGGAGAAGGCGTCGCGGGCGATCTCGCCGATCCCGGCCAGGGTCGAGATCAGCGCCGTGCCCTCGTAGGGCATCAGCACCACCTTCTGGTTCGGCGCCGCGCCGAGGGTGGCGAACGCCTTCACGTACTGCTCGGCGATGTAGTAGTTGAGCGCCGCCGGCTCGCCATTGGCCACCGCCTCGGAGAGGATGCGGGTGGCCCGGGCATCGGCCTCGCCCAGGCGCTCGCGGGCCTCGGCGTCGCGGAAAGCGGCCTCGCGGCGGCCCTCGGCCTGCAGGATCGCGCCCTGCTTCTCGCCCTCGGCGCGCAGGATCTGCGACTGGCGATGGCCTTCCGCCTCGAGGATCGAGGCGCGCTTCTCGCGCTCCGCCTTCATCTGCCGGGCCATGGCGTTGACCAGGTCGGCGGGGGGCACGATGTCCTTGATCTCGATGCGGTTGATCTTCACCCCCCAGGGGGCGGCGGCGGCATCCACCACCCGCAGCAGCCGCTCGTTGATCTCGTCGCGGTGGGAGAGAAGCTGGTCGAGGTCCATGGAGCCCATCACCGTGCGCACGTTGGTCATGGTGAGGGCGAGGATGGCATTCTCCAGCCGCGCCACCTCGTATGAGGCCTTGGCCGCGTCGAACACCTGGAAGAAGGTGACGCCATCCACCGAGACGGTGGCGTTGTCCTTGGTGATCACCTCCTGGGTGGGCACGTCGAGCACCTGCTCCATCACGTTCACCCGGTTGCCGACGCGGTCGATGAACGGGACGATCAGGTTGAGCCCCGGCATCAGGGTGCGGGTGTAGCGGCGGAAGCGCTCAACGGTATATTGGTAGCCTTGGGGGACCGTCTTGACCCCGGCGAACACGGTGGCCACCGCCAGCACCAGAAGCACGATCACGAACAGGTTCGGTCCGCTCAGGAACATCGCTCCGCCTCGCCGCCACGGTCCGGCGGGCGCTGCGCCCGCCTGCTGCCGGAGGGGGATTTGCGCACGGCGCGACGCAACCGGCAAGGGCGGGCATAGCGCGCCGCCGGATGGCGCCCGCCCGGACACCGGAGCCCGCGGCCGGACGACAGGCACCGCCGCTGGCACAGCTCAAGGGAACCTCCGGCGAACATCGGCGGCGACGCGATTCGTCCCCGCTTTGTCCGCCGGCCGTTCCGCCGCGCCGCGCGGTTTCATCCCGATGCGGGACGCCGAGGCCCCGCGCCGGCATCAATCCGGCAGCACCGCGAAGCGCAGCAGGATGGTTCGCTGGATGGGGCTGAAATTGTCGTCGGAGACCAGGGTCAGCACGGTGCGCCCGGCGGCGGCGGTGACGGCGATCGCCTCCATGTTGTCGATCTCGTAGCCCATGTCGAACCGGCCCAGCACCGTGCCGACCAGATGCGCGCCCGGCTTCACGTCGGCGAGCGGGAAGCGGCGGATCTGCATCTGGACCCCGGTGAAGACCGAGAAATGGCGCTCCAGCAGGTACACCCAGCCATCGGCGGCGACCGCCATGTCGGTGCCATCGAAGGGGCCGGACTTGGCGATGGTGAAGCCCCGCGCGCTGCCGTCCGGGGCGATGATGAAGCCGGGCAGGTCGGCGCCGGCGCTCGCCCCCTCCTCCGCCAC
>CALMSN010000248.1 GCA_937872325.1 uncultured Xanthobacter sp. | reverse complement strand
GCGAACCCCAGCGGGCCCCCGGGGGAGGCCCATCGGGGGCGGCTCCCCCGCCCCCGCCCCCCCCCCCGCCCCGCGCGGCGCCCGCCGCAGCGCCGCCATCCTGCCCGGCCGGGCGCCGGGGGGCGGGAGGGGAAATGGCGGGCCGTCTTGGAGTGTCACCCGTGCACCGCCGGCTGGAGCGTGGCCGATCAGGCGGCACCGCCTGAACCGGCGGCATGGTAGCGCAGAGTGCGCGAGATGGGGCGGCGCCGGTGCGCGCCGCGCCGGCTTGCATCTCGATCCGCGCCCGGGCCTTCGCCACGAAGTTCGGCGGCGGTGAAAATCTTGTCCGCACGGGCGCCCGTCCCTGCCGATGGAGCCGGGTTGCGATCCGGTGAGGGTCAGGGGCGACGTGAGAGGCAGGGGGCGAAGAGGCGACCGGCCCCGGCCTTCCTCCCGCCTCGCTGGTGGGCGCGTCGGTGGCGTTCAGCCGTGCCGGCCGGCTCCGGCCGCAGGCGCCGAGCCCGGACGGCGAGAGGGGCCGCCACAGACGGAAATCGCGCCGCCGGCCCCCGCGCGGACAACAGCGGCCTCGCTGAGAAGGGCGAGCCAAGTCACGGACAGATCGCGTTTCGCACCAACCGTTGCGGGCGCAAAGCGCTCCCGGCCTGACGGCATTGGGACTTAGAGCTTCTGACAAAACCTATGGCCTGAGGATGGGCTAGGACTTTCGGGTCTCCCGCCAGCCGCCGAACGCAGTCGATGCCGCAAGCATCGGCAACGCGGCAGGAGGCCAAAAGGCCCGGTCAGCCGACCCCGGAGGTTTTGTCAGAAGCTCTCAGTCGGCGCCGCCGTCCGGCCGGCGGGCACGCCAGTCGCGCGGCGACACGCCAGACCATTGCTTGAAGGCCCGGCTGAAGGCGCTGGTCTCGGAGTATTTCAGCGTCAGCCCGATCTCGGTGATGGTCATCTGGGTGTGCTCCAGCAACTGGCGGGCGATCTCGAACTGGATCTCGTCGCACAGCTGGCGAAAGCTGGTGCCCTCGGTCTCGAGCCGGCGCGAGAGAGTGCGTCGGCGCATGCCCAGCAGGCCAGCCAGGTCGTCGATGGAGCCGGCATGGGTGAGCAGCGCGGTGCGCAGCAGCCGGCGCACCTGGTCGGCAACCCCCACCTCTTCCGCCTCCAGCAGGTCCACCTGCTCCTGCAGCACCCGGCGCAGCGCGGCGTCGGCGCTGGGGATGGGGGTGTCGAGCCAGCGCTCGGGGAAGACGAGGGCGCTGCGCTCGGCATCGAACCGCACCGGGGCGCCGAAGAAGCGCTCGTAGCGGCCGGGGGCGGCGGGGCGACGGCGGGCGAGGGTCACCTCGCTCGGCGCCCAGGCCGCCCCGCACAGCCCGCGCATGACGTTGCGGCCGATGGCCAAGGCGATGTCGTAGATCTGCCCGGCCGCCGGCACGTTCGGCTCGACGATGGAATAGCCCAGCGTCACCATGCCGTCGCGGATGGACATGAAGGGCACCGAGCCGCGATCGTGGTGGTGCAGGTAGCGCACCAGATCGGAAAGGGCGGTGCGCAGGTCCGGCGCCTGCTGGAGCAGAAAGCCCACGAGGCCGAGCGAGGACGGGTTCGAGCTCTCCCCGATCAGCAGGCCGAGATCGTCGCGCCCGCTGGCCTGGGTGGCGATGAGGATCAGCCGGGCGGCGACCGGGAAGGGAATGGCGTTGTCCGGATCGTTGAAGGTCTCGTAGGGCACGCCGGCCCGCACGAGGACGTCCTCGACGTTGGTCCCGATCCGCAGCAGCGCCTGGGGCAGCGCGAAGACGGCGCCGATGCGCACGTAGCCCGCGGGCAGCCGTCGCCCCAGGCCGGCCCGGTAGACCCGGACCGGAGAGGCTGGAAGCGCGTCGCGCCCGCTTTCTGCAACCGTCATGAATGCCCCGGGGCGCCGGTCGGCGACGGACCGGGGGTCTCCGGTTTGCCCCCGCGATGATGAACCCATCCGGAAGGTCGAGTTGGCGGCTGGAAAAGTCAAGCGCAGCAAGGAAAAACGGCGCTCTTAGCCGACGGTTCCGGCCTTTCCCTGCGGCAGGTCGGGGGCGGGATGCCGGCGATGCCCCCGCCGAGGGCGCGCCGGCCCGGTCATGCCTGCGGCGCCGGCCGCTCCGGCATCAGCACCAGGAGGGTGCCGGCAAGCACCAGCGCGATGCCCGCCGCCGCGGCCACGGTCCAATGGAAGGCCTCGTACCAGGTGGACAGCGCCAGCGCCACCAGCGGAAACAGCACCGTGCCGTAGCCGGCCCGGCTGGTGCCGATGCGCCGAATCAGCAGCAGGTAGACGGCGAAGCCGGACAGGGTCTGCGCCGCCACCAGATAGGCGAGGGAGCCCAGGTACCGGGCGTTCCATTCGACCGCGAGCGGCAGGCCGCGTGCCAGCACCAGAGCGAGCAGGATGAAGAGGCCGTAGAAGAAGCCCCAGGCGGTCATGGAGGCCAGCGGATAGCGCCGCTGCGCGGCGATACCCGAAAACAGGCTGCCGAGCGAGAAGCAGAACGTGCCCCCCAGCGCCAGGGCCAGGCCGGTGCCGATGCCGTCGACCCCTTCCGCCGCGACCACCGAGGGCGCGAAGATGAGCGCGAGGCCGAGCACCCCGGCCGCCGCTCCGGCCAGCACCCGCCGGCGCAGGGGCAGCCCCAGGAAGACCGCGGACAGCACCGGGATGATGATGGCCGCCAGGGCGAACACCACCGACAGCAGGCCGGACGGCATGTGGTACCCGGCATAGTAGAAGCTCACGAAGTTCAGCGAGAACAACGTGGCGCCCATGCCGGCGAACAGGAGGTGGTCGCGCGGGGCGAAGGCCAGGCGCGCGCCGGTTACCCGGACGATGGCGAACATGATGAGTGCGGCCAGCAGGAATCGCCACAGGGCTGAGACTTCCGGCGCCACCACCCCGAGTTGCAGCTTCAGCGGCAGCCAGCCGGTGCCGAAGATGAACACGGTCGCGACGTAGAGCAGCCCATCGGTGGCGGTGAACGAGCGCTCGGCAGAGGCAGGGAGCATCGAAGGTTCCAGTCCCGTCCCGGCGGCGAGCCGGAGGCGATCGGCTGATGTCCCGCCGATGGGTGGGCCCGGCCGCCGGCCGGATGAGCGGGAATGTCGATCCGATGGGACGGCCCGATCGGGTGGGGGCAACGGGCCGCAGCACGGCCACCGGGCGCCGCCGGTCAGGCCGAACCGGACTCTGGGTGGGCCCGGCACCAATGGCAAGGCGCGTTTGCGCATGGCTCGCCGCCTGTCCGGAGCGTTTCCGGAAGGGCTGGCACCCCGCCGCCGCGCCGCTGTGCCGGCGGGAGATTGCGCTGCGCTGCGGGATGCTGGATAGTTAGCCGGCAACTCTCCTGGGCATGCGGGCATGCCGCCGTCGAGGACACGCCGGCCATGAGCTTTCCGGTCACGCTGATCGATCTTGCGGGGTTCGCCGCTCTGCTCCTGTGGGGCACCCATATGGTGGGCAGTGCGGTGCAGCGGGCGCTGGGGCCGCGCCTGAAGGCTGTGCTGGGCCGGGCCCTGCGCAACCGCTGGCAGGGCTTTGCCGCCGGCCTCGGCATCACGGCGGTGCTCCAGAGCAGCACCGCGACCGGGCTCATGGTCTCCGGCTTCGCCGCCGCCGGGCTGGTGGAGCTGGTGCCGGCGCTGGCCGCGATGCTGGGCGCCAACGTGGGCACCACCCTCATCGTCCAGGTGCTGTCGTTCGACGTCGCCGCGGCGGCGCCGGCGCTGGTGCTGGCCGGCGTCATCATGTTCCGCCGCGATCGCAACGCGGTGGCGCACGACCTCGGCCGCGCCTTCATCGGCCTCGGCCTGATCCTCATCGCCCTCCACGCTTTGGTGGACCTGCTGCGGCCGCTGGAGGACGCGCCGTCCATCCGCATGCTGCTGGGGGTGGTCTCCACCGTGCCGATGCTGGACGTGCTGCTGGCGGCGGTGCTCACCTGGGCGGTGCATTCCTCGGTGGCGGTGGTGCTGCTGGTGATGTCGCTGGCGGTGCAGGGGGTGGTGCCGCCCAATGCCGCCTTCGCCCTCATCCTCGGCGCCAACCTGGGCAGCGCCCTGGCCCCGGCGCTGGAAGGCTTTGCCAGCCGCGATCCGGTGGCGCGTCGGGTGCCGGTGGGCAACCTCCTAAACCGGGCGCTGGGCGTCGCGCTCGCGGTGGCGCTGATCGAGCCTCTCGGCCGGCTGATGATGACGCTGGAGCCCGACCCCGGCCGCGCCGCCGCCGATTTCCACACCCTGTTCAACCTGGTGACGGCCGCCGCCTTCTTCCCAGTGCTGACGCCGCTCGCCCGCCTGCTGGTGTGGATCTACCCTGCCCGGATGGATCCGCAGGACCCGTCCCGGCCGCGCTACCTGGAACCGGCGGCGAAGGACTTGCCGGTGATCGCCATCGGCGCCGCCGCGCGCGAGGCACTGCGCCTGTCCGACACGGTGGACGAGATGCTGGCCCAGGCCAAGGCGGCGCTGGTGGGCGGCGACCGCCGGCGGATCGGCGAGGCCCGGCGCATGGACGACATCCTCGATGCCCTCAACACCGCCATCAAATCCTACCTCACCGCCCTCGATCCGGAGGACCTCAGCGCCGCGGACGAGCACCGGGTGGAGGAGATCCTCCTGTTCGCCACCAACATGGAGCAGGCCGGCGACGTGGTGAACCGCAACCTTATGAGCGTGGCGGCGAAACGGCTGGAGCGCGGGCTCTCCTTCTCCCCCGCCGGTGAGGCCGAGCTGGCCGCCACCCTCGACCGGTTGCGCGAGAACCTGCGCCTGGCCGCCTCGCTGTTCATGACCGGCGACGTCCGGGCGGCGCGCCTGCTGGCGGCGGAGAAGGCTGCCTTCCGGGCCAGCGAGAGCCTGGCCACCCGCACCCATTTCGACCGCCTGCGCTCGGGCGAGCTGCACCTCGCCGAGGCCTCCACCCTGCACCTCGATTTGGTGCGGGACCTCAAGCAGGTGAACGCGCACATCGTCGCCGCCTCGGCCTATCCGGTTCTGGCCCGCAGCGGCGAACTGCGCGCCAGCCGCCTGCGCGATCCGCTGCAGCTCGGCGGGGAGGGATGATGCCAGGGGGGCGCCGAGCTGGCGCGCCCTCCCCATGCCGGTGCGTCGCCACAGGGCCGTCCATCGAAGGTGTGACCGGTTGGGGGAGGCGAGCCGCAACAACCGGCCGTAGGCCGACGCCGGTGGTGCAAGGGGCGGGAGCGCGGCGGCAGGGCATGGAAACCCCCCCGTCCCCCGCTCACCCGCCTGCTTTCAGGCCGTGGCGATAGCCCCGCCCAGGGCGATGAGGGAGAACAGGCCGAGCACCATGGCCGCCGCCTTGTAGGCATAGGGCCTGATGCGGGAGGGGAGGCTGGCGCCGAACAGCACCCAGCCCAGCCCGGCCAGATAGGCCATGGCGACGAAGCCGCCGATCCATGGCGCCGCTTCCGGCGGTGGGAGCTGCGGGATCATCAAGGTGCCGACCAGCATCGCCTTGGGGTTCAGCAGCGTGGTCACGAGGACACGCCCGAAGGCGCGGGGCGCCGGCTCGGGTGTCGTCGCGACAGTGGCGGTCCACAGCCGGGTGGCGGCGTAGAGAAGCCAGGCGGCGGCCGCGGCCTTCATCGCCGGCATGGCCCAGGCGAGGTCGGCCACGGCGGCGGTGAGCCAGACGAAGCCGCTCACCGCGATGGCGTAGCCGAGGGATTCGGCCACCGGCAGCAGCACCGCGCGGCGCAGTCCGGCGACCGCTCCCGCCGCGGCCAGCAGGGTGTTGGTGGGGCCGGGGGTAAGCAGGATCAGGGCCGAGGCGAGGACGAAGGCCGTTGCTGTCATCGCTTCGTCTCCCGTGTGGCCATGCCGGACGGATCTTCGCCGGCACCGGTCCACGACGTCATAGCGACCGGCGGCCGCCACTGCGAGGAGGCGAAATCGCGCATCCGTCACCCTACGGATGCAGGCGCGGGCTTGCCGGGCGTATCGGGGGAAGGAGCGATGGCTCCCCGAGCAGGACTCGAACCTGCGACCATTCGATTAACAGTCGAACGCTCTACCAACTGAGCTATCGGGGAACAGCCTTGCGGCCGAGGCGCGCCATATAGCAACCCGGCGCCGCCTTGTGAAGCCAAAAAGCGCAATTCCCTCAGGTGGCGGATTCTATCGAGGGCCGGCGGGGCCGACCCGCCCCCGCCGGATCACCCTCCCGCGGGGCCTGGGCGCCCACCCCCCGGCGCCGGTCAGAGCAGGCACCCACGCTGCCGCGCGCCTTGCCAAACCCGCCTGCACCGCATGAGAAAACCCAGGGCAGCAGGGCCGAGCCGAAGGATTCGGCATCCCTCGGCAGCGTGCCGAGCTGGTCTCGGAGGCGCTTGCGCCTCGCGGGGAGAACCAAGCCCGCTCCGCTCCCGGCGAAGCGGCGCCCCTCAGGCCCGCAGGGCCTCGGGGCTGGTCGCCGGGGCGCCGGCGTGGTCGTCCGAGTCGCGCGCGAACTGGGCGTAGTAGAAGCCGTAATAGCGTCCCCGCTGGGCCAGAAGCTCGCCGTGGCGCCCGCTCTCCACCACCCGGCCGTGCTCGATGACGCAGATCTTGTCCGCTCCCACCACCGTCTGAAGCCGGTGGGCGATGACGATGGTGGTGCGCTGGTGGGCCAGCTCCTGCAGCGCCTTCTGCACCTCGGCCTCCGATTCGCTGTCGAGGGCCGCGGTGGCCTCGTCCAGCAGCAGGATCGGGGCGTTCTTCAGGAAGGCGCGGGCGATGGCGATGCGCTGGCGCTGGCCGCCGGAGAGCTGGGCGCCGTGCTCCCCCACCCGTGTCTCATAGCCGGCCTCGAAGCCGGTGATGAAGGCATGGGCGTGGGCGGCGCGGGCGGCGGCCTCGATCTCCTCCTCGCTCGCCCCGGGCCGGCCGTAGCCGATATTCTCCCGGATGGTGCCGGAGAAGAGGTAGACGTCCTGGCTCACCAGCGCGGTCGCCGCCCGCACCGAGCGGCGGGTGAAGGTGGCGGTGTCGGTGCCGTCGATCAGCACCGTGCCCGACTGCGGATCATAGAACCGCTCGATCAGGTTGATGACCGTGCTCTTGCCGCCGCCCGACTGGCCCACCAGCGCCGTGGTCTGGCCCGGCTCGGCGACGAGATCGAGCCCGCGCAGCACCGGTTCGCCGGCGCGGTATCCGAAGACCGCGTCGCGTAGCTCCACCCGGCCCTGCGGGCGGGGCATGTCCGGGGCGCCCATGGGGTCGCCGTCGGTGGCGGGCGAATCGAGGAGCTCGAACAGCATGCGCGCGCCCATGATGTGGCTCACCAGGTCCACATGCAGGCGGGCGAGGCGCTTGGCCGGCTCGTAGGCCAGCAGCAGCGCGGTCAGCACCGAGAAGAAGGAGCCCGGCGAGCGGCCGAGCTCGATCACGTTGTAGCCGGCATAGAGCACCACCCCGCCGATGGCGAGGCCGCCGAGGGTCTCCATCAGCGGCGACGACTTGGCCTGGGTCCGCACGAGCCGGTTGTTGGCGCCCTCCACCTCGTCGATGTAGCGGGCGGTGCGGGCGCGCATCGTGTCTTCGAGGGTGTAGGCCTTCACCGTCCGCACGCCCTGGAACACCTCCATGGCGATGGACGAGAGCTTGATGCCGGAGCTGAAGCCGGTGGTGAAGATGTGCTTCGCCTTGCGGATGAGCTTGCGGGTGCCCAGCACCGCCGCCGGCATGATGACGAGGGCGATCACCGCCAGAAACGGATCCTGGGCGATGGCGACGCCCGCCAGCATCACCAGCGAGAGCGCGTCGCGGCCGATGGAGGTCACCATCAGGTCGAGCGACTGCCGGGCGCCGTTGGCCCCGGCGGTGAAGCGCATGGAGACCTCGGCGGTGTGCCGATCGGCGAAATAGGCGACGTCCTGGCGCAGCAGCTTGTCGAAGGCGCGCTTCTGGTTGTCGGCGACGATGCGGTTGCCGATCCGCGCCATGGTGATGCTCTGGCCGTAGGCCGAGGCGCCCTTGACGATGGACAGCAGCATCACCGCGCCCGACACCAGCCACACCGCCTGCGGCGTGGGGGCGACGAAGATGGCGTCCACCGCATCCTTCATCAGGTAGGCGAGGGCGGCCGTGCAGGCGCCCATGAGCGCCATGAAGGTGAAGGCGAGCGCATACGCCTTCGAGTGCTTGCGGCCTTCCGAGAGCAGCAGGCGGCGAAGCACCTCGACGGTCTCGTTGCGGCTCGGCGGCGGCCCGGCCAGCTGGAGCTTGCCTGGGGGCACATCGGGGCGCGGTTTGGCGCTCATCGCGGTCTCCGGCGGCGTCGGTCGACGCCGCGTGCTGGGTTGAGGCGCCGGGCGCCTGCGGATGGGTTCGGCCGGGGGGAGGATATCCCGGATGCGGATGCTACGCCCGGCGATTCGCCGGGGCGGGAGGGCTGGCGCCTGTCGTGCGCGCTGCGGGGCGGATCATCCCGCCGGGGGCGCCGCAGCGCCTGCGGGCGATGCCGGTCGGGGGCGGTGCGCGATGGAATCGGGGCCGGGCAGGGCGGATTTCCGGTCACCTTGGCTCGCATCAACCGCCGCTGTCCTCGTGTTCACGCGTTGCCCCCACGCGAACCGGTCTTCTCGGCACGAAGATGTCCCGCGCCTGTGCCCGCCTGACGGTGTCCGGCCGAGGGGCCTGCGCGCCTGCCGGCGCGCCGCTGTCTGGAGGCCACGGAGGGAATCGAACCCCCGTACACGGATTTGCAGTCCGCTGCGTAACCACTCCGCCACGTGGCCTCACCGGCGCGGTTAGTAAAGCGCCCGAAGGGTTTGCGCAAGGGCGGCGGTGAATGGGCCCACGGCGTTTCGAAATTCGGTCCGCCCGACCTCAGCGCAGGGCGATGCGCAGCAGGAAGCGGGCGAGGCCGGTGAGCGGTCCCTCGCGGAGCGCGCCGATGAGCGGGCGCAGCAGGGCGAAGCGCCGGCGGGTGCGCCGCCGCATCACCGGCATGATGGCGACGATATCCGCCCAGGCCTGGGCGACGCGCTGCCGGTCACCGGTCTTGGAGCCCTGGATGAACTCGTTGCGCTCCAGCCCCATGAACCGCGGGCCGATCACGTCGCGGCCCCAGAACAGGTTGAGGCGCGGCTCGTCCGGAAAGGCCTCGATGAGCTTGCGGAAATAGATCATGCGCGAGCGCGCCATGCGCGGGGAGAACGAGGTGCTGCTGTCGTAGATGCGCCATTGGGTCACCGGCTCCTCGATATAGGTGCTGCGGTAGCCCATGAGGAACAGGCGCAGGAACAGGTCGTCGTCCTCGTAGCCGCTCAGGCGCTCGTCGAAATAGCCGGCGGCGACGATCGCCTCCCTGGCGATGAGCGAGGCGCCGGGAAGGATGAACAGGTCGTGGCGCAGGCAATCGGTGATGGAGCGCAGCGGATGGGTGATGGGCAGGGTGTCGAGCACCCCGTGGATCATCGTGCGGCCGTGGCGGTCGATCTGGTCGAGGTTGCCGTGGACGAAGCCGAGCCGGCGCACGCACTGCGTCTGAAACGGCACCTTGAGGCGCGCCAGATGGTCCTCGTACCACATGTCGTCCTGGTCCAGCAGGGCGATGTGGCTGCAGGTGGTGTGCCGGATCGCGAGGTTGCGGGCCGAGGACTGCCCGCCATTGGGCTTGCTCATGAGGGTGATGGGATGGCGGGTCGCCATCTCCGCCACGATGGACGCGCCGGCGTCAGTGGAGCCGTCGTCCACGACGATGATCTCGTCGGCCGGCTCGCTCTGGGCCAGCACGCTTTCGAGGCTCTCGCGGATGAAGGGGGCACCATTGTAGAGCGGAATGACCGCGGCGACACGCATCGGCGTCTCAAGCCTTTCGGCACCTGTTGTGCATTGCCGTTGGGTCATAGGCGGCTTTGGACGAAGATTCAAACGGCCAGATCAACCCGGCGGGGCCGGGCGGTCAGCCCACCAGCGGCCGCATCCGGGTGATGTCCTCGCCCTTCTGGAAGGCGATGGCGAGGCGGAAGCTCTGGGCCATGCGCTCGGCCTGGGTGATGGCCCTGCCGGCCGCCTCGGGCGGCAGGGTGGTGGCCGCCACCGGGCGGAAGAGGGCGAGCCAGCGCTGGAAATGGGCATCGCCGAGCTCGCCCAGGCCCAGATGCGGGGGCAGGGGGCGGCCGTCATACCGACCGGTCTTCAGCAGCACCGACGACCAGAAGTCGCACATCTTCGCCAGATGGGGCGGCCAGTCCTGCGCCGCGATGTGGCCGGTGAAGACCGGGCCGATCAGCGGGTCCGCCCGCACCACATCATAGAAACCGTGGACGAGGGCGTGGATGGCGGCCTCGGTGAGGGCATCCGGGTCTGCGGCGGGAATGGTCGGGAGGCACGCGCCGCACGGGGGTAAGGGGGGGCGGCCGGCGCGCCTTGGCGCACGCGCTGCTGCCCCTGCCG
>CALMSN010000247.1 GCA_937872325.1 uncultured Xanthobacter sp. | reverse complement strand
GGCGTCAAGTGGCAGCACGAGTTCGCCACCGAGAACCGGCCTCAGGGCGAGCGCTTCTGGCTGCAATTCATGCTGCCCCTGAAGGCGCCGTAGCCGGAGACGGCGCAGCAACGCCCCACACGCGCACGAAAATCCCGGCGCCCAGGGGCTGTTCCAGCGGCGCCTTTCAGGCGACACGCATCGCTTCCCCTCGCGGCCCGCTGGCCCGTGCCCGCGCGTCGGCGCTGGAAGCCCCGGAGATGCACATGCTCAAGAACAGACAATGGCGGCTCGTTTCGTTTCCCAGCGGCCGCCCCGAAACGTCCAACTGGGAGCTGGTTGAGACCGAGGCGCCGCAGGTGGCGCCCGGTCATCTGCTGGTCAAGGCGCTGTATCTCGATGTCGCGCCCTACATGCGCGGGCGCATTTCACCGCAGCGCAATTATGCGGCGGGCGTGGGCCTGGGCGAGGTGATGGTGGGCGGGGCCATCGGCCGCGTGCTGGAGTCGCGATCGGCCGGCTTTGCCCCCGGCGACCTCGTGGTGACCGACTTCGCCTTCGGCTGGCAGGAATATGCGCTGCTCTCGCCCCGCGACGTGCGTCGGATCGATCCGGATCTGGCGCCCCTGCCCTACTGGCTCGACCTGTTCGGCCTCAACGGGCTCACCGCCTATTTCGCCCTGTTCGCCGCCGGCGCGATGAAAGCGGGCGACACGGTGCTCATCTCCGCCGCCGCCGGATCGGTGGGGCAGATCTCCGGACAACTGGCGAAGATTGCCGGATGCCGCGCCATCGCTGTGACGAGCTCCCCCGAAAAGGCCGCGTGGTGCCGGGAGATCGGCTACGACGCGGTGGTCGACTATCGCGCCGCCGCGGACCTGCACGCCGCCGTGGCGCAGGCCTGCCCGCAGGGCGTGGACGTCTTCCTCGACAACACCGCCGGCCGCATCCACGACGCCGCCATGCAGAACCTGGCGCCCGGTGCGCGCGTGGTGGTGGTCGGGACCGCGAGCCTTGCCGACACCTTCGACGCGCCGGACATCGGCCCCCGCTTCCTGCGGCAGATCCTGGTGGCGCGCGCCACCGTGCGCGGCTTCCTGTGCTCCGACCATGCGGCCGGGTACGAGGGCGGCAGGGGGCGGCTGCGGCGCTGGTACGAGGCCGGCCGCCTGCAGTCCAAGTTCGATATCGCCCGCGGCATCGAAGGTGTGCCGGACGCCTTCCTGCGGCTTCTGACCAGCCGGAATCTGGGCAAGCAGCTGGTCAAGCTCGACGGCGACTGATCCGCAGCGGCGCACGGCCCCGCGCAGGCAATGGCCATCAAGAAACGGAAGAGGAAACGCGGATGAGCGAACTTTATTCGACGGACGTCGCCATCGTCGGCTACGGCCCGACGGGACAGCTCCTGGCGCTGCTGCTGGCGCGCCGGGGGCATCGGGTGCTGGTGTGCGACCGCTGGCCCGATCTCTACCCCTTGCCCCGCGCCGTGCATTTCGACGACGAGATCGGGCGCATCCTCCAGGGTGCGGGGATGATGGCCGACGTCAACCGCATCATCCACCGCCCCCATGACTATGAATGGCGGAACGCTGACCGCCAGCTGCTGTTGAAATTCGACTGGAGCGGCCATGGCCGCAGCGGCTGGCCGACCGCCAGCTTCTTCGCCCAGCCGGAGCTCGAGGCGGTGCTGGACCGCCATGTGAAGACCCACCCCTCGGTGATCGTGAAGCAGGGCTGGTCCGCCACCGGCCTGTCGCAGGACGACGAGGGCGTGCGGGTCGACCTCGAGCAGGGCACCGTGCGCGACGGCCAGTGGGAGGCGAGCGGCGCCCGCTGCCGCGTCCGGGCGCGCTACCTCGTCGGCGCAGATGGCGCCAACTCGTTCTTGCGCCGCAGCCTCGGCATCGGGATGGAGGATCTCGGCTTCGCCTTCAACTGGCTGGTGGTGGATGCGATTCCCCAGACGCAGCGGCTGTGGGAGCCGGAATGCTGGCAATTGTGCGACCCCGCCCGCCCCACCACCGTGGTGCCCGGCGGCCCGGGGCGCCGCCGCTGGGAATTCATGCTTCTGCCCGGCGAGCAGCCGCAGGAGATGAACCGGGCGGACGTCGCCTGGCGGCTCCTCGCGCCGTGGGACATCACGCCGGAGAACGCGGTGGTGGAGCGTCACGCGGTCTATACGTTCCGCGGCCAGTGGGCGAAATCGTGGAAGGCCGGCAAGGTGATGCTTGCCGGAGACGCCGCACACCTGATGCCCCCGTTCGCCGGCCAGGGCATGTGCAGCGGCATGCGCGATGCGCTGGGGCTGGCGTGGCGGCTCGACCTCATCCTGCGCGGCGCAAGCAACGAAGCGCTCTTGGACAGCTACGGACCGGAACGCAGCGGGCATGTCCAGGACCTGATCCGCTTCTCGGTGCAGCTCGGCAAGGTCATCTGCATTTCCGATCCCCTGGCGGCGCAGGCGCGCGACCGGGAGATGACCGCCGTCTGCGCCGCCCCCGACTATCGCGCCCCGCCGCCACCCAAGCCCCAGCTGGGTTTCGGCATGTGGGATGCCGACGCCCCCGGCGCCGGCCTGCTGGCTCCGCAGGGCCTCGTGGAGTGGAATGGTCGCACGGGCCTGTTCGACGACGTGGTGGGCTCAGGCTTCGTGCTCCTGGCGAAGGACGCCGGCGTGCTGGCCCAGCTCTCGGCTGAAAACCGCGCGGCCCTCGACGCCGTCGGCAGCGTGATCGCGGCTTTCGGCGCCGATGGCGGCGTGCGGGATGTGGAAGGGATCTACGGCGGCTATTTCGCCGAGCTGGGCTGCGTCGCAGTGCTGGTGAGACCGGATTGTTATGCCCATGGCGGGGCGGCCTCGCTTTCCGCCCTGAACCCGCTCCTCGACCGCTGGCGTGCCGGCCTCGACACGCCGACAACCGTCAGCCCGGCGTCTTTTCACGGCTCGCCCCAGACCGGCGCGCCCTTGCGCTGACGCCGTTCGTCGGGGATCCATCCAGAGGGCCCCGGCGGACATGCGGGGCCCTTTTTGCGTGCCGCCGCGGAAGCTTCGGCGCATGGCGGGAGGGAATGCCCATCCCCAACAAAAACGGGCGCCGCTCGGGCGCCCGTTTTGACCTCTCGACGGAGCCCCGCAGCATTCCGGATCGACACGGATGCTATCTCGCGCGACCGACACTCTGCGGATCGGGTTCTTCAAGCACATGGAACAGCAGCAGGACTCCATATGCCCGGAGCGCGCTCTAGCCGTGCGCCAGATCGAAGGAGAATTCCGTGTTCCAGGCCGAGAGATTGGACAAGGACCACACCTTCGGCTTCTGCGGTTGATCCTCATGGAAGTCGCGGGGCTCGAAGATGCCGAGCTCGGGCACGTAGACGTCCATGTCCGAATAGAGCTCGACCAGCGAGCCTTCCGGCGCGCGGTGGTAGGAGGCGATGTTGTGCCCCGCGGTATGGCGCGAGGGGCCCCACAGCAGCGGAATCTTCTCGATCGCGAGGCGGTCGGCAGCATCGAAGTGATGCCGCGCATCCACCAGTTGGAACGCCACGTGATGAAGCCCGTTGAACGGCGCGCTCAGCACGTTGAAAACGTGGTGGTCGCGATTGCAGGTGAGGAAGGTGGCGCGGTCGTCGAACCAGTCGGTGGTCCAGCAGTCCAGGCCCTCGTGGAGGAACTCGACCACCCGCCGGGCCTCGGTGGAGAGGATGGCCACGTGGCCGAGCCGGCTGGGGGAGAAGCCGGAATGATCCGGGCGCGGGGTGACTTCCGACATCTGCTCGTAGAGCTCGAACACCGGCGCGCCGGGGAAGGTGGCGGCCAGAAGGCGCGGCATGCCCGGCCGGCTGTCGCTGCGGATCTCCACATCGATGCCCAGGCCGGCCAGGCGCCGCGCCACCTCATCGAGGGTCGCCGGCGGGCGCAGCTGGAGGCCGATCGCGCCGAACCCGGGCTCCATGGACGGCTTGACCACCAAGCAATGGTGATCCTTGCCGACGCTGAGGTGGGCGCTGCCGTCCGGCGACGTCTCGGTCAGCGCGGCACCCATGACGCCAGTGTAGTAATCGAGGCTCTCCGCGACCGTTTTGACGCCGAGCTCAAGATAGCCGAGCTTCATCACGAGGGGCATGCTTTCCTCCTTGGTTCTGTTTTGCTTGATTATGTTTTGCCTGGTGTACGATGCGCCGATGCGCCGATGCGCCGTTTCTGCGGCGGCACACCGGCCCGCATCCGAAACCCGGCGGAACGATCAGGCGGCGTCGGACGCATGCCGCGCCGCCGGAGCGGCTTCGGCGACCATCCGGCATTCGATCGCCCCGAGCCCGGCGATCTCGCACCGCACCCGATCGCCGGCCTTGAGCACCTGCCGAGGCTGCATCGCCCAGCCGACGCCGCCCGGCGTGCCGGTGAAGAGAAGATCGCCGGCCTCCAGGGTCATGGCCTCGCTCACGTGCACAATCTGCTGCCAGACGTCGAACACCAGATGCCGGGTGTTGGAGTTCTGCCGCACGTCGCCGTTGACAAGGCAGCGGATGTCGAGGCGATGAGGATCGCCGATCTCGTCGGCGGTGGTGATCCACGGTCCGATGGGACCGTGGCCATCGAACGACTTGCCCAGCAGCCACTGGGGCGTCCGGATCTGCCAGTCGCGCACGGAGACATCGTTGCCGACGCAATAGCCGAACACGTGCTGCGCCGCCGTCCCGGCTGCGATATGCCGGCCTCGCCGGCCGATCACCGCCACCAGCTCCACCTCATAGTCCACCTGGTCGGAGGCGAGGGGAATCTGCACGTCGTCATGGGGGCCGTTGACGGTGTTGGGCAGCTTGGCGAACCAGAGCTGGTGCTCCGGGGTCGGCAGCCCGCTCTCGGCGATGTGGTCGGCATAGTTGAGGCCGATGGCGAGGATTTTGCGCGGCTGCACGGGGGCGAGAAGACGCGCCTCTGAGAGGCCGAGATGGGTCTCGCCGGAGGCATCCAGCCGCCGCACCTCCGCCTCGAGCGTATCCCAGCCGGCGATCAGCGCCGCCATGTCCGGCGCCAGTTGCGGCGCCGCGCGGGTGAGCGAGAGGAGCCGGTCGCCTCGCACAAGGCCGATCTCCGCCATCTGGCCGGTGGTGAAGGCTGCCAGTTTCATGAGTCTCTCCCTGTCCATCCCGAGCCGGGTGCTCGCCCGTCACCCCGCAAGGGCGGAGTACGCGGCTGAAGGCTCCATGGCGGAGGTGGTAGGGCATAAAATTGATTTTTTCAAGCGCGATAAATTTTTATCGCGACTGCAGACGCGCCGCTGCACCCCGCCCGAGGACGCCTGCAAACCCCGACCGCCTTGGATTTCGAACAGGCCGCGCAAAGGACGGCGGGGCGAATCTGGACGTACGGTCCGGTTTGTCAGGCGCCTCCAGCCTCCGGGGAAAACACGCCCGGGCGACAGGCCGATGATCGATGATCCACCCGGCGCGCGCAAACCGGCGTGCCGGGCGGGTCGCCGAAATTACTCGGCGGCCTCCTGCCCCATGGAGGCGCCAGGATCTGGCGCGCCCTGGTCGAAGAGGTGGCCGGCATTGGCAATCACGTTCTCGCTGGTCTCGCGGATATGCCGCTCGATGAGCTGGAGCGCCAGCTTCTCGTCACGCGCCAGGGTGGCGTCGACGATCATCTTGTGCTCGACATCCTTCTTGCGCCACTTCTTGCGGAACTGGGACGACATGCGCCGGTAGCGGTGGGCCCGCTCGAACAGCTTGTGGCGCATCTCGATGAGGGTCGGCGACAGGCAGGCGGCCACCAGCGCGGCATGGAACGCGCTGTGCACGGCACCCCATTCCTCGGACAAATAGTATTCGCGACCCAGCCGCTTCTGCATCTTGTCCATGCGGTGGAAGGCGGCGAGGATGTCGGCTTCCCAGTCGTCGTCCCCTTGCTGCATGGACCGCCGCAGCATCTCGATCTCGATCAGGACGCGGGTGTCCGTGAGGTCGTTCAGATCGGCGATCGAGACCGGCGCGACGATGAAGCCGCGCTGGCCCTCGGCGACCACGAGGCTTTCCGCCGCGAGCCGCGAGAGCGCCTCGCGCAGGGTGGAAAAGCTGACGTTGTAGCGGGCGCGCAGCGGCTCGAACCTCAGCTTCTCGCCCGGCTTCAGCTCGCAGTTGATGATGTCGAGCCGCATCCGGTGAAGGACGTCGGCCGCGCGGGTCTCGCCAACCTGCTTCTGCTTCTCTGCCATTCTCGCCCCGCCTTCCCCGTTGCGATCAACAGGAACCTGAGCGGGAAGCCTACGTAAATTTTCGAAAAAATCAAATATGTCACCCCATGCGCCGGCGAGCCGGCCCCTGGAAGGCATCCCCGGCAGCGCCCTATGATAGGTCTATATTTCGATATCAGAGATTTTTTCGAAAATTGTTGAACTCGTCCGGCGCTTGCCGTATCACCATCGCCAAGGGTTGCCGATAGCAACCGAGCGGTGAAGAGGGGAAACGATGACGCATATCGCCCATGCCGTCGGGCATCTGAAGGTCAATGTCACCGATCCCGATGCGGTGATCCGGGACGCGACCGAGATCCTCGGCCTGCACGTCACCCACCGCGATCACGGCCAGACCTGGCTGAGCTCCAACGGCCGCGCCGCCGAGCTGGTCCTTGTCCATTCCGACGAGAACTCCACCCACACCATCGCCCTCGAGGCGCTGACCGTGGACGCCGTGCGCGCGGCCGAAGCCCGCGTGGAAGCTGCCGGGTGCCGCATCCTCTCCACCGCGCCGAGCCTCGGCTGCGTGGCCGCGGGCGTGACCTTCGCGACCCCCGAGGGGCTCAGGTTCGAGATCCACACCCCGGTCCGGGACGAGATCTATGGCCGGCGCCACGCCACCTCCGGCGTCGCGCCCAACCGCATGGATCACATGAACCTCATCACCCCGGATCCGGCGGCGACGCGCACGCAGCTCGAGGCCATCGCGGGGATGAAGCTGTCCGAGCGCCTGGTGGACGACAGCCTGAGCTGGATGTACGGCGGCAACCGCCAGCACCACATCCTCGGCCTGGTGAAAGGCAAGGTGGGCCTGCACCACTATTCGTTCGAATTCGCGGAGTTCAACCAGTACCTGCGCCTTGGCGACACCCTTGACCGGTTCAACAAGGAGATGTTGTGGGGGCCCGGCCGCCACCGCCCCGGCGACAATACCTACGCCTATTACACCGATGCTTCCGGCGCCATGATCGAATGCGCCGGGCAGATGGCCCTGGTCGCCGACGACGAGACGTTCACCCCCAACGTCATCACCAATCTGGAGCGGCCCGGCAATGTCCGCCAGATGAACGTGTGGGGAACTCCGGCACCGCTGGAATGGCGCACGTTCCACTTCCCCTTTACTGCCATCGGCTGATCCGAAGCTCCGGGAATTCTGACATGCAAGAGAAGCTGACGTTCCAGTCGGATGGCCTCACGCTGTCCGCGGTGCTGCACGTGCCGGAAGGGCGCAAGGCGGACCAGCGCCTGCCGGCCTTCATCGTCCTCCACGGCTTCGTGGGCTCGAAGGACGAATCCCACGCCGAGATCCAGGCCCGGATGCTGGAAGACTTCGGGTACGTCGCCCTGCGCTTCGATTTCCGCTGCTGCGGCGAAAGCGAGGGCGAGCGGGCCCAGGTGCGTTGCCTGGATCAGGTCTTCGATGCCAAGAACGCGCTCACCTTCCTCGCCTCGCGGCCGGAGGTGGATCCCACGCGCATCGGCGTCGTCGGCCATTCCTTCGGGGCGGCGGTGGCGGTCTATTCCGCCGGCGTCGACAGCCGCTTCGCCTGCGTGATCTCTTCGTGCGGCTGGGGCGACGGCGAGCGCAAGTTCCGCGGCCAGCATCCCACCCCGGAGGCGTGGGCCCGCTTTTCCGGCCTTCTGGAGCAGGGCCGCAAGCACAAGCGCGAGACCGGCAAGAGCATGTGGATCTCGCGCTTCGACGCGGTGCCGATCCCCGAGCCTCTGCGCAAGAACCTCTCGCCCAAGGCGATCATGGAGATCCCGGTCGAGACCGCCATCAGCATGTACAACTTCCGCGCCGACGACGTCGTTGGAGATATCTCGCCGCGACCGGCCCTGTTCTTCCACACCGCCGACGACGGAATCACGCCCACCGAGCAGTCCATCCGCCTGTTCGAGAAGGCGGGGCAGCCGGCGGAGCTGATGCTGATCACCGGCACGTCCCACTTCCCGCTCTCGGCCGAGGATGCCCCGCGCACCAAGGCGATGATCAAGGGGTGGCTCGACAAGTTCTTCCCCTCGCCGCTGGCTGCCTGAGGCCATGTCGACCGGCACCCTCACCCTCACCCCCGACGCGCTGCGCGGCCTTGCCGAACGCCTGCTCGCGGCGGGCGGCTTCCGACCCGAGGATGCCCGCAAGGTGGCGGAGCTTCTGGTCTGGGCCAATCTGCGCGGCGTGGACTCCCACGGCGTGCTGCGCATCCCGCGCTATGTGGAGATGGTGAGGCTCTGCATGATCGATCCGCAGGCCATCCCCCAGGTCGCCCGGGAGCATGGCGCGGTGGCGCTCGTCGACGCGGGCCTTGCCCCCGGGGCCAGCGGCATGGAGAGCGTGGCCCTCAAGGCGATGGAGCTTGCGGCCCGGTGGGGCGCCGGCGTCTGCGTCGGGCGCAACGTCACCCATGCCGGGGCGATCGGCTATTTCGCGCACAAGGTGGCGGCGGCCGGGCTGATCGGCATCGTCATGACCGCCTCGAAGCCGCTGATGGCCTATCCGGGCGCCCGCGGCGAGGCGGTGTCGTCCAACCCGCTGGCGATTTCGGCCCCCTCGATGGATGCGGATGCGCCCATCGTGCTCGACATGTCCACCGCGGCCGTGGCGCTGGGGCAGATCATGGCGGCGCGTGACGCCGGGCGTGCCGTCCCGGAAGGCTGGGGCGTGGACGGCGAAGGCCGGTCCACGACCGATCCGTCGCTGGTGAAGGCGCTGCTGCCCATGGCCGGCGTCAAGGGAGCGGGGCTGTCCTTGATGATCGAGGTGCTCTGCTCGCTGCTGGCCGGCAACCCGATCATCGCGCCGGCCCTGGCGGGGCAGGATCCGCTGGGCTTCAACGGGCTGGTGGTGGCGGTCGATCCGGCAGCCTTCACCGACCGCGCGGACTTCCTCGCCAATGTGCACGCTCTGGCGGGGGCCATTCACGGGCTTCCGCTGGCGTCCGGGGCCGAGGGGGTGCTGCTGCCTGGCGACCGCGGCCGGCGCACGGCCGCCGAGCGCAGCCGGGACGGAATCCCGCTGGCGCGCGGAACGGCGAAGAAGCTCGCCGAGCTCGCCACGCAGCTGGGGATCGAGGCTCCGGCGCTCGAGCTGAGCTGAACGGGACGAGCCCCGCGTCGTAACCCGATGCGGCTCGGTGAGATGGGACGAGTGGCAGGACGCACGAAAAGAAGCGCGAGGCCGCGCTGCAAATAATATCGAAAATATTGCATTTTTCGAAAAAATAACCACTCACTCGCGTCGAATTCGGCGACAGGACGGCAACTCATGAAGCTCTTGTCTTTCTCCGTGGGCAATGTTCCGACCTGGGGTGCGGTCGTGGGTGACAAGGTCGCCGACCTCGGCAAGGCCATGCCCCAGCATGCGACGCTGGCGGACTTCCTCGGCAGCGCGGACTTCGACCGGCGCGACGAGATCCTCGCCGCCGCCAAGGCCGACATCGCGCTGGCGGACATCACCTTCCTGCCGGTGATCCCCAGGCCGGAAAAGATCATCTGCATCGCCCGCAACTACATGGACCACCACCAGGAAGCGGTGGCACACGGCCTCAAGCGGGAGATCACGGGCTTTCCGCCGGTGTTCCTGCGGGTGTGGCGGTCGCAGGTGGCCCACAACGCGCCGGTGATCCGGCCCCAGGTCTCCACCCATCTCGACTGGGAAGGCGAGCTTGCGGTGGTGATCGGCAAGGGCGGCCGCCACATCGCCGAGGCCGACGCCATGGAGCACGTGGCCGGCTATTCCATCTACAACGACGTCAGCGTGCGCGACTGGCAGATGCACGCCCAGCAGATCGCCGCCGGCAAGAACTTTGTCGGCACCGGCCCGTTCGGGCCCTGGCTGGTGACCAGGGACGAGATTCCCGATCCGAACGGCCTGAAGCTGCGCACCCTGGTCAATGGCGAGGTCGTGCAGTCGTCGGACACCTCGCACCTGATCTTCAAGATCCCGCGCCTGATCAACTACGCGTCCACGATTTTCGACCTGGTTCCGGGCGACGTCATCGCCACCGGCACGCCGGCTGGCGTGGGCTTCACCCGCAAGCCGCCCCTCTTCATGAAGGCGGGCGACACCGTGGACGTGGAGATCGAGCGCATCGGCACCCTGCACAATCCGGTGGTGGACGAATGACACCGCCCCGCTTCGCCCCCACGCGGGAGACCTTGAGATGAGCCCGTTCGACATCCGCAAGATCAAGCTCTGCCGCGAGGAGATCTGGCACGAGCGCGGGCCGCGCCGGGATACGCCGCTTCTCGTCGGCACCGCGCTCGCGGTCATCGGCAACCCCTATGCCGGGCGTTACGAGCAGGACCTGCTCGGCTTCCAGCAGGACCTGCGCGCGCTTGGCGCGGAGCTGTCGGCGCGGCTCGTGGCCGAGCTCGGCGGCGCCGACAGGATCGAGGCCTATGGCAAGGGCGTCATCGTCGGCGAGGATGGCGAGCTGGAGCATGGCGCGGTCTGGCATGAGGCCGGGGGCTGGGCCATGCGCGAGATGCTCGGCAATCCCAAGGCCATCGTGCCCGCCGCAAAGACCATCGGCGGCCCGGGCACCCGGCTCATGGTGCCCCTCGGGCACATCCACGCCGCTTATGTCCGCAGCCATTTCAACACCGCCGAGATGACGGTGTGGGATGGTCCGCGCCGGGACGAGATCGCCTTCGGCCTCGTCATGGCGACCGGCGGCCGGGTGCATGCGCGCATCGGCGGACTCAAGGCGGAAGACATTTCTATTCACGACGGCCAGCGCTGACAACAAGACAAACATGGCGCGCGGGAGGAAAACATGAGGATTTCGGCACTTATACTTGGCGTTACCACGTTGCTCGCGACGACCTCCCTGGCCATGGCCCAGGAGATCCGTATCGGCGCAACGCTGTCCACCACCGGGCCTGCCGCCTCCATCGGCATTCCCATCAAGAACACCCTCCAGATCCTGCCCAAGCAGATCGCCGGGGTGCCGGTCTCCTGGACCATCCTGGATGACGGGACCGACACCACGGTCGCCCGCCGCAACGTGGAAAAGCTCACGGCGGACAATGTGGACGCCATCATCGGCGGTAACACCACGCCCACGGCGCTGGCGACCATCGAGGTGGCCGGCCGCACCCAGACCCCGGTGCTCGCCATCGCGCCCTCGCCGTCGGTGATCGAGCCGCACGAGGGCGCGCGCAAGTGGGTGTTCAAGGTGCCTCTGGGCGAGCGCGAGCTGTCCGAGCGCACCCTGCGCGACATGGCCAAGCGCGGGATCAAGTCCTTCGGATTCATCGGCTTCAACGATGCGTTCGGCGAGGGCTGGCTGAAGGAGTTCGCGCAGCTCTCCTCCCAATACGGCATCAAGCTGGTGGGCGCGGAGAAGTTCGCCCGCACCGACACGTCGGTGGTCGCGCAGGTGCTGAAGGTGCTGGCGATGCGGCCGGACGCCGTGTTCATCGGCGCCACCGGCACCCCGGCGGCGCTGCCGACGCTGGCCCTGCGCGAGCGCGGCTTCAAGGGCCAGATCTATCAGGCCTCCGGCGTCATCAACAACGACTTCCTGCGCGTCGGCGGCAAGGCGGTGGAAGGGGTTCTGGTGGCGGGCGGCCCGCTCGTGGTCTCCGCCAGCCTGCCGGACGGCCATCCCAGCAAGGCGGTCAGCCGGGCCTTCGTCGCTACGTTCGAGGGCGCGCATGGCCCCGGCTCGGTGTCGCTGTTCGCCGGCAATGCCTACGACGCCTGGCTGATGCTGGAGAGCGCGGCCAAGGTGGCCCTGAAGACCGCCAAGCCCGGGACGCCGGAATTCCGCGCCGCGCTTCGCGATGCGCTGGAGGCGACCAAGGACCTCGCGGTCACCGGCGGCGTGGTCAATCTCGATCCCGCGAACCACGGCTTCTTCCCCCCGGATGCGGCCGTCATCATGACCGTCAAGGACGGTGCGTGGGCGCTCGCGCAATAGCGCACGATGCTTCGCCATTGCTTTCGTATTGCCCGGCCCCTCCGACGGCCGGGCAATGTACCGGGCTCGCCGTCGCCGCGTGATCCGCGGCCGCGCCAATGGTTCGCCAAAGGTCGATCATGACACCCGATATCGCGCTGTTCCTCGCCCAGGACGGCATCGTCAACGCCGCCATATATGCCCTCATCGCGCTCGCGCTGGTGCTGGTGTTCCTGGTGACGCGCATCCTCTTCGTGCCGCAGGGGGAATTCATCTCCTACAGCGCGCTCACGCTCGCCGCCCTCGGGCTCGGCCAGGTGCCGGCCACCATCTGGGTGCTGCTGGTCGGGGCCATCGCCAGCGCGGTGATGTCGACGCTGCGGGAGCACGCGCGCATCGGCCGGCTGCGGCTGGCGCCGGACCAGGCCGGGCTCGTCGCCTATGCGGTGATCGTGTTCGTCCTCGTGGAATGGCTGGCGCCGACGCGGCCGCCGCAGTGGATCGCCATCCCGCTCACCCTCGCCATCATCGTGCCGATGGGCCCCATCCTCTACACCACCATGTCGAGGGCCTCGCCCGCAGCTCGAACCTCCCGCTGCTCATCGCCGCGGTGGCGCTGCACTATGCCCTGGTGGGCGTCGGGCTGCTGCTGTTCGGAGCCGAGGGAGCGCGGACCGAGCCGCTGTCGGATTTCTCCTTCAGCCTGGGGCCCATGCTGGTGTCCTCGCAGAGCGTGCTGGTGATCCTGGCCACCGCCGGCATCATGGTGCTGCTGTTCCTGTTCTTCAGCCGCTCCATCCAGGGCAAGGCGCTGCGGGCCACCGCCATCAGCCGGGCCGGGGCGAAGCTCGTGGGCATCCGGCCCTCGCAGGCCGGGCGCCTGAGCTTCCTGTTCGCTGCCGCCATCGGCGCGGTGAGCGGCGTGCTCATCGCCTCGCTGACCACCGTCTACTACGACTCCGGCTTCCTGGTGGGCCTGAAGGGCTTCGTCGCCGCCATCATCGGCGGGCTTGCAAGCTATCCGCTGGCGGTGGCCGGGGCCCTGCTGGTGGGCCTGCTGGAATCCTTCTCCTCCTTCTGGCTGAGCGCCTTCAAGGAGGTGATCGTGTTCGCCCTCATCATCCCCGTTCTGCTCTGGCGCTCCTTCCGCGCGCCCCACACCGAGGGTGAGTGACCATGGTCCGCCATCTTCCCTATCTCGCGCTGCTGGCCGCGATCATCCTGGTCCAGGCCATCGCCGGCGGCCAGACCGTCTCGATGCTGAACTATGTCGGCCTCTACAGCCTGGTGGCGCTCGGGCTCGTGGTGCTCACCGGCATCACCGGCCAGACCTCGTTCGGCCAGGCCGCGTTCGTCGGCATCGCGGCCTATGCCACGGCGGTGCTGGCCACCGGCTACGGCGCGGGGCCGGTGACGACGCTCCTGGCCTCGCTCGCCGCCACGGCGTTCGCCGCCTGGGTCATCGCCGCCATCACGCTGCGCCTGTCGGGCCACTATCTGCCGCTGAGCACCATCGCCTGGGGCATCAGCCTGTTCTACCTGTTCGGCAACCTGGAGATCCTGGGCGGCCATACCGGCATCGACCACATTCCCGCGCTCTCGGTGTTCGGGCACGAGGTCACCGGCGGGCGTGAGCTCGGCGCCCTGATCTGGGTGTGCGTCGCCTTCGCCCTGTTCTGCGTCGCCAACCTGCTCGACTCGCGCCACGGCCGCGCGCTGCGGGCGGTGAAGGATGCCGCGCTGATGGCCGAGACCTTCGGCGTCGACACGGTGAAGGAAAAGCGCATCGCCTTCGTGCTTGCGGCATTGCTCGCCGGCATTTCGGGCTGGCTCTACGCCTACCTGCTGCGGTTCGTGAACCCCTCGCCGTTCGGCCTCAACATCGGCATCGAATATCTGTTCATGGTGGTGGTGGGCGGGGCCGGCTATGTCTGGGGGGCGCTCATCGGCGCCGCTGTCATCACCCTGGCGCGCGAATGGCTGCAGGATTTCCTGCCCACCCTCGTGGGCACCAGCGGCAATTTCGAGACCATCGCTTTCGGCCTTCTCATCGTCGTGCTGCTGCACCGGGCCGATCAGGGCATCGCCGCCCACTTCGCCTTCCTCGGCCGCCGCTTCGCCGGGATGGCCGGCAACTCCGCCCCCGCCGCGCAGGGCACCCTGCCCTCCCGCGAGCGCCCGCCGCGGGGCAAGGACCTGCTGGTGGTGGACAAGGCGGTGAAGCGCTTCTCAGGCCTCACCGCCGTCTCCGAGATGAGCTTCGAGGTGAAGGCGGGGGAGATCGTCGGCCTCATCGGCCCCAACGGGGCGGGCAAGAGCACCCTGTTCAACCTCATCTCCGGCACCCTTTCGCTCACCAGCGGCGAGGTGCGGTTCGAGGACAGGGTGATCAGCGGCCTCACCCCGCGGCAGATCGGCGCCGTCGGCATCTCGCGCACCTTCCAGCACGTCAAGATGATGCCCGAGCGCAGCGTTCTGGAGAACGTGATGCTGGGCGCCCACCGCCGGGCCCGATCCGGGGTCGTCGCCGCCTGCCTGCGCCTGGAGCGGCGCTCGGAGGCTGCCATCCGGGCCGAGGCGGAGCGGCAGATCGTCCGCGTCGGCCTCGACGACGTGATGCACCTGCCCGCCGGCAGCCTGCCGCTCGGCAAGCAGCGCATCCTGGAGATCGCCCGCGCCCTCGCCTCGGATCCGGCCCTGCTCATCCTCGACGAGCCGGCCGCCGGCCTGCGCCTGCCCGAGAAGCGGCTGCTCTACCGGCTGCTGAAGCAGATCCGCGCCGAAGGCATCACCATCCTCATCGTCGAGCACGACATGGACTTCGTCATGAGCCTCGTGGACCGCCTCATCGTCATGAGCTTCGGCCAGCTGATCTGCGAGGGCGAGCCGGCCAAGGTCCAGAGCGACGCCCGGGTGGTCGAAGCCTATCTGGGAGACGCCGCATGAGCGCCGCCGGCATGAACCCGCTTCTGGACATCACGGACCTGCGGGTCGGCTACGGCCAGGTGGAGGCGCTGTTCGGCGTCTCGCTGAAGGTGGAGCCGGGGCAGATCGTCACCGTGGTCGGCCCGAACGGGGCGGGAAAATCCACCCTGCTCAACGCCATCGCCGCGGTGATCCCGGGGCGCGGAGGGCGCATCGCCTTCGCCGGGCACGACACCCACGGCCTCGCCACCGAGGAGCTCGCGGCGCGCGGCATGGCGCTGGTTCCGGAGCGGCGCGACCTGTTCGGCACCATGTCGGTCTACGACAACCTGCTGCTGGGCGCCTACCTGCACCGCGCCGAGCATGGCGACGGCATCGCCCGCTCGTTCGAGGACGTGTTCACCCGCTTTCCCCGGCTGCGCGAGCGCCGGACCCAGGAGGCCGCCACCCTTTCAGGCGGCGAGCGGCAGATGCTGGCCATCGGCCGCGCCCTCATGTCCCGCCCCAAGCTGCTACTGCTCGACGAGCCCAGCCTCGGCCTCGCGCCGCAGATCGTGCGCAACGTGTTCGAGGTGATCGATGCGCTGCGGGCGTCGGGGGTGTCGATCCTGCTGGTGGAGCAGAACGCACAGATGGCCCTGCGCATCGCCGACTACGGCTACGTGCTGGAGACCGGCGAGATCGTGAAGGAAGGCACCGGCGCCGCGCTGCTGGAGGATCCGAAGGTCATGGAGACCTATCTCGGCATCGGCCACGGCAACTACGCCGACTGACACCGCAAGATCGAGGCCGCCCGGCCGACCAGAAACGGCTTTGGAGACATGTGCATGGCCAGCATCGTCGATGTTGCAATCGTGGGCCTCGGGCCAGTGGGCGCGACGCTTGCCGCGCTGCTCGGCCGCGCCGGGGTTTCGACCCTGGTGATCGACAAGGCGGACGACATCTTTCCCCTGCCGCGCGCCGTGGGGTTCGATCATGAAATCATGCGCGTGATGCAGAATCTCGGCCTTGCTGAGACCATCGCGCCGTTCGTGGTTCCCTACCGGCCGACCGAGTATCACGGCGTCGACGGCCGGCCGATCGCGCGCTACGAGTCGCTTCCCCCGCCCTATCCGCAAGGCTGGGATCCCAGCTTCGTGTTCACCCAGCCGCCATTCGAGCGGGCGCTGCGGGGCCTGCTGGAGACGCTCCCCTCGGTGGAGGTGCGCCTCGCCACGGAGCTGAAGGGGATCACCGACCACGGCGACCATGTGGAGCTCGCGGTGGTCGATGCCGCGGGTGCGCCCGGCACGATGCTCGCGCGCTACGCGGTGGGCTGCGACGGCGGCGGCAGCCTCGTGCGCAAGCTGCTGGACATCCGCTTCGAGAGCCTGGACTTCGACGAGCCGTGGCTCGTGGTGGACATATTGGTGGACGAGGACAAGCTCCACAAGCTGCCGGACACCATCATCCAGTATTGCGATCCCGCCCGTCCCACCACCTTCGTGGTCGGCCCGGGACGCCATCGGCGCTGGGAGCTGATGCTGCTGCCCGGGGAAAATCCCACGGACATGAGCCGGGAAGAGGTGATCTGGCAGCTCCTCGGCCGCTGGCTGACGCCGCAGGACGGCACCCTGTGGCGCTCCGCCACCTACGTCTTCCACGCCCTCATCGCGGAAGAGTGGCGCAAGGGCCGGGTCTTTCTGGCCGGCGACGCCGCGCACATGACGCCGCCCTTCATGGCCCAGGGCATGTGCCAGGGCATCCGCGACGCGGCGAACCTCGCCTGGAAGCTGGCCCTGGCGCTCTCAGGCACGGCCGGCACCGCGCTGCTGGACAGCTACCAGGCCGAGCGGCGGCCCCATGTGCGCACCACCACCGAGACGGCGAAGGCGCTCGGCCGCATCATCTGCGAGCGCGACCGCGACCTCGCGAAGGCGCGCGACGCCCGGATGCGGGCGGAGTTCGGCGATCCGCCCCGGGTGCAGTTTCGCCAGAACCTCATTCCGCCGCTCACCGCCGGCGCCTTGCCCCCTGGGAAGACCGCGCTTGCCGGCACCCGCTTTTCCCAGCCGCGCATCGTCACGGAGACCGGGGTGTGCCTGCTGGACGAGGTCGCCGGCTCGGGGTTCCGGCTGGTGCTGGCCTCAGACCCCGGATCCCTCGACATCCCCGCCGCGCTCGAGCAGGCGATCGCCTCCCTCGGCGCGCAGGTCATCTCCCTCGGGGGCGATGAGACGCCTCCCCCCGAGGCGACTGGCGTCATCGCCATCCGCGAGGCCGATGGGCTTCTGGCCGGCTGGATGCGCGAGCATGGAGTGATCGCCGCCTTTGTCCGGCCCGACCATTACGTCCTTGCGACGGCGGCCACGGCGCCGGACCTGGAGGGCATGGCATCGCGGATCGCGAGATCGATTCACATCGAGCCGGCGGCGGAACGGATTTCGTGAGCCGGACCACCCAGCCCGGCCGCAATCACCGGCAGCCAAAATCAGACGAGAGGCTCCTCGCCTTTCCGCGCAACAGGAGCGCCGTGGCATGAAAGCAGTTCTGGTGCACACGCCTGGAGGACCCGAGGCCCTCGACTATGTGGACGCGCCCGTCCCCGTTCCCGGCGCCGGCGACGTCCTCATCCGCGCCGCGGCCTTCGGGGTCGGCCAGCCGGACGCGCTGATCCGCCGGGGCGCCTACAAGTGGATGCCGCCGCTTCCGGCCAATCCCGGCAATGACGTGGCCGGCATCGTCGAGGCGGTCGGCGCGGATGTTGCGGACCTGAAGGTGGGGCAAAAGGTGCTGCTGAGCGCGCGCGACCTGCCCCAGCGCGGCGGCTGCTACGCCGAATATGTGGCGGCGCCGGCCTCCGCGGTGCATGCGCTGGCCGATCATGTCGCGCTGGAGGAGGCGGTGTGCCTCGCCAACTATCAGGTTGCGTTCGCGCTGCTGCACGAGGCCACGGGGCCAAAGCCTCCGGGCAGCGTTCTCGTGATCGGGGCCGCCGGCGGCGTCGGCTCGGCCCTGGTGCAGCTTGCCCATCTTGCAGGCATGCGCGTCATCGGCACCGTCAGCTCGCCGGAAAAAGCCGACTTCGCCCGGGCGATGGGGGCGGACGAGGTGATTTTCTATCGGTCCGAGACGGTGGTCGACCGCGTGCTGGAGCTCACCGCCGGCCGGGGCGTCGATCTCGTCCTGGATCATGTGTGCGGGCCGGAATTCGCCTCCTACCTCAAGGTGTTGGACAAGTGGGGCACGCTGTTGTCCTACAACGCCTTCGCCGGCCTGCCGGAGGTGAACCTGATGGGCGAGATGCGCAAGTATGTCGGCAAATGCCCGGGCGTGCGCTGCTTCTCGTTCCACATCTATGACGACGACCGCGACAGCCGGCGCCGCATGATGCGCGAGGTGATCGGCATGCTGGAGTCCGGCGCCATCCGGCCCGCGATTTCCGCCCGCTTCCGCTTGGGCGACGTGCGCAAGGCCCACGCGATGCTCGACAGCGGCGCCGCGCTGGGCAAGATCGTGATGACCCCGTAGAGTGCTTCCCGATCGGACAAGAAGCATCCTACGATCAACGCGTTAGATCGTTTCAGCATTTCCATGACGCACTGAAGGGATCCACACGGGGCGGAGCGGTCTCGGCCCGCGGCGATGGCGGGGACAGTTCCTCTTTCCCCGCCCCGCTTTTCAGACTGCCGACAGCCACATCGTGACGGCCGCCTCACTCGACCTGAAGATTGAGCTCCGACACGATCTTGCCGATGCGCTCCATATCCGACCGGATGCGCATGTTGGCCTGCTCGATGGAGCTGCCCCGCGCGACGAAGCCGAGCTTCTCGAACTGCTTCACCGTGTCCGGCGTGGCGAGCACCGCCGTGATGGCGCGGTTGAGGCTGCCCTGGATGTCGGGCGGGGTGCGCGCAGGCACCATGACGCAGCTTCCGCTGGTGATCTCGAAGCCGGCCAGTCCCGCCTCGGCCACCGTCGGCACCTGGGGCAGCGGCTCCCAGCGCGCCTCCGTCGTGACCGCCAGCGACTTCACCTGGCGGTCCCGCAACGCGCCGAGCGCGGAGGCGTCCAGAAGGGCGAACTGGACCTGCCCGGACATCAGCGCCACCACCGCCTCCGCGGTGCCGCGATAGGGCACATGGACCGCCTTCGCGTCGACCCGGCGCAGCAGGATCTCCGTGGCGAGATGGGGCCCCGCCCCCACGCCCGAGGAACCGAAGAGCAGGCCCTGCGGCGACGACCGCAGCGCCGCCAGGAATTCGGCGAAGGTGCTGGCCGGAAACCCCGGCCCCACCGCCACGACGAACGGGCCGTCCGCGACGGAAGAAATCGCCACGAGGTCCTGCAACGGCTTGTAGCTCAGGCGCCGGTACATGCCGGCGGTCGCAGCGAACGAGAGGTTGTAGGCGAGGTACAGTGTATGGCCGTCCGGGGTCGCCTTGCTGGCGGCCGCCGAGCCGATGCTGGTGCCGGCGCCGGGCCGGTTGTCGATGACCACCGGCTGCCGCCAGAGCGGCGACAGCTTTTCGGCCAGAATGCGCCCGGCAATATCCGCCGAGCCGCCCGGCGCGAAGGGCACGATGATCTTCACGGTCTGGGTGGGAACCCAATCGGCGGCGAAGGCGCCGCGGGACGGCGCGAGGATCGACAGGGCGCCGCCCAGAACGGCAATTCGACGGTCTATGTTCACGCGGCGTCCTCCGTGACCTTCATTATTGGCTTGCGCACCCGCGGTCTTCAGCAGCACCGGAAGCTGAAGCGGCCGCGCGGCGTGACGAGGCTCGTCTCCTCGCCCAGTTCCTCCATCGCGGGCGTGTCCTCCCGGTCGTCCAGCGCCTCGCCGCTGGCCAGCATCTGCGCCCGCCGGCGCTCGGTTGCCGCCAGGTCGATGGTGCCGGGCTCGTCCCCGAACACGATGCCGTAGAGGCGCCCGGCCCGGGCGGGGCTGACGTAGCCGTCGCGCAGATCGGCGACGATCCGCTCCACCGGCCGCTCGAGCGGGGTGCCGTAGCCGCCGCCGCCGCCGGAGCGCAGCACGTAGCGGTCTCCGGGCTGCAGGGCGCGCGCCAGCACCTTGCCGCTCGGGAACGCCTTCTCGCGCCCGCCGGCCGGCAGGATCGAGACCCGGTTCCCCGCCCCTTCCAGGCCACCGAAGAGGCCCCACGGACGGCAGTGCACCCGGTCCACCTGCGCGTTCAGGGTCATAGATGCGGTCGCACGGCCGACCTTCTCGGTGCCGAGCCCGCCCTGCCAGGTGCCGGCGCCGCCGGAATCCTCGCGCAGGCCGTAGCGCTCGATCACCACGGGATACTTGGCCTCCAGCTGCTCCACGGGCGCGTTGTGGGTGTCGCCGTCATTGATGCAGATGGTGGCGTGGGCACCATCCGCGCCCCGCCGCGCGCCCCAGCCGCCGCCGATCAGCCCGCCGGAGAAGATCATCAGCCGGCCGTCCGGGCCGGGACTGTTGATGATCGCCGACATCAGGTCCGCATGGTGGCCCGCGATCACGCGGTCCGGGATCGCCGAGGCAAGGGCCTTGAAGATGGTGTCCACCACGGTCATCGGGAAGGTCATCCACCATCGCATGGCGGAGGGGCGCATGGCGCTCACCACGCGGCCCGGAGGCAGGATGATCCGCAGCGGCCGGAAGCTGCCTTCGTTGATCGGCCGGTCGAGCGGCGAGGTGAGGCATTTGAACGCCACCTGGCAGCAGGCGCGACCGGCCGCCTCGCCGGAATTGTAGAAGCCCTTCACCTGGGCGGCGACGTCGGAGAGGTCCACCTCCATCTCTTCGCCGGCAACGGTCACCCGGACCCGGATCGGCACCCGGTGGCCCGGCGACACGCCGTCGTCGTCCATGAAGGATTCGGCGGTGTAGACCCCGTCCGGAATGCTCGCCACCTGCTGCCGGGCGGAGGCCTCCGTCTGGTCCATGATGGCGGCGATGGCGCCGAGGACCACCTCGTGCCCGTAACGCCCCATCAAGGCCAGGAAGCGCATGGCGCCGATCTTCACCGAGGCCACCTGCGCGTTGAGGTCGCCGACGGCGCGCTCGGGCACCCGCACGTTCATTCGGATGATGGCCAGTATGTCGTCGTTCAGCACCCCCTGCCGCTCGAACTTCACGATCGGCATCTGCAGGCCTTCGGCGAAGATGTCGGTGGTCATGCCGTCCAGCACGCCGCCGATGTCGACCCAGTGGGCCATGCAGGCCGAGAAGCCGACGATCCCGCCATCCTGGAAGATCGGAACCACGAACGTCATGTGGTTCAGATGGCTGCCGGTGATGTAGGCGTCGTTGGTGAGCAGGACGTCGCCCTCGGCGATGCCCTCGGCGCCGAAATGCGCCAGCATCGCCTTCACCGTGTCGCTCATGCCGCGGATGAACATCGGCAGGCCGATGCCGATCGACACGGTATCGCCGTCGCGGTCGAACAGGCCGACGGTGAAGTCCTGCGCCTCGTAGATGATCATGTTGTAGGCCGTCCGCATCAGGATGGCCTTCATCTCCTCGGTGATCGCGACCAGACCGTTGCGGACGATCTCGGTGACGACGGGGTCGACGGGGTCGACGCCCGCGCCGGTGGGGAGCGCCGTGCCGGGCGCCGCCTGCGTCATGCCGCCTTCGCTCATCGCTCAGCTCCTCTTGATGGTGATGATGAGGTCGCCGGCGGCGCTCACCGCGACCGTGTCGCCCGGCAGGACCACGGTGGTGGAGCCCGCCTCCTCGATGATGACCGGCCCGGCGACCTCGAACCCCGGCGGGAGCGCGTCGCGCTGATAGACCTGCGTCTCCACGAACCCGCCGGCCTCGGCGAAATAGACCGGGCGGCGCTCCGCCTCGGGCGGGCCACCGGCGGGAACGGCGCGGGCGACGATCTCCGGCTTCTCGATCTCGCGGATCAGGGCGGTGTGCAGGCTGACGATCTCGGCCGGCTCGGCGGGCCGGGCAAAGCCGTAGCGGTCGGCGTGAACGGCGTCGAACCGGCGCTTGATCCCCTCGCGGTCCCGCGTCGAGAACAGCTCCGCGGGCAGTTCCACCCGGACCGAATGCTCCTGCCCCACATAGCGCATGTCGGCGGCGCGGCGGCGCTGCACGGGCGCACCCTCGGCATCGCCGGGGCTGAGAGCGTGCGTGCCCGTCGCCTCGGCGGTGGCGTAGCGGGCCTCCATCTCATCGAAGTCCAGGCGGTCGAGCGGCACGAACCAGGTGTTCACGAAGTCCCGGCGCATGTCGGCCACCAGCATGCCGAAGGCCGAGAAATGGCCCGGCGCCGGCGGGATGATGACGGTCGGCATCCTGAGCTCCCGCGCCACGAGGCAGGCATGCAGCGGCCCGGCGCCGCCATAGGCGACCATGGTGAAGTCGCCGGCATCGAGCCCGCGCTCGGTGGTCACCCGCGTCACCACGTGAGACATGGTGGTGGCGGCGATCCGGATGACGCCGTCCGCCGCCCGCTCGACGTCGAGACCGAGGGGATCGGCCAGCCGCTCGGCGAAGGCCTGCCGCGCCCGCGCCACGTCGAGGCGCATCTCCCCGCCCAGGAAGCGCTCGGCGCTGAGCCGGCCGAGAACCAGGTTGGCATCGGTGACCGTCGGCTCGACGCCGCCCAGGCCGTAGCAGACGGGCCCGGGGGCGGCGCCCGCGCTGCGGGGTCCCACACGCAGCGCCCCGCCCGCCTCGACCCGCGCGATGCTGCCCCCGCCGGTGCCCACCTCCTGGATGTCCACCAGCGGGATCTGCACCGGCAGGCCGCGCGCATAGCCGCCGATGAGGATGTTGCCGGCCATCATCACCTCGCCGGACTGGACGACGCCGGCCTTCGCCGTGGTGCCGCCCATGTCGAACGCGATCGCATTCTCCAGGCCGAGCCGGGCGCACACCGCCCGGGTTCCGATCACCCCCGCCGCCGGCCCCGATTCCAGCAGCCGGATGCACTCGTTCTGCGCCTCGCCGACGCCGAACACGCCGCCGTTCGACTGCATCACGTAGAAGGCGCCGCCGAAGCCCTCGCGCGCCAGCCGGCCGTCGATCTCGGCCAGGTAGGTACGCACCCGCGGGCCGACATAGGCATTGGCGGCGATGGTCGAGGTGCGCTCGAACTCCCGGTATTCCTGCGAGATTTCGTGGGACGCGGAGACGAACAGTCCCGGGCACAAGGCCTCGATCACCGCCTTCGCCCGCAGCTCGTGGGCGGGGTTGGCGTAGGAATGGAGGAACAGCAGCGCCACCGCGCCGATCTCCTCCGCCTGGAGGTGGGCGGCGATGCGGCCGAGCTCCGCCTCGTCCAGCGGCTCCAGCACCTGGCCGCGCGCGCCCATCCGCTCGCCGACCTCGAAGCGATGCATGCGCGCGATCAGCGGCTCGTGCTTGCTGAAGAAGAGATTGTAGGCGTCGGGCCGGTTGATCCGGCCGATCTCGTAGATGTCGCGGAAGCCGCGAGTGGTGATCAGCGCCGTGCGGGCGCCGCTGCGCTCCAGGATGGTGTTGATCGCCACGGTGGTGCCGTGGAGGAACAGATCGATCTGCGGCAGCGCGATGCGGGCCTTGTTGGTGGCGTCGACGATACCCTCGACGAGGCTGTCGGGGGTTGTCAGCGTCTTGCCGAACATGGTCTGGCCGGTGGTTCTGTCGAAACTGACGACATCGGTGAACGTGCCGCCCACATCGGCGGCCACCCGAACCGTCCGGCTCTTCGATTCGACAATGCTGTGCATCGCTTTCCCCACCATCAACGCTTCTTGAGTGAACGCTAGGGGGAGCCGATTATGCTGGCCAATATCGTTTGAGGGCCTCTACGATACCTGATCCGTATGGCACGCCGGTCGCGGATCGTCGGCATCACTGTTCGGGACAAGACCGCCATGGACCTGCGTCGCCTCAGCTATTTCGTTGCGGTCGCCGAAGAGCGGAACATCGGGCGCGCCGCCCAGCGCCTCAACATGTCCCAGCCGCCGCTGACGCGGCAGATCCAGCAGTTGGAGGCGGAGATCGGATCGCCGCTCCTCGTGCGCGGCCGCCGGGGCGTAGAGATGACCGCTGCCGGGCAGGTCCTGCTGGAAGACGCCAAGATGCTGCTCAATCTCGCGGAGCGGGCGCGCCAGCGCAGCCGCTTCGCCGGACGCGGCCAGCTCGGCCGGCTGGACATTGCGGTCATCGGATCCAACATCCTGGCGCTGCCGGGGCTGCTCGCGCGGTTTCGGGAGAGCCACCCGCAAGTGGTCATCTCGGTGCAGTCCATGACCAAGGATGCGCAGATCCTGGCCCTGCAGGAGCGGCGCATCACCGCTGGCTTCAATCTTCTGGGCTCGCCCCTTGCGGACCTCGCGAGCGAGGTGGTCGGCAGCGAGCCGCTGCTTCTGGCGGCGGGCGCGGGCTCCGCGATCGCCCGCAAGCCGCGCCTGCGCCTCGCGGACCTCGCGGACCAGCCGATGGTGCTCTACGCCAACGGCGCACGCCCCAACCTCATCGACGTCATATGCGACCTGTGCCGGGGGCACGGCTTCGAGCCGCACATCTCGCAGGAGGTGCCGGATTCCATCACGGCGATCGCCATGGTGGCGGCGGGATATGGCATCAGCCTCGTTCCCCGCCCCGCCGCGCAACTGCGCCTGCCGGGCGTGGTCTTTAGACGGTTCTCGAACGAAAGCGGCCTGACGATGGATGTGAACTGCATCTATCGCAAGACCGACACCTCGCCGGTCTTGCGCGCCTTTCTGGACGCCGTTCGCCCCGGCTGACGGCCGCCTGTGCTGCGGGTCCGAGGCAACCAGCCTCGGCCGGCGATGACGTCAGGCCGCCAAGGTCTGACGTCCTTCACCGAAACGGATACTGCTCATATCGGGGCGTATACGTAGCTGGTCTTCACGGTGGTGTAGAATTCAGCGGCATAGCGACCCTGCTCGCGCGGGCCGTAGGAGCTGCCCTTTCGGCCGCCGAAGGGCACGTGGTAATCCACGCCGGCCGTCGCCAGGTTCACCATCACCTGGCCGGCCTCGATGCCGCGGCGGAACTCGCGCGCGTGACCCAGGCTGCGGGTGCAGATGCCGGCGGAAAGGCCGAAGGGGGTGTCGTTCGCTGCCGCCAGCGCCTCCTCGAATGATCCGACCCGGACCACGCTGGCGCAGGGCCCGAAGATCTCCTCTCGCGCGCTGCGCATCTGCGTGCGGGCATCCAGGAACAGCGCCGGTTGCTGGAAATAGCCGCCGCCCGGGCTCTCCAGGTGCGCGCCGCCCACCACCTCGCAGCCCTCCTGGGCGGCGAGGGCCACATAAGCGAGGTTGGAGCGGAGCTGTTCGGCGGACGCCACCGGGCCGATCTGGGAGGCGGGATCGAGCGCCGGCCCCACCTTGAGCGCGCGCATCTGCCGTGAAAGGGCGTCCACGAAGGCGTCGTGGATCCCCTCCTGCACGATGATGCGGGAGGAGGCCGTGCAGCGCTGGCCGGTGGAGAAGAACGCGCCGTTCAGGCAGGCGGCGACGGCGATGTCGAGGTCGGCGTCGTCCAGGACCACCATCGGGTTGCGCCCGCCCATCTCCAGCTGCACCTTCTTCATCTGCGCCGCCGCGGCCTGGGCAAGGCGACGGCCCGTGGGCACCGATCCGGTGAAGCTGATCCCGGCGATGTGCGGGTCTTCCACCAAAGCGGGGCCGATCTTCGAGCCCGCCCCCATGACGAGGTTGAATATGCCGGCCGGACAGCCGGCATCGGCGATCACCTGAGTGAGAAGATGGGCCGTTCCGGGGGTCAGCTCCGCGGGCTTGAACACCACCGCGTTGCCGTAGGCGAGCGCCGGCGCGATCTTCCACGCCGGGATGGCGATGGGGAAGTTCCACGGCGTGATGATGCCGACGACCCCCAGCGGCTCGCGGGTGATCTCGACGTCCACCCCCGCCCGCACCGAGCCGAGCGCCTCGCCGGGAATGCGTAGCACCTCGCCGGCGAAGAAGCGGAAGATCTGGACCGCGCGCACCACTTCCGCCCGGGCTTCGGGCAGCACCTTGCCCTCCTCGCGCGCCAGCATGGTGGCGAACTCGTCCGTCCGCGCCTCGATGCCCGCAGCGATGCGATGGAGAAGGTCGGCCCGCTCCTGCAAAGCCAGCCGGGCGAACGCCCGCTGCGCCTGCGCGGCCAGCGGCGCGACACGCGCGACATCGGACCCGTCCGCCGATGCGTAAACACCGATCAGGTCCGAGGGGTCGGACGGGTTGCGGTTTTCCCGCACGTCGGACCCGGCACACCATTCGCCCGCGATGAGATTGGGAAGAACTTTGGTCATGTCATTCTCACGGAAGCGGAAATGCCGGACGTGTCGTGCGTGTGGGTCCCGCCCGCGGGTGAGAGGCGTCAAGAAAGGAGGGGCGCCGGCAGGGGCGCGCCTTTCAGGCTCGGGAGGAGACCCTTGATCGCCGACGCCGAAGGGCGAGGCTCCGCGCGCCGCGCACCCTGGCCCCTCGATACGAGGCTGCCGGATTAGGTAGCAAGCGGGGTCGGGTGGGGCAACAATTTTTTCGAAATTTCCTCTTTTTTCGTAATACACCCTGTTATATGCCGACTGAATGGATGTGGGTCCGGCGGGGTCCGCAGCGGGGGTCATGCCGGGCACCCGCATCCCGTCGCCGGCACTGCCGTCGGGGTCGTCCTACGGTCTTTTTGGCCTGCAGCGACTTGACTTAACTGGTTGCCAAACCGCCTGAAAACGTCATCGCCCGAAGTGCCGGTATGGCCGGCGCGGGTCGGGCGACGGCACCTTCCCCGAAAGCATCCGCGTACTGGAAAGAGGCTCATCATGTCCCCTCCCCTCGCCGGCCTTCGCGTCCTCGAACTCGCCCGTATCCTGGCCGGCCCCTGGTGCGGCCAGATGCTCGCCGACCTCGGCGCCGAGGTCATCAAGGTGGAGCGCCCCGGCGGCGGAGACGACACCCGCCCCGGGGGCCCGCCGTTCCTGAAAGGCGCCGACGGGGCCGACCTCGGCGCCGCCTATTTCCACGCCACCAACCGCGGCAAGCGCTCGGTGGCGGTGGATTTCGAGACCGAGGACGGCCAGGCCACCATCCGCGCGCTGGCGCGGCAGAGCGATGTGGTGATCGAGAACTTCAAGGTCGACGGCCTGAAGAAATACGGGCTCGACCACGAAAGCCTGAGACGGGAGAATCCACGCCTCGTCTATTGCTCGGTCACCGGCTTCGGCCAGACCGGGCCCTATGCGCCACGGCCGGGCTACGACTTCCTGGTGCAGGGGATGGGCGGCATCATGGACCTGACCGGCGCGCCGGACGGCGAGCCGCAGAAGGTGGGCGTCGCCTTCGCCGACATCTTCACCGGCCTCTACGCCACCGTCGGCATCCTCGCCGCGCTCCGCCGGCGGGAGGAGACCGGCATCGGCGGCCATGTGGACATGGCCCTCCTCGACACCCAGGTTAGCGTGCTCGCCAACCAGGCCATGAACTATCTTGCCGCCGGCACCGCCCCCCGGCGCATGGGCAATGCCCATCCCAACATCGTGCCCTATCAGGTCTTTCCGTGCGCGGACGGCTACTTCATCGCCGCCGTGGGCAACGATGCCCAGTTCACCCGCTTCTGCGCCGTGCTCGGCGTGCCGGAACTGGCCGCGGAGGCCGACTACGCGACCAATCCCGAGCGCGTCGCCCATCGCGCCGCCCTGGTGCCCCAGCTCTCGACGCTGACCGCCGCCTTCCGGCGCGACGACCTCCTCGCCGCCCTCGAACGCCGGGGGGTGCCGGCGGGGCCCATCAACACCGTCGCCCAGGTGTTCGACGACGTGCAGGTGAAGGCGCGCGGCCTGCGTGTGGACCTCGACGAGGCCGGCGGCGGCACGGTGCCGGCAGTGGCGAGCCCCATCGTGCTCGATGGCGAGCGGCAGGTCGCCCGGACCGCCAGCCCCCGCCTCGGCGCGGATACGCAGCCGGTGCTCAGGGCGCTGGAAAAGCTGGCGAAAGGCTGAGCGCGGCCGGGATCGCCGCTGGCCTTGAAGCCCCGGCTTGATAGAAGAATGGGCAGTCCGTCCGAACCAGTTGCCCGGCTCAGCCCAGCGATTGCGGCAGCACGAACAGGCCGCCCGCCGGCGGCGCCCATCCGATCCTCAACGGCACGCCGAACACTTTCTGCATGATCTCGTCCGTCAGCACGTCGCGCGGCGCGCCGGCCGCGGCGGCGGTGCCGTCGTGGATGGCGATCAGCCGGTCGGCGAACATGGCCGCGAGATTGAGGTCGTGCAGGATGACGAACACCCCGCCCCCCTCATCGGCGAAGCGGCGGGCGATGGCGAGGATGCCGAGCTGGTGGCGGATGTCGAGGCTGGAGATCGGCTCGTCGAGGAAGAGATATTGCGGGCGGCCGTCCACCATGGGGCCGCCGGCCTGGCACAGCACCCGGGCGAGATGGACGCGCTGCTGCTCGCCGCCGGAGAGTTGCTGGAAGCGCCGGCCGCCGAAGCCGGCGAGGTCCACCTGCTCCAGCGCCGCAGCAGCAGCGGCGCGGCGGGCCTGCGGGTCGATACCGGGCCGGGCTTCGAGCCCCAGCCGCACCACCTCCAGCACGGTGAAGGGGAATGCCAGTTGCCCGCTCTGCGGCAGCACGGCGCGACGGCTCGCCAGATCGGCCGGCGACAGCGTGCCGAGCGGGCGCCCTTCGAACAGCGCCACCCCGCTCTCCGGCTTCATTTCGCCGGTCATGACCCGAAGCAGGGTGGACTTGCCCGCGCCGTTCGGGCCGATCACCGCCGTCAGCCGCCCCGGCTCCACGCTCGCGCTCACCCCGTCGAGAATCAGGCGGGTGCCGTAGCGCAGGCAGATGTCGCGAAGTTCGAACATGGCCCGTCCTAAAGGTCGACGAAGCCGCGCTGGCGCAGCAGCATCCACAGGAAGAACGGGGCGCCGATCGCCGCGGTGATGATGCCCACCGGCACCTCGGCGGGCGCGGCGAGGGGGCGCGCCGCCATGTCGGCGAGCAGGAGCAGCACGGCGCCCAGCAGCGCGCAGGCCGGCAGCAGCGGGCGATGGTCCGGCCCCATGGCGAGCCGGAGCAGGTGCGGCACCACGATGCCGACGAAGCCGATGACCCCCACCGTCGCCACCGCCGCGCCGGTCGCGGCGGCGACCAAGAAGATGGCGAGTCGCTTCAGCCGCTGCAGCGGCACGCCCAGATGGAACGCCTCCGCCTCGCCGAGCACGATGGCGTTGAGCCCGCGGGCCAGAATCGGCGCCGCGAGCAGCACCAGCGCCATGATCGGCCCGCTGACCGCCAGCTTCGGCCAGGAGGAGCCGGCAAGGCCGCCCAGGGTCCAGAACGTCACGTCGCGCAACTGCTGGTCGCTGCTGCGAAAGATCAGCAAGCCGGTGCCAGCGGCGGCGAAGGCGCCGAGCGCGATGCCGGCGAGCAGCATGGTGGCGATCGAGGTGCGCCCGTTCCGGGTCGCGATCACATAGAGCAGCGACGTCGCCACCAGCCCGCCCAGGAAGGCCGCCAGCGGCAGCGCATAGGCGCCGAGCAAGGCGGACACCGGCGCCAGCAGCGTTCCTCCGATCACGATCATCGAGACCGCCCCGAGCGCCGCCCCAGACGACACCCCGACCAGCCCCGGATCGGCCAGCGGATTGCGGAACAACCCCTGCAGCACCGCGCCGGCCACAGCGAGCGAGGCCCCCACCAGCATGCCGATCAGCACACGGGGCATGCGGATCTGCCAGACGATCAGCACCTCGCCGGAGGGCGCGCGGCCGGCCCCGGGACCGGCCATGAGGATGTCCAGCACGCGCCCGGGCGGGATGCCGGACGGCCCGACGCCGAGCGCCACCACGGCCGTCGCCAGCAGCATGAGGCCGAGGATGCACAGAACCAGCGCCGCCTGCCGCGAGCGATCACCATCGGGCGCGGCGAGGCTTTTCACGCTCGTCGCCATGGATCAGCGGTTCTCCGTGAGCTTCAGCTCAGGATAGAGCCTGGCCGCGAGATCCCGGGCCGCCTGCGCGGTGCGCGGGCCGAATCCCAGGAGATAGAGCGCGTCCATCTTGATGAGCGCGCCGGTCTTTCCCGCATTGGTGGCCGCGAAGGCCGGCAGCGCCAGCACGTCGGTGCCGGCATGGTTGGGGCCGGCATTCTCGACCATCAGAACCACATCCGGGTTCAACGCCGCCGCGGCTTCCGGCGAGATGGTCTTGTAGCCCTGCACCTGCGCGAACACGTTCTCTGCATTGGCGAGTTCGACGATGCGGTTGGCCGCGGTATCGGCGCCCGCCGCCATCGGCCGGCCATCGACCAGCGACAGCACGAACAGCACCCGCACCTTGCGCTTCACCGCCTTGAGATCGGTGGCCAGCCGGTCGAGATCGCCCTCGAGCTGCGACGCCACCGCCTCCCCCTCGGACGACTTGCCGACCGCGGTCGCGACCTCCCGGATCTTGCGGGTCAGGGCATCGGTCGCGAACCCCGTCGGGACATGGACCACGGGAATGCCGGACTGGTCGATGAGCGCGACCGCCTCCGGCGGCCCGGCGCTCTCCTCCATGATGACGAGGTCCGGGGAGAGCCAGAGCACCCCCTCCGCGGACAGCGCGCGGATGTAGCCGACATTGGGCTTCCTGGTGGCGTCGCTCGGATGGAGGCTGGTGGAATCGACCGCGACGATGCGCTCTTCGACGCCCAGGCGATAGAGAATCTCCGTCACCGCGCCGCCGATGGAGGCGATGCGGCGCGGTTCATCCGCGCGGATGGGGGTCGCGAGCGTGAGCATGGCCAGACCGATCGCCGACAAGGCAGCGATCGCCTTCGCCATCTGCGGCGGCCGACGGCGGTCCGCGGCCTGGGATTCCGCATCAGACATGCACGCTCTCCCGTTCGTACACAGGGCCGCACCCCTCGCTGCGCCTCGGCAGCAGATGATCTCCGATCAGCTGCTCATAGAAGTATATTTATATGCCCTGCAACAATTTTGGATCAGTATCTAATTATTCCAATTAAAATCTATGGCGTGTTTTTCCGATATCTCAATCCGGTGCGAATGCAGGTTGAGACGGCGAGGACGGCCACTTCCGCCTGTAACGCCTTCGAGCGCGGGACGGATCGGAACGGGCATCGACCGACCCAATGACCGCCTTCGGCAGGGCATGACGCGCCCCAAAGGCCGATCACGCGACGACAAGATACCGAAGTAGGTCGCGGAGCTCAGATCAGGGGATGGGCCGAAGATAAACGGCTCTGGGATCGGATTACAGCCTGCAGCCGGCGATACAACTTCCGGCCAGACCTATTTTACGATTTTCGCTCTTGATACTTCTCTCGAGAGCTATCGATACAACAGCTCCCCGCCGGGAGCCGTCCCCAACGGAAATACGCTTCCTTTGCAGGCGCGTCATCGACTTTATTGAGAAAAACTGGAGCGGGCGAAGGGATTCGAACCCTCGACCCCAACCTTGGCAAGGTTGTGAAATGGCTTTGATCGGCTTTTCCTGAGTTGGCTCGCATCGTAAATAGTGATTGTAAATCAATCGATTGTTGATATTTGGATGTTCGCCGTGGTATGGATTTTCCAATCACGGTGGACACCATGTGGACACCATTTCCGAACGATGTCCACAGGGATGGCCCGAGATGGATCGATCATCGAGCGTTCTATTGACCAAACGGGCGGTCGATGCCGCCCAGCCTCGTGGTGAGCGATATCACGTCTGCGACAGCAAACTGGCGGGGTTCGCGCTTCGAGTAGAGGCAAGCGGGACGAAGACATTCGTCGTGCGTTATCGGGCCGATGATGGAGGGCGCTCCGCTCCTCGTCGCTTCGTGACCATCGGACGTTATGGGACGCTGACCGTTGACGAAGCGAGAAAGCAGGCCAAGACGCTCCTCGGTGCCGCGGCGAAGGGAGACGACCCAGCCAACGAGCGAGGCAAGAAACGGCGCGAAATCACGATGACCAAGCTCATCGATCTCTATGAGGAAGAGGGCTGCTTTATCCAACGGGGCCAGCGCCAGGGCGAGCCGATGAAGGAGAGGACAAAGGCCTACACTCTCGCTCGACTTCGGCATCATGTAGGGCCCTTGCTGGGCCACAAACGAGTGTCGGAAATTGGAACTGGCGAAATCGAGAGATTCGTCCGCGACGTTGCGGCGGGCAAGACTGCGCGGGACGAGAAAACTGGGCCTCGCAAACGCATCATTGTTCGCGGCGGTGATGGCGCTGCCCGAAAGGTTGTGCGGGATCTGTCGGCCGTCTTCAGCTTTGCGAATCGCCGCGGCATCATGACCGTGAACCCGGTGGAGAAGGCCTCCGTCCGGAAGACCGACAACCGGCGGGAGCGTTTCCTGACGCTGGAAGAGGTGGCTAAACTTGGGGCCGCTTTTGATGCCCTGGAGGCCGAGGGAGCAAATCCGAAGGCCATCGCGATTGCTCGCCTGTGGGCGCTCACCGGGTGCCGTCGGGATGAGATCGCTGGTTTGCGTTGGTCAGAGGTCGATTTCGAGCGGGGCTTGCTGATCCTTGCCGACAGCAAGACGGGCAAATCCATTCGCCCTCTTGGCGCTGCAGCCATCGCACTCCTTCATGCGGTCGATCGTGACCCAGAGGCCTCCTTCGTATTTCCAGCCGAACTCGGCGATAGTCACTACCAGGGTACAAAGCGGCTGTGGCCGAAGGTGATCCAGAAGGCGACATTGCCCGGCGTAACGCCCCACACATTGCGGCATACCATGGGGTCGACCGCGGTCTCCTCGGGCGAGGCACTGGCGCTAACAGGGGCAATCCTCGGTCACGCGAACCTGCGCTCAACAGCGATTTATGCTCACGTTCAGAACGATCCTTCCAAGAGAGCTGCCGATCGGGTGACCAAGAAGATTGCCAACGCATTGGCCGGAAAACTAAGAGATACGCGACAGCGAGGCGATGCCGTTAGATAACCCTCGCACTATAGGTACCTTATTCCGGTTAAGGAATCACGGAACGTGCGATGGCTCGCGAACTAAGAGGATGGGCGCGGCCGCGTCCAATTCGAATCGCCTTTCTTATTCAAGAAGGTGAATACGCTGCCGTCGCTTTGGACGCGATCTTCGCCGATTGTTATAGTCGTTGGGGTGGACGATTCAGTCTTGTCGTCCCTTGTATCGATGGGCGGATTTCACAAGCCTACTGGCCATGGCTTGAGACCTTCGATCCCGACCTAATCTACTCGTATGTGTCGCTCAGCCGCGAGGACATTATTGAGCTTCACGAGCGACTTTGCCCGGCGAAATATACCTTTCATGGAACCGGCGGGGACCACCCCGATGATCCGTCCAGGGGGATGTCCCGGTCGATGTTGAAAAAGGGATGGCGGCGTTGCTCGCCTTGAGCCGTTAGGCTCGGGGTGTCGAATCCTCGAAGGAAAGCAACGCCATGAAGAACCCTACCACATCGGCTGCGGTGACGCCGTCTGCCCTCGTCGAGGAAGCTGTGGACGAGGTCCGTGCCAGCTTCGAACGCCTGTGCCTGACGGCCGGGCTGGCCACCCTCACCGGGATGATGGAAGAGGATGCGGCTCGGCTCTGCGGCCCTCGCCATGGTCGCGGCGGTGATCGAGAGGCTCATCGCTGGGGCAGAGCCAAGGGAAAGATCGGCTTTCACGGCGGCAAGGTCGAAGTCGAGCGCCCTCGCGTTCGTGCCCGTGATGGCGGCGAGATGGCCCTGCCGAGCTGGGCGGCGGCGGTCGATGAGGATCTGCTCGGCCAATGGGCGCTCAATCTGATGCTGATGAACGTGTCGACCCGCAAGTTCGGCCGCGCCGTCCGCCTGCCCGGCGGCGACATCCCCGCCGAGCGGGGAGCCGGCGTGACCCGATCGGCGGTGTCGCGTCGCTTCGTGGCGCTGTCGGCCGAGAAGATGAAGGCGTGGATGGCCGCCGACCTCTCCGCGCTGGATCTGCTGGTCATCCAGATCGACGGCATTCACATCGCTCAGGACCTGATCCTGCTGGCGGCGGTCGGCGTCGACGGCCATGGCGACAAGCACCCGCTCGGGGTCATGGAGGGGGCAAGCGAGAACGCCGCCGTCTGCCAGGCCCTGCTCGACAACATGGTCGGCCGCGGCCTCGATCCCGCCGTCTGTCGCCTGTTCATCATCGACGGCTCGCGTGCCCTGGCGAAGGCGATCCGCAACAGCTTCGGGCGAAGTGCGCCGATCCAGCGCTGTCAGGTCCACAAGGCCCGCAATATCACCGAGCGCCTGCCGAAATCCCTGCACGCCACGGTTCGCAGGGCTCTTCGCCAAGCCTGGGAGCTGGACGACGCCGACAAGGCCGAAACGCTGATCCGCAATCTCGCCCGTCGGCTCGAGCGCGAGGCTCCGGGTGTCTCGGCCAGCCTCCTGGAGGGTCTCGACGAGATCCTCACCGTCACGCGCCTGCGGCTGCCGACCGAACTGCGGCGCTCGCTGGCCTGCACCAACATCATCGAGAACATGAACGGCACCATCCGTCGGATCTGCCGCAACGTGAAGCGGTGGCGGGATGCGGCCATGGCCCTGCGCTGGACAGGGGCCGCCATGATCGAAGCCGCCAAGGGCTTCCGCCGACTGAAGGCCCACAAGCAGTTGCCCAGCCTGCGCGCCGCCCTTCTCGCCCATCAGGCCGAGTGCGCCGGCGGCGCCGGCCTTGACCCTGTCCGCGAGGCTGCATAGCCTCCTCAACCAGCGACGCCCGCCGCGCTCTTTTCAACATCGGGCGGGACATCCCCTCCGTCCAGCTATCGTCCTTCCTATGAATCTAAACCGCTTTCCTCACTTTCTACCATTTTCCGGTCTGCGCGATATACTCGCGTGCGCGGCGAAGGTGCTGCCGTCCAGATTATTGATAGCTGGCACACGGAAAGCGCGACGCGTTTCCTGACTGACAATTTCGGAACTTACCGGAGCAGCCAGGGCAGCGGCATGTTTCCATCCGATGCAACTGGAATAGCAAGCCTTCTGACGATTGTTTCACCCGATGCGCAGGCTGATCGTCACCGAGGTGTTCCGCGCGACCTCAATGCGATCCCAAACGAGATGGCAGCGTTTGTCGCCTTTGCCGAGGGGCAGGCAACAAGCCTGGCGATGGCGTCGCAGCTTTTCGCACCGAAACTTGAGATTCAAGCAGGCCGGTGGAGTGGGACCTTCAATCTAGTTGTCGGAGACAGCTTTCCGGATCGCGTCATGTTCTGGAACGCGCGCCTGTTCATTCCATCTTGGTTGGACAGCGATCTGTGTTGCTTCCGCATCACGCCTGAGCAGGCGGAGGACAACGATTTCGTTCAAGTGCTCGTTAGTCTCATCAACCGCCGCAATCACGTGAATCGGGGCTCTGGGGGCCAGCCGCAACTCGCGATCAGATCATGCTCGCTTGACCCCGGGCACCTCGACGCCATCCGACAAAGGCTAGCTACGGCTCGGTTATGGGGCGCGGTCCAGGCAGAGGCGATTACCGGTCCAGATGCTCTTGTGCCTACCGATGAGGCACTTTCCAAAGCGCGGGAAGGCAATCGCTTTGGTGACGGCCTATTTCCTCGCGCCGATTGGATGGAATTTGTGTGGACCAGACCCACGGCCCGCCCACTTGCCACAACGCCAGATCATCTTGTCGACGCGCCGCCGCGTCAGGTTTTCGCCCAAGGCTATTGGGGCACGGACTATCTCTTCGAATATGATGGTCCTGGGCCTCGTTTCGGCGGCAACAATCGTTGGATCCTATCCCGCCGTTGGCGAATGGCTCAGGCTTTTCAGGTCAGGTTGGCGAACACGCCTCCCCATGCACTAATGCCCCTGCGGCGCAGTCGGGGCGGCGCGCTTGCAGTCTTTCACAACGCTGACCATCCGATTGATACGATCACTGTCCCTATTGCCGATGGCGCGTTCTATTTTGCGCTGGCGCAGGACGGTCGTTGGGCTGCACGAGCTGAAGAGTACGGGCAGATCGAGCCTCCATCCAAAGTGGATTGGGCCAATCCATCAAACGAAGCCCGCTATCTTGCCGGGGTGTTGGGCATGGCCGGAGGGCTCCTGCCCGCGAGCAGTTTTCTCTTGCATCCATTTCTTCGAGGTTTCTTTGCGCGCCTGGGCGGCACACCGGGATTGCAGCTCGACAAGGTTAAGCCAACGGTCGATCGACTCCGGAAGCTCGCCCCTCGGCTTCCCGCCTTCGATCTGCGCGGAGAGACTGAGCGGGAGGCCCTTGGGGCACTGATTGTGAAAGCGGCGAAATCGCTCAAAAACCCACTGCACTTCGTAAAATACGAAGATATGAAACGCGGATGGAAGGAACACCGTGCAGCTTATCAAGCGGCTCATCCGCAGCCGGGAAAACCCGATCCCAGCGTCGATTGGGACAAGCTCGAAGAGGATTCACTCGACGCGTCCCTTATCGCTATGCGGCGTCGCCAGATGGTCTTTCAGGGGCATCAATGGACCTGCTCCAACTGTCATCATCGCAACTGGGTTGATCTGGGCGGCCTCGTGCCAGAACTCTGTTGCGAGGTTTGCAAGACGGTCGTTCAGGCGCCCGTTGCCATCGATTGGCTTTTCCGTCCGAACGAGTTTTTGATCGAGAGCCTCCGCGATCATAGTGTTTTATCACTGGTGTGGGTGCTGACCGTTCTCCTGGAACGATCGCGCTCGTCGTTCATTTATACCGGACCAACATGGTTCGGTTTTCGCCCCGACTCCGAAGAGCCTGACGCTGAAGCCGATCTACTGGTTTTGAGCGACGGACAAGCAATTCTGTGCGAAGTCAAGTCAAGCTGGCACAGCCTTCGCGGTTCCGATATTCGCGACCTCGTCAACTTGGCGAAGCTGCTCCGGCCAGATCTCGCGCTTCTTGCGGTCATGGAATCCGGAATTGAGCTTCAAGCGGAACTCACGACGGCCAAAGCTGATTTGGAAGAGGTGGGAGTTGGCTTTGAATTACTGATACCTCATGCCGAAGCGCATCGCGATGATCCTTACCTGCCATCGCCGGATTAGCCGTCTGATGGTCCGCGCAAATTCCCTATGGATGTTTGTTTTCTCGAAGCCGCCGAGGTTGTCATCGGCACGATCAGGGCGGTGTCTCTCAATCGGCGCTTGTTCGTCACGCTTCCGAAAATAGTCCCCGTAGCGTCTCGATTGGCATCAGCATGGTCCGTTCGCCGAGCGGGGAGAGAATAAATCCGTGCCGCTGGTAAAAGCTCACGGCCGCATCGTCGATCGCGTGAGCGACGACAGCTCGAACGCCGGCGATCTCGGACGCGGCCAGGCAGCGCCGTAGCGCATCTGCGAGCAGGTCGGGGCCAAGCCCCATTCCTTGGTACGCTTGATCGACTGCCAGACGACCGATCAGCAGCAAGGGAATTTGCTCCGGCATACCCCGGCGCAGCTTGGCGCTTGGCAGGGCGATCCGCTCTTCCATGGCGGTCGAGATGGCATAATAGCCGGCGACGCGCCTCGGGGTGTCCCTGTCGCAAACCACATAGGTCCGGGCCGACATCCCTTCGCTGGCAAGGGCTCGATCCCGCAGCCAGTCATCGAGAGACGGATGCCTGCCGTTGCGGAATGCCCCGACATCGTGATCGCCGGTCAGCCGTTCCGGAGGACGAACGCGTAGTCCTTGGGGCCGCTGTTGGCTTCCCTCTCCTTTGCCGGCAGGCATCAACGTTCCCAGACGGGCTTGCGCTTCATCCGCGTACGAAGTTCCTCGGCCGGCTTGGCCGGAGCATCGAGCAGGGCGAGGAAGGCCACATGCGCCGCATCATCAAGAAAGAAGCTGCGCTGGTCGAGAATGGCTTCCTCCGCTTCCCGACGGGCGCTGTCCAGCATGAATTCCGACAGCTTCTGTCCGCGCAAGCTCGCGGCCCGACTTAGGATCGCCTTCGTCCCCGCCGAGGCGCGGATCTGAATGAGATCATCTTTCCGAGCAGCATCACGTTTGCGGCCACTCTCCGAGCGGGCTGATTGCACCATCGGAACGCTCCTATTTCAGGAGCCGGACATTGAAGATTCGCCATTACAATGTCAATACATTTCGTCCCGATTCCGATCCCACAGCCTGATATGGGGAGCGAGGAGACTTTCCCCTCGCTCCCCCGCCAACGCCGCCTGCGGCAGAGCGGGGCCGCCCGCTCGCAAGGCGGCGCATGCCAATCACCATCTCAACGAAACCGATCCGTCTCGCTCGCCGCGCAGCCCAACTCAGCTCGCCGGCATTGGCCCCCCTCACTCCCGCGCGCTCACGCGCCCCCGGAAGGCATGTCGAGGGACATGCCTTCGGCATTTACGGAGAAAGGATCGGAACAATGGCCAGGACATCGAAGAAAGCGAAGGCTGTCACCGAGACGATGGCGGATCAGGTTGCGGATGCGGAAGTCCGTAGCGTCGGGGAAGCGGCGACGGAAATCGTCGGCGCGCTGCCCGCGCCGGAGGCGGAGGCTGTGGCGGTGGCCGCGAGCGGCGCGGCGGATTTCATTCCACTCAACAAGTTGAAGAAGTCGCCGCGCAATGCGCGGAAGACCCCACACAGCGAAGCGACCATCGAGGCGCTGGCCGCCAGCATCGCCGTCAAGGGCATGCTGCAAAACCTCATCGTGGAACCCGAGCTTGATGCGGCGGGCGAGCCGACCGGCAGCTATTTCGTGACGGTCGGGGAAGGCCGCAGGCTCGCCCTGCTTCTGCGCGCCAAGCGCAAGGAGATCAAAAAGACCGAGCCGGTGCGCTGCGTCATCGACACCGTGAACGACCCGCACGAGATCAGCCTTGACGAGAACGTCACCCGCGAGGCGATGCACCCGGCCGACCAGTTCGAGGCGTTCCGCGAGCTTGCGGAACATCGCGGATGGGGCGCCGAGGATATCGCCGCCCGCTTCGGCGTCACCGCGCAGGTGGTGCGCCAGCGCCTGCGGCTCGGCGCGGTCAGCCCCAAGCTGCTGCAGGTCTACCGCGACGGCGGCTTGAACCTCGACCAGTTGATGGCCTTCGCCATCACCGAGGATCACGCCCGGCAGGAGCAGGTTTTCGCGAACCTGTCCCACAACCGCGAGCCATGGATCATCCGCCGTGACCTGACCAAGGGCAACGTGGCCGCCACGGATCGCCGCGCGGTCTTCATCGGCCCGGAGGCCTACGCCGAGGCGGGCGGCACCATCCTGCGCGACCTGTTCACGGAGGATCGCGGCGGCTTCTTCGAGGACACCGCGCTGCTGGACCGGCTCGTCAGCGAGAAGCTGGAAGGCACCGCCGCCGCCATTCAGGCTGCGGAAGGCTGGAAGTGGGTTGCGGTCCATATCGACTACCCGCACGGCAACGGCATGCGCCGCGCCTATCCGCAGCCGGTGGACCTGCCCGAGGCCGAGGAAGCCGCCTATGCCGCCGCGCAGGAGGAATACAACCGCCTGTCGGAGGAATGGGACGGTGCGGACGAGCTTCCCCCGCAGGCGGACGAGCGGTTCGGGGAGCTTGAGGCGGAAATGGAGCGCGTCGACGCGCTGCGGCGCGCCTATGATTCCGACGACATCGCGCGCGGCGGCGTCTTCGTCGTGCTCGCCCATGACGGGAGCGCTCGCATCGAGCGCGGCTTCGTCCGTCCCGAAGACGAAGCGCCGGAGACGGAAGCCGAGACCGGCGACGCCGTGAGCGATGGCGTTCGCGTCACCGAGGATGGAGAGATCATCGAGGACGGGAACCATGTCTCCGCCCTCGACACGGAGGACGAGGACGCCGGGGATGCGGGCAAGCCGCTGTCCGACCTTCTCGTGCGCGACCTCACGGCCCACCGCACGCTCGGCCTGCGTCTCGCCCTTGGCGAGCAGCCGGACATGGCGTTGATCGCCGTCACCCATGCGCTCGCCGCGCAGACCTTCTATCGCGGCTCGGAAGCCGCCTGCCTCGAAATCCGCCCGAGCAGCCCGCACCTTGCGAGCCATGCGGACGGCATCGAGGACACGGCCCCGGCGAAGGCTCTGGCGGATCGGCATGCCGGCTGGCAGGCGGATATGCCGCGCGACGTGGCGGACCTGTGGGGCTTCATCGCCGCGCTGGATCAGGCGAGCGTGCTGGCGCTGTTCGCGCATTGCGCCTCGCTCACCGTCAATGCGGTGAAGCAGCCTTGGGAGCGCAAGCCGCGCGCCCACGAGACCGCCGACAGGCTGGCGACGGGGCTCGCCCTCGACATGACGGCGCATTGGACGCCCACGGCGCGGAGCTACCTCAGTCGCGTCACCAAGGCGCACATTGTCGCCGCCGTGCGGGAGGCCGTCAGCGACGAGGCCGCCGACCGCATCACCGGCCTGAAGAAGCAGCCCATGGCGGAAGCCGCCGAGCAGCTTGTCGCTGCCACCGGCTGGCTCCCGTCGCTCCTGCGCACGGAGCACCCGGCTTGGCTGGACGCACCGGAAGCCGCCGCCGGTACGGGCGGGGACGGCGGAGCCTTCGACCACGCCGCCGAGTGAGCCCACGGCCGGAGCCGCCGCCTGCGGCTTCGGCCAGCCGCCCGACAGCACCGAGCAATTTTCCGGCCGCGCCGGTTCGGCGCGGCCGGTGACCTCGACAGCCCGACACCAGGAACCAAACCCATGAAAACTGAGAGCGAGCAGCGGGTCATGCTGGCCCGCATGGAGGCAGCGCGCGCGGAGACCGAGCGCCACCTTGCCATCATCGAACGTCAGATCGCCGCCCGCGCCGAGCGCATCGCCATGAGCAGCCATGTCCAAACCCGGCGCTTCGGACGCGCGACCTCCCGATGGAACCGCGCCGACGAGCGTCGGTATCAAGAGATGCTCGCCGTTCTCCACTTCGAGCGGCGTGGCGAGATCGAGGCGCTCGCCCGCAAGCTGGCGCGGCAGGCCGGCGCCATCGCCGCTTGCCGTCTGCGCCACGGAATCAACGCGGCAGCGCAGGAGATGGCGTCATGACCTTGCGTTTCCCCCGCACCGAGCCGCTGATCCCCGACGGCCTGCGCGACCAGCTCATCGACAACGGTCGCGTCAGCGAGGAATGCGACGGCTTCGATCCGTTCCCGGTCGTCAAGCTGTTCACCCCCGACGCCGGAGCCACATGGCTCATCACCGAAGCCTATCCCGAGGATGGCGACTTGCGGCTGTTCGGCTTGATGGACCTCGGCCTTGGCGGTCCCGAACTCGGCTACGCCATGTTGTCCGAGATCGAGGATGCGCGCGGCAAGCTCGGCCTACCGGTCGAACGCGACCTGTATTTCAAGGCCGAGCATCGGCTCAGCACCTACGCCAAGCTTGCCCGCCATGCTGGCATGATCGTGATCTGAAGCCAGAGTCCGGCGTGGCGTCACTACAGACACGCCCGATGCCTAATGGTTGCAATGATGATCGCTCCGCCGCCTGAAATCCGCTCTTGCGGATTTCAGGCGGCCTTGACGATGCCGACCACAGCGCCCGCCACAGCACCGGCCTCGTCGGCAAATGGCAAATAGAGCCGGACGATGCGCGCAGACCCACCCGGAAGCTGCACCTGGTCTTCCATCATCAGCGTACGCCCGGATGCGAGAACGATGGCCGCCTCATTGTCCGCATCCGCGCTCGACGGCGTGAGCCGGCCGACCAGCTCGCCGGCCAAAGCAACTCCATAGAGCCGGTCGACATCCTTGCCACTGCGCTCGATCCTCAGCGTCTCATCCGATTCGGCCGGGCGTCGGATCACGACGATCACATCATCCAGATCGGCCAGACGCTCGGTGATATTCCCAGCCAGCGGCATGGCCGCGCCTTCACCGCGCGCAAGCCAGACGCGATAAAGCTGACCTAGCGCTGGATGTCGGTCCGCCAACAATCGAGAATCCATACCGGAATCCGTCGTGCCAAGGCTAACCAGATTTTCTGGTTATCTGTATTTCGGTTTAATTGATCTGCCGGTTTCGTCAATGACCGGCAGGGCATATGCAAAAAACGCTTCGCTCGCCAAGGCATATGCGTCTGGTTCAGATCATCGTCGACAAGCGCCGGGAAGCTGGCATGAGCCAGTCCGATCTGGCCGAAGCGCTCGGCCGATACCAGTCCGTCGTTGCCGCCATCGAATCCGGCGGCCGTCGCATCGATGTCGTCGAGTTCCTTGAGCTGGCCGAAACGATCGGCTTCGATCCCCATGACGTCATCCGCGAAGTATCTGCAATTGCGACGAAGCGCAAAGCGAAGCGAAAGACGTGACGGTCGAACATCAGTGCAATTTTTACAACGCTAACACATTCTCACCTCCTATATTTCTGAGATGCTAGGCGTCGCCCTTCGGGCCGGGCTCTACGCGCCTCCTGCGGTGGCTTCCGAAGCCCCTTGCGGGTCTTCGCCTTCGGTAACGATCCCTGACGCAAGGGGCAGCGACGGCGGGCATTTCCCACGATGAAGCTCCCGCTTTCGCGGGGCTCCCCCTGTGACGGCCGGCGTCACTCGGCAAATCGGGATGGCGGGAGGGGATGAGGACGATCTTGCCCTCCGATGTCGGTCTCGACCGTGCCCGCATTGCATCGAACGGAGCCGGGAAAGCCCGTATCGTCCGGGCACTTGAGGAGGCGAGGCAGCCACGGCCCTGCACGGGAGCAATGTCGTTTCTTGCACGCCGCCCCGAACTCGTTGGCAGGCAAGGAGTCGAGAGGGTTCAGCCCGCTCTCATTGTCGCCGGCCGATCGTCAGGGAGAACCGATCACTTCGCCCCGCCGGTGAGGCTGAGGGCCTGTCCGGCCCTTTCGGAGAAGCCCTTGGCGGTGAAAGCGTCGTTCCGACTCCAGCTATCGGGCGATTCCTCCGGTCCAGCTGTCTCAAGCCACGTCCATCACGTCCTCGATAGGCAGGGGTCTGACCGAAGACCGGCGACGCGGGCGTCACCTCGATCTTGAACCCGCAACACGCCGCCTGCGGCTTTTTCCCGCCGCCGGCCAGGGCCGGCTTTGCACCGCGAAGCGAAAAAGTCCTCGCCGGATGTTGCGGGCCGATCGTCCCCGGTCTGCCGACCCCCATCGAGGCCGCGATGGGCGCGGCCCAGTCAGCAGAAGGAACCACCGCAATGGCCACCATCGGCACTTTCACCGCCACCGCTAAGGGCTTCAAGGGCGCGGTCAAGACCCTGAGCCTCAACGTCAAAGCGGTCGAATTCGTCCCCGCCGAAGGCGACAACGAGAAGGGGCCGGACTTCCGCATCTTCTCCGGTGCCACCGAGTTCGGAGCGGCGTGGAAGAAGACCTCGCGCGAGGGCCGCGACTACCACTCCGTCAAGCTGGACGATCCATCATTCCCGGCTCCGATCTATGCGAGCCTGGTCGAGACGGAGACTGAGGGTGAGTTCGCACTCATCTGGTCCCGCCGCGCCGCCGAGTGACACCGGCCGCCACAGGGGGAGCCCCGCGAAAGCGGGGCTTCGCCATGTTCATGTCCGCCGCCGCCCGAAGGAAATACGGCGAGCCGTGCTCCCTTTGCCCTGATCGGCTGTGAAGCGTCCTAACGGCGCTTTTTCGCCGCCTCATACACCTCGGAACGCTCGCGCTTCCCCACGGCGACGACGACCACCGTGACCCTTTCATCCTCAACGCGATAGACCAGCCGATAACCGGCCGAGCGCAGCTTGATCTTGTAATGATCCGGCATGCCGCGCAGCGCGTCGGCCTGCACATGCGGTTGGCTCGCGCGCTCCGCCAGCTTCTTCTTGAATTGCTCGCGCAGCGTCGCGCCGAGCTTGTCCCATTCCTTGCGCGCGGAGGGCAGGAACTCCAGCCTATAGGTCATCGAGGCTGACCGGCACACCCTTCTCGTTCGCGCGCGCCTTGGCGATTTCGACGAGCGCCTGATCGTCGAGCGCGTCCATCATCGCCTCATAGGTATCGGCCGGTACCATATAGGCCATGACCCGGTTGTGGTTCAGGATCGCGACCGCGCTGCCCCGCGCGCCGTCGACGATGGCGGTCGGGTTCTTCTTCAGGTCGGAGACGCTGACGGCGATTTCGGCTTCCACGCGCTGCATGGCCTCGTCCTCGAATAACGGCATCAAAATCAGGTCCGATTTCGATATTGAATTTCGATCTATATAACTCGTCTCCGCGACGATTGCGAGAGCGGACGGCCATCGACCGGGCTAACGAAGGTTCCCACAGCCAGCATCGAGTATGGCGAGCTGCGCTCCCTTTGTCCTGATCGGCCGCGGCCGGAGCCTTGCCGATCCTCGGGGGAGCCAAGGGGACTTTCCCCTTGCTCCCCGCAAATGCCGCCTGTTGCAGAGCAGGGCCGCCACCTCGCAAGGTGGTCATGACGGTCATCCCCCATCATCGGCACCCACCTCGCTCGGCCGGACAGCCCGGCTCCGCGCGCCGGCATTTGCCCCTCCATCCCCGCGCGCTCACGCGCCCCCGGAAGGCATGTCG
>CALMSN010000246.1 GCA_937872325.1 uncultured Xanthobacter sp. | reverse complement strand
GGCGCGCCTCCCGGTTGACGGCCGGGCGATCCGGACCGCGCCCACCCGGCGCCTTCATCGACCGAGACAGGATGCCATGACCCACTTGCCTCTCGATCCCGCCGTGTTCAAGGACGACGCCATCGCCGTGGACACCCGCATGGTGAACGACGCCATCGTCAAGGCCATGCGCACCATTCCCGACCGGTGGGCGCTGCCGCTGCCGCAGATCCGGCAGATCCGGCAGGCGGGCAAGAGCATCTTCCCGCTGCCCCCGGAAAGCCGGCGGTCGGTGAATGACACCATTCCGGGCCCGCGCGGTCCGATCCCGGTCCGCATCTTCATGCCCGACGGGGTGCCGCAGGGCGTGTACCTGCATTTCCACGGCGGCGGCTGGACCCTGGGCTCGGCCCGCGAGACCGAGGGGCTGAGCGACCGCGTCGCCGCCAATTGCGGCCTCGTCGTCGTGTCGGTGGACTATGCCCTCGCCCCGGAGGATCCCTACCCGGCCGGGGTCGACGACTGCGAAGCCGCCGCGCTCTGGCTGGTCCGGGAAGGCCAGGCGCGCTTCGGCTCCGACCGGTTCCTCATCGGCGGCGAATCCGCCGGCGCCCATCTCAGCACGGTCACGCTCATGCGGCTGCGCGATCGCCACGGCCTCTCGCCCTTCCGCGCCGCCAACCTTATGGCCGGCTGCTACGACCTGCGCCTCTCGCCCTCGGCCCGCCACTGGGGCGACCTCCCGCTGGTGCTCAACACCGACGACATCACCCGCTTCGTCGCCCATTTCGTCCCGGCCGGGGTGGCGGTGGACCATCCGGACGTCTCGCCGCTGCTGGGGGATCTGCGCGGCCTGCCGCCGGCCCTGTTCAGCGTCGGCACGCGCGATGCCCTGCTGGACGACACCTTGTTCATGGCCCAGGCCTGGACCCGGGCCGGCAGCCCGGCGGAGCTGCAGGTCTATCCCGGCGGCTGCCATGTGTTCGTCGCCTTCCCGGGCAGCCTGTCGGATGCGGCGCTGGCCCGCTGCGACGCCTTCCTGCGCGCCGCCTGACCCGCTCTCGGGTAGACGCCGGCGGCGGTGCGTGGCGCCTGCCGCCGCACCTCGGCGCGCAGCTCCTCGCACCGCCCCGCGATGACGAAGACCCGTCAGCTTGACGGACGGGCCTTCGGCGCAACCGCCAGGGGTGCACCAGGCTCGTGGAAAGGCAGGTGGCTGGGCCGAGCCGGCAAGGGAAGAGGGGTCGGGGGAAGCGGGCGCGCCGTCAGCCCCTGCGCCGGCGCAGCCAGCGCAGGATGAGGCCGCCGACCGGCACCAGCAGTCCGGTCAGCCCGCCCAGCGGATTGCCCACCAGATTGGCAAAGCGCTGCGCGCTCGCAGCGGTCGCGTCGAGTTCCTGGCTGACGGCAGCGAGCGCCTGGTTATGGACGGCGGCGGCGGCCTGCATCTCGATGCCGGGGCGGATGCACAGGGCGATCACCACCAGCAGCAGCGCCAGCCCCACCGCCGCGCCGCCGGTGATCAGCGCGGCGCAGACCGGCCCATAGACCTCCTCGAGGGCGATGAATCCGGCAATGCCAAGCATGATCGCGCCAAACCCGGCCACGAGGCCGGCCAGCGCGAACAGACCGCCCTTCACCGCGATCTGACGGAGCGTGAGCTCCGCCATGATCATGTCGGCGCGCAGCATCACCCGCAGGTTGCGGACGATCCCATCGATCTGGCTCATCGGTGGCCCCACAGGCGGCCGACCAGCACGCCGGCGAGGAAGCAGGCGGCGACCGCCGCCAGCGGCTGCGCCCTTATGGACCGCTCGGCCTGTTCCTGGGTCTGGCCCACATAGGCCGAGACCTTCTCCTGGGTGGTGCCCAGATAGGACGACACATCGGCCGAGAGGGAATCCACCAGCCGGCGCAGCTCCTGCTCGGGCGAGGCGTGCCCCCGGCCTGATCCGTCGGTCAGGCGGTCGAGCTCGGCCTTCAGGGCGGCGATCCGCGCGGAAATGGGGTGCGTGCTGCTCAAGACATCCTCCGGTGCGACAGAATCATCGCTCCTGCGCGCGGCAGCGGCGCCGGGCCTTCAGCGCCTCGATGTCTCCTGGAAACATCGAAACACCCCAAGACGTTGGTCATAAAGCGTATTCTCCGCGACCGGACATGCCGCCCGACCGCGGGAACGCTCTAAGCGTGGCGCCGGACCCAACCTTAAGCGCTGCCATGCGATGGAGCCCTCCGCCACGATCCGTGTCAAGCCTGGGCCCGAAGCGCGCAACCGTGGCGGCCTAGGTGAACCCTCGGCCCGGCACAAAGTTCCGGCCGCGCGGACCGCCCAGTTTGCGCTGGCGCGCCCGGGCCGGCCTCCGCTATATGGGCAAGATCACGCCAAGGCGCGTCCCGGTAGCTCAGCAGGATAGAGCAGCGGTTTCCTAAACCGCAGGTCAGGGGTTCGAATCCCTTCCGGGACACCACTTTGCCGCGGCGCCGGCGACTGGCCGGCGAGGAGATGCCTCGCCGCCCCCTCAGGTGCGGTATTCGTAGAGCAGACGGGCGCGGATGGTGCCTTCCAGGGCCCGGATCTCGGCCAGCACCTTCTGGCTGTCGGCGGCCGAGGTGTCGGCGTCGAGCACCACGTAGCCGATGTCGACATAGGTCTCCAGATACTGGGCGGCGATGTTGACCTTGTGCCGCGCCAGCACCTCGTTGAGCCGCCCCAGCATGCCGGCGAGGTTGCGGTGGACCTGGATGAAGCGCGTCCCCATGGGGCGGGCGGGAAGCTGGACCTGCGGGAAGTTGACCGCCCCCACGGTGGATCCGGTGTCGGAATAGTCCACCAGCTTGCGCGCCACCTCGGATCCGATGCGCTCCTGCGCCTCCTCGGTGGAGCCGCCCACATGCGGCGACAGGATCACGTTGCCGAGCCCCTGCAGCGGCGAGGTGAAGCGCTCCACGTTGGAGCCGGGCTCCACCGGGAACACGTCGATGGCGGCGCCGCGCAGCTTGCCGGCCTTGAGGGCGTCGGCCAGCGCTTCCAGGTCCACCACCTTCCCGCGGCTGTTGTTGATGAGGTAGGAGCCGGGCTTCATGGCCGCGATCTCGGCGCGGCCGATCATGCCCTGGGTGGCCGCCGTCTCGGGAACGTGCAGGGTGACCACGTCGCTCTGGGCCAGCAGGTCGGCGAGGTTCGCCTTCGGCTCGCTGTTGCCGTGGCGCAGCTTGTCCACCAGATCGTAGAAGATCACCCGCATGCCCATGGCCTCGGCCAGGATCGAAAGCTGGGTGCCGATATTGCCGTAGCCGACGATGCCCAGGGTCTTGCCGCGCACCTCGTGGCTGTCGGTGGCCGACTTGTCCCACTTGCCCTCATGGGCCGCGTGCGAGCGATCCGGGATCCGGCGCAGCAGCATCACGATCTCGCCGATCACCAGCTCGGCCACCGAGCGGGTGTTGGAGAAGGGCGCGTTGAACACCGGGATGCCGTGGCTGCGGCAGGCGTCGATATCCACCTGGTTGGTGCCGACGCTGAAGCAGCCCACCGCCATCAGCCGGTCCGCCGCTTCCAGCACCTCGGCGGTGATGTGGGTGCGCGAGCGGATGCCCAGGATGTGCACCCCCTTGATGGCCTCCTTGAGGGCCGCGCCGTCGAGCGCCTTGGTGAGCCGGGTCACGTTGGTGTAGCCGGCATCCTGCATGAGCTGGACGCCGGTCTCGTTGACGCCCTCGAGGAGCAGCACCCGGATCTTGTCCTTGGCCAGCGACAGCTGCGGGGATTGGGTCAGGGTCTCGAGCACGATCTCGGCGTCCTTCAGCGATGACGAGACGCGGCCGGCCGCCGCGGTGGAAGACCTTCCGCAAGGCGAGACGGCGCGTCCCCTGGCCCCGGCGGGGGCGGGTGAGCGGGGCGAGAACTTATCCCTTTTGCCGCCCACGTCCAGAGCGCGTTCCGCCCCACCCGCCCCTTCCGCGGCGCACCATCGGCGAACCGGAAACCGGAGGGCGGCGGCGCCGGCCCGCAGGATCCCGGGGGCAACGATGGCGCGCAGCGGCATTCGCGCCCCGGCCGGACGGCGCTGCATCCCGTGAGCCATGCATCCGGGGCGGGTCTGCACCTCGTTGGGATCTGCCCCCCGGGCGATCCGGCGCCTGGGAAATTGCGCGCGGTCCGGCCCGCGGACGCGCAGATTTCCCTTGCGCGCGGAGGGCTGGGAAAATATTGAACGAGCGCTCGCTTTTAAAAATGATCGCCATCTTCATCGCGCCCGCCCGGTTGCGGCTGGCAGGAGGACGGCGGGGATCATGGAGGCGAGGCGCAGGCCCGGCACTCCGGCTGGAGCACGCGCTGGCCAGCTCGCACCGCAAGCTGGCCGGATCCGGCGTTCTCCATCACTGAGGGCGGTCCAACGATCGGATCGCGCTTCAGCATCGGACGCCGGCCGCATACACCCCAGGCCGGAGGATCAGCCGATGGATTTCACCATTTCGCCCGAACTGGAGGCGCTGCGCGCCCGCATCGCCGATTTCGTCGCCCGCGAGATCTTGCCCCACGAGAGCGATCCCGCCGCCTACGACGCCCACGAGAACATCCGCGCCGACCTGCTCGCCGAATTGCGCGCCAAGGCCCGCGCCGCCGGCCTGTGGTGCCTGCAGCTCAAGCCCGAGAATGGCGGGCTGGGCGTCGGCCGCATGGGCATGGCGGTGTGCTACGGCGAGATGAACCGCTCCATCTTCGGCCCGGTGGTGTTCAACTCAGCCGCCCCCGACGACGGCAACATGATGATGCTGGAGGCGGTGGGCACGCAGGACCAGAAGGCCCGCTGGCTCGTCCCCATCCAGCAGGGCGCGGTGCGCTCCGCCTTCGCCATGACCGAGCCCCATCCCGGCGGCGGCTCCGACCCCTCCATGATGCTGACCCGCGCCGAGAAGCAGCCGGATGGCTCGTACAAGATCTACGGCCGCAAGTGGTTCATCACCGGGGCCGAGGAGGCGGCGCACTTCACCCTCATCGCCCGCACCTCGGACGATCCGCGCACCGGCCTCACCGCCTTCCTGTTCCACAAGGACGCGCCGGGCTGGCGGATCGTCCGGCGGATCGCGATCATGGGGCCGGAGGAGCATGGCGGGCATTGCGAGCTGGAGTTCGACGGCCTGACCATCCCGCCGCAGGACGTGCTGATGGGCGAGGGCAAGGGCCTGAAGGTGACCCAGGTGCGCCTCGGCCCGGCCCGCCTCACCCATTGCATGCGCTGGCTCGGCCTCGCCATCCGCTGCGTCGAGATCGCCCGCGCCTATGCCGAGGTGCGCCACGGCTTCGGCGTCCGCCTCGCCGACCGCGAGAGCGTGCAGCTCATGCTCGGCCGCATCGCCATGGACATCGAGGTCGGCCGGCTGCTGGTGATGAAGGCGGCGTTCGAGCTCGACCGCGGCGGCCTCGCCCGCAAGGAGGTGTCGATGGCCAAGGTCCAGGCCGCCAACACCCTGCACCGGGCCGCCGACACCGCCATCCAGATCAACGGCGCCCGTGGCTATTCGAAGGATACCGTGCTGGAGTGGATCTATCGCTACGCCCGGCAGGCTCGCTTGGTGGACGGCGCCGACGAGGTGCACGAGATGGTGCTGAACCGCTTCCTCGACAAGGAAGGCCCCGCCTTCTGGCGCTGGCCGGTGGCGGCGGGCGACGCCAAGGGCGACGCGACGGGAGGGGCGGCATGAGCGGCGGCGTCGCCGCCCCGGGCTTCGACGTCGGCGCCCTCGATGCCCACCTGAAGCGTGCCGTCGACGGGCTCGACGGCACCCCGCTGCTGCAGCAGATCTCCGGCGGCCAGTCCAACCCCACCTTCTTCGTCACCTATCCGGGCCGGTCGCTGGTGCTGCGCAAGCAGCCGCCCGGCGAGCTCCTGCCCTCGGCCCATGCGGTGGACCGCGAATACCGGGTCATCCGGGCGCTGGCCGGAACCGGCGTGCCGGTGCCTCCCGCCCTCCTCTTCTGCGACGACCGCGCGGTCATCGGCACCCCGTTCTACGTGATGGACAAGGTGGAGGGGCGGGTGTTCCACGACTGCACCCTGCCCGGGGTGCCGCCGGCGGAGCGCGCCGCCATGTACGCCTCCATGGCGCAGGCCCTCGCCGCCCTGCACAATGCCGACTTCGCCGCCATCGGCCTCGGCGACTACGGCAAGCCGGGCAATTATTTCGGCCGCCAGATCGCCCGCTGGTCGCGCCAGTGGGCGCTGTCGCGGACCCGCGAGGACGCCAATATCGAGCGCCTCGTCCAGTGGCTGCCGCAGCATGTCCCGGCCGACGACACCACGTCCGTCGTCCATGGCGATTTCCGGATCGGCAATCTGATGTTCCACCCCGCCCGGCCGGAGGTGGTGGCGGTGCTGGACTGGGAGTTGTCCACCCTCGGCCATCCGCTCGCCGATCTCGCCCACGTCGCCATGGCCTGGGTGTCGAAGCCGGCGGAATATGGCGGCATCGAGGGGCTCGATCTCGACGCCCTCGGCATCCCGAGCCTTCCCGCCTTCGAGGCCGCCTATGCCGCGCAGGCCCGCCACGGCCAGGGGCTCACGCCGTTCCACATGGCCTTCGCCCTGTTCCGCTGGGCGGTGATCTTCGAGGGCATCGCCGCCCGAGCCGCGGCCGGCAACGCCGCCTCCGACGATGCTGCCGCAACGGGACGCCTCTCCGAGGCCTTTGCAGCGCGCGCTGCAACCTATATCTGAACGGCAGGAGAGGGTCTCAGCATGACTACGCGCCTTGCCGTTCTCGGTGCCGGCCTGATGGGCGGGGGCATCGCCCTCGATGCCGCCCGCCACGGCCTCACCGTCACCGTCTACGACGCCCGCCCCGAGGGCGTCGATGCGCTGAAGGCGCGGGCCGCCGGCGTCTACGGCCGCTGGGTGAAGAACGGCCGCATGGAGGCCGCCGCCGCCGAGGCCGCGCTGGCCCGGATCGTGGCCGGCTCCCTCGCCGAAGCCGGAACGGCCGACCTCGTCGTCGAGGCGGTGTTCGAGGATCTCGCGGTGAAGCGGGAGCTCTTCACCGCTTTGGCGCCGCATCTCGGCCCGGACACGGTGCTGGCCTCCAATACCAGCGCCCTGCGCATCGCCGATCTCGGCACCGGCCTGCCATTCGGCGACCGCATCCTCGGGCTGCACTATTTCAGCCCGGCGGAGGTCTCGCCGCTGGTGGAGGTGGTGCGCGCCGAGACCACGGGCGATGCGGCCATCGCCCGGGCCATGGCGTTCCTCGCCGAGACCAACCGCACCCCGCTGCCCTGCCGCGACCGGCCGGGCTTCGCCATCAACCGCTTCTTCTGCCCCTATTACAACGAGGCGACGCGGATCATCGAGGACGGCATCGCCGGCCCCGCCGACGTGGACCTCGTCGCCCGCGAGCGCCTCGGCGCCGCCGCCGGCCCGTTCACGGTGATGAACCTCATCCGCCCGGCGGTGTCGGCCAACGCCATGGCCAACCTCGCCGGCCTCGGCCCGTTCTACGCGCCGAGCCGCACCCTCCTCGCCCAGGGGGAGAGCGGGGCCGACTGGCCGCTGGAGGCCAGCGTCCCCGGCGCCGACCTCGATGCGGTGGAGCGGCGTCTTCTCGGCGCCCTCGTCATTCCCGCGCTGGAGGCAGCCGCCGAAAAGGTGGCCGATCCCGCCGCGGTGGACCAGGGTGCCGTGCTGGCGCTGAAATTCAGGGCTGGTCCCTTCGCGCTGCTCAGGCAATATCCTGCCGAAACCGTCGCCGCGGCGATCGAGGGCTTGTGCCGGCGGCACGCCCACCCCATACCGGCCCTCGCGCCGGCAACATGAACCGACCCGGCGTTTAAGCCGGCGGCCTGGAACCGTCGAGTTTCCTCAGGGAGTGAATAGCATGAGCCAGAGTGAGGTCTTTTTCCTCTCCGCCGCCCGTACCGCCATCGGTGATTTCGGCGGCGCCCTGAAGGACGTGGCGCCGACGGCGCTGGGCGCCCATGCGGCCAAGGCCGCGATCGCCCGCGCCGGGGTCGATGCGGCCGACGTCGAGCTGGCCGTGATCGGCAACGTCATCCACACCGAAGCCCGCGACATGTACGTCTCGCGCGTCGTCGCCATCGAGGCCGGGCTGCCGCAGGGCTCCAACGCCCTCACCGTCAACCGGCTGTGCGGCTCGGGCCTGCAGGCCATCGTCAACGCCAGCCAGTCGATCCTGCTCGGCGATGCCGACCTGGCCCTCGCCGGCGGCACCGAGAGCATGAGCCGCGGCGGCTACCTGATGCCCGCCATCCGCTGGGGCCAGCGCATGGGTCCGGCCGGCGCCGTCGACATGATGGTGGGCGTGCTCACCGATCCGTTCGGCCACGGCCACATGGGCGTCACCGCCGAGAACGTCGCCGCGCGCTACCAGGTGACCCGCGACGAGCAGGACGCCGCTGCCGTGGAGAGCCACCGCCGCGCCGGCCGCGCCATCGCGGAAGGCATCTTCAAGGACGAGATCGCCCCGATCGAGATCCCCTCGCGCAAGGGCCCGGTGGTGTTCGACACCGACGAGCACGTCCGCAAGGACGTGGTCCCGGGCGACATGACCAAGCTGAAGGCCGTGTTCAAGAAGGACGGCTCGGTAACCGCCGGCAACGCCTCGGGCATCAATGACGGCGCCGCCGCGGTGGTGCTGGCCTCCGGCGATGCGGTGAAGAAGCGCGGCCTGAAGCCGGTGGCGCGGATGGTCTCCTACGCCCTCGCCGGCGTCGACCCGTCCGAGATGGGCATGGGCCCGGTGCCGGCGGTGAAGGCCGCCCTCGCCAAGGCCGGCCTCCAGCTCTCCGATATCGACGTGATCGAATCCAACGAGGCCTTCGCCGCCCAGGCCTGCGCCGTGGCGAAGTCGCTCGGCTTCGATCCGGCCAAGCTCAACCCCAATGGCGGCGCCATCGCCCTCGGCCACCCGGTGGGTGCCACCGGGGCGATCCTCGCCACCAAGCTGATCTACGAGCTGAAGCGCTCGGGCGGCCGCTACGGCCTCATCACCATGTGCATCGGCGGCGGTCAGGGCATCGCCATGGTCGTCGAGCGGCTGTGAGGCCAAAGGCCCGTGAGCTCGACTCATGGGCCTATGGTTCAGCCGGCGCGTCACCGGTCGAAGACCGGGGCCGACGGTATAAGGCTGTGGGACGACATTAAGGTTTGACCGCAAGAAACGCGGATCGCGCCCCGGCGCGATCCGCTACTCTGGGCCACCGTTCAAGGAAGGCCCGGACCTCATGGCCGAACTCCATTTCCCCCCCGCCCCCGTCGCGTCGCAGCAGCAGGCCGCGATGGACGAGACCGAGCTGCGCCGCGCCATCGCCGCGCGCGACCGGGCGGCCGACGGGCACTTCGTCTTCGCCGTGACCACCACCGGCATCTATTGCCGCCCCTCGTGTCCGGCACGCCGGCCGAAGCCGGCCCATGTCCGCTTCTTCACCGACCCGGCGCAGGCCGAGGCGGCGG
>CALMSN010000245.1 GCA_937872325.1 uncultured Xanthobacter sp. | reverse complement strand
AGCGCGGTGCGGCTTGCGGTCAAGGGGAGCCTCCTCTTCAGTGCATCGGCGAGGGGGGGCGGCGCCCCGTCGGGCAGAGCATCGCCGGCGGCGCTGCGGCCGGCCTTGGCGGCGCGGCGCGGGGGCCGCGGGGCGGTGGTGTCGGTCGGTCTGGCGGGACGCGGCGGCATCGCCTTCTCCTGCGGCCATCGGGCTTGGACCCGCCAACACCCCTCGCGGGCTCGGCTCCGCCCGGAGGTCGCATTGGAGGCTCTTGTTTCCTCAATAATGAAAAGCCGGCCTTGACGTCCATCAATTTATGATATTAGCTTTGTTACAAAGCTATTAAGTCAGTGCGAAGAGGCTGGTCATGAACGACCCTGATACCGATGCCGCGGTGACGGACGCGGTCGATCCGCGGGTCCTGCGCAACGCCCTCGGCCAGTTCGCCACCGGGGTGGTGATCGTCACCGCGGCGGCGGGGACCGGCGCGGTGGGCATGACCATGAGCTCCTTCAACGCGGTGTCGCTCGATCCGCCGCTGGTGCTGTTCTCGGTGGACAAAAGGGCCCATTCGCTGCCGGCGCTGCGGGCGGCGAGGGGCTTCGCGGTCAACATCCTGGGCGTCGACCAGCAGGCCCTGTCGGATCGCTTCGCCCGGGCCGGCGAGGACAAGTGGCACGATGTCACCCATGTCCCCGGCCTTCACGGCGCCCCGCTCATCGCCGGCGCCCTGGCGCAGTTCGAATGCGCTCCCTTCGCCCGCCACGAGGGCGGCGACCACGAGGTCTTCATCGCCCGCGTCCTGCGCTTCACCGCCTCCGGCGGCGGCCGGCCGCTTTTGTTCTTCGGCGGCCGCTACCACGGCCTCGCCTGACTCCCATCGCGCCGCGCCAAGACGGTGCCCTTCCAGAAGGACCCTTGCCATGATCAAGACCGGAGCCGAGCACACCGCGAGCCTGAAGGACGGCCGCGACATCTTCCTGGACGGCGGCCGCGTGGCCGACGCCACCACCCACCCCGCCTACAGGGGCGCGGTGGCCTCGGTGGCGCGGATGTTCGATTTCCAGAGCGCGCCCGAAAACCGCGACCTGATGACCTTCGAGACCGACACCGGAACCCGGGCCAACCGGATCTGGGAGCTGCCGCGCAGCTATGAGGAGCTGAAGCGCCGCCGCGCCGGGCTCGAGGCCTGGACCGGCCTGCATGCCGGGTTCCTCGGCCGGGCGCCGGACCATGTCGCCTCCTGCATCTCGGGCATGTATATGGGCCTCGACCAGTTCCAGGCGTTCGATCCCGCCCGGGCCGCGGCGCTTGCCGACTACTACCGCTACGCCCGCGACAACGACCTCTACCTCACCTACGTCATCATTAACCCGCAGGCTGATCGCTCGAAGAGCGCGGCCGGGCAGGCCGATCCGTTCCTCTCCGCCGGCATGGTGGACCAGGATGCGGAAGGCATCGCCGTGCGCGGGGCCAAGATGCTGGCCACCGGCGGCATCATGGCCAACGAGGTGTTCGTCACCTGCATCCAGCCGCTGCAGGCGGGCGACGAGGCCTATGCCCTCTCCTTCGCCATCCCGATGAATGCCAAGGGGCTCAAGATCCTGTCGCGCAAGTCGTACGAGGCGGCCTCGCCCTCGGTGTTCGACAACCCGCTGTCGAGCCGCTTCGACGAGAATGACGCGGTGCTCTATTTCGACGACGTGAAGGTGCCGTGGGACCGGATCTTCGTGGCCGGCGACATCGCCATGACCGCCAAGCAGTTCCACGCCACCCCGGCGCACGTCTACCAGAACTACCAGGCGCAGATCCGGCTCGCGGTGAAGCTGAAGTTCCTGCTCGGCATCGCCCGCCGCATCGCCGAGGTGAACGGCACCACCGGCTTCCCGCAGGTGCGCGAGACCCTGGGCCAGCTTGCCGCCGAGGCGGCGATGGTGGACGGCCTGGTCGCCGGAATGGAGGCCAAGGGCTTCCAGTACGGGCCCTATTTCATCCCCGACCGGCACACCCTGTACGCCGCCCAGGCCCTCACCCAGCAGCTCTACGGCAAGATCATCACGACGCTGCGGGAGCTGGCCGGCGGCGGCATGATCATGCTGCCCTCCTCGGTACAGGACTTCGCCGACCCGGAGCTGGCCCGGCTCATCGGCAAGACCCAGCAGTCACCGGCGGCCAGCGCCGAGGAGAAGGTGAAGTTCTACAAGCTGGCCTGGGATGCGGTGGGCTCGGAATTCGCCTCGCGCCATGCCCAGTACGAGATGTTCTATGCCGGCGCGTCCTTCGTGGTGAAGGGCCACTCCTTCCGCACCTACGACTGGGCGGCGGCGGGGTCGCTGCTGGATGCCATGCTGGCGAGCTACAGCCTCGACGACGAAGTGCCCGCCCGCGCCCGCGCCGCCGAGTGATCCCGCAATCCAAGACACCTGCGCAAAATACCTGCCCCCTTCGGAGCACCTGACATGGCCATCAACAAGATCCACGACGAGTTCCACGCCCTCGACCTCGCCACCGGCTGGGAGGTTCCGCCCGGATACCCGGAAGGGATCAAGCAGAAGATCCTCTCCGGCGCGCTGGACGAGGAGGGCAAGCGCGGCTCGCGCAGCCGGCTGCTGAAGTTCGATCCCGGCGTCTACACCACCAAGCCCTTCGTCCATGCCTATTGGGAGGAGGTGTTCCTGGTCACCGGCGACCTCACCGTGGGCAATGACGAGCAAGGCGAGGGCGGCGAGGCCTTCGGCCCCTTCACCTATGCGGTGCGTCCGCCCGGGGCGTTTCACGGCCCGTTCAAGTCGGAGAAGGGGTGCATCCTGTTCGAGATCCACTATTTCGACCCGGTCTGAGCCGGGGCGCGCCCTTGCCAGTGCGGCGAGGGCGTTCTCGCGGGCGGATGGTCCGCCGGCCAGAGCGCGCCCGCCCGGTATGCCGGCGGGCCTTGGCTGACGCCTCGGGATCGAATTGGCCCGGATCGCGATCCGGATCGATCCGGGCTCGCATTGGCGCGGCCAGCGCCGCGGATTCCTGTTGCACACGTTTTCTTCCCGCGAACCGGCATCCCCTTCGCGCGAAAACGCTCTAATGTTCAGGCCCGCCGTCCTCCGGCGGGCCTTTGCCATGGATCGCCGCCATGACTTCCGCCACGACCTCCTTCGACACCACCGCTTCCGGCACCACCGCGTCCGCCCGCCCGACGCTCCACGCCCTGGCCCGCGATCTTGCCGCCGGCGGCGAGGATCTCGATCGCGAAGAGCAGCACCACCGCCAGCACGAGGCCGCCGGCGGCGATGAGGAAAAGGTTGAGACCCGTGGTCATCGGCCCTCCGCGGGCGCCTGCGTGCCGGAGCGAATTGCGTCCCCGATTCGGCACAGTGCCTCACAGCGGGCGCTGCGGCCATGGCCTTGGCGCTGCGGGATGGCAAAGAGGCAGCCTTGGCCGGAGTCCGGGAAGGGTGCGGATCGGCCTAGGGCCTCTGACACCCCCTCCGGGCTGAGGATGGGTGCGGACGTTTGGGTGTCCTGGAATAGGCCGACCGCTTCGATGCCGGAGGCCAGGGTGCGGACCGGCAGCGCCGCAGGCGGCCAAAAGGCCTCACAGCCGCTACCGGCGGGTATGTTGGAATGGCCCGGGTGAATGGCTCCCGGCGCGGCCCTCTTTATCAACGTCATGGCCGGGCATTTCCCGGCCATCTCCGCGGCGTGGCTGGGAGCAGCGCTCACACGCCCTCCCAAAGCGGTTCGGCGTGAATGCCCGCACAAGGCCGAGCCTGACGGCGGTGATTGCGGCTAAGCCGGTTCGATTTCCAGACGGAAACTAAAGCCCGTTCGGAAAACCACCTGGATGTTTGGCTTGCGGCTGAGCACGCGTTTTACCACCGTCAGGGCCGGGCGCATCCTGGCTCTCCATGCGGCGCGGCCTTGAGCCGTTTTCGCGTGCCTTCCTAAGCGGTTCGGCGTGAATGCTCGCACAAAGCCGGCCATGACGGCGATGATCGCCGACCGCGGCTCTAGTGCGCCGCGCCGAGATAGGCGGCGCGCACGGCCGGGTCGTGCCGGAGCTGGGCGGCGGTGCCGGAGGC
>CALMSN010000244.1 GCA_937872325.1 uncultured Xanthobacter sp. | reverse complement strand
AGCACGGAACGGCGGGCAAGCATGGCCCCCAAGGGCGCGGGCCGGCCGGCCTGGACCTCGTCCGGCACGGCGTTCCTCATTGCGGGGCCGGTGTCCCGGACGCCCACTATTCGGCGGCCTTGGCGGCGTCGCCGGCGAGCTTGGCCTCCGCATCCTCCTGCGCCTTGAGCACGTCCGGATGCGGCATGGACATGATGTTGTAGCCGGAATCCACGAAGTGGATCTCGCCGGTCACGCCGCCCGAAAGATCGGACAGGAGGTAGAGGGCCGAGCCGCCCACCTCCTCAATGCTCACCGTACGGCGCAGCGGGGCGTGGCGCTTCTGGTAGTTGAACATCAGCCGGGCATCGGCGATGCCGGCCCCGGCGAGGGTGCGCACCGGGCCGGCGGAGATGGCGTTGACCCGGATCCCGGCCGGGCCGTAATCGGCGGCGAGGTAGCGCACCGAGGCCTCCAGCGCCGCCTTGGCCACGCCCATCACGTTGTAGTTGGGCATCACCCGGGTGGCGCCGCCATAGGTGAGGGTGACCATGGAGCCGCCCTTGGCCATCAGCGCCGCGGCGCGCTTCGCCACTTCGGTGAAGGAGAAGCAGGAGATGACCATGGTGCGGGAGAAGTTCTCCCGGCTGGTGTCGGCATAGCGGCCCTTCAGCTCCGACTTGTCGGAGAAGGCCACCGCATGGACCAGGAAGTCGATCTCGCCCCAGGCGTCCTTGAGACGCTCGAACACCGCGTCGACGCTGGCGAGGTCTTCCACGTCACAGGGCAGCAGGATGGAGGAGCCGATGCTCTGCGCCAGGGGCCGCACGCGCTTGGCCATGCCCTCGCCCTGATAGGTGAAGGCGAGTTCCGCCCCCTGCGCCGACAATGCCCGGGCGATGCCCCATGCGATGGAGTGGTCGTTGGCCACCCCCATCACCAGCCCGCGCTTGCCCTTCATCAGGTCCTGCATCACTCACCCTCGCAGTCGCGCCCTTGCGGCGATACCAGACCTTTGCCGGCAACGCCATCGCGCCCATCCTCACCCTTCATGACACTCCGTGACAGCCGTATTACGCCGTGCCGGAGGGCTCACGCGTCCACGTGCTTGAAGGCCAGCGTGGCATTCGTGCCACCGAAGCCGAAGCCGTTGGACAGCACATGGCCGAGCGTCACATTGTCGATCCGCTCGCGGACGATCGGCATGTCGGCGAAGGCCGGGTCGATCTCCTCGATGTTGGCGCTCTCGCAAATGAAGCCGTTCTGCATCATCAGGATGGAGTAGATCGCCTCGTGCACGCCGGTGGCGCCCTGGGAGTGGCCGGTGAGCGACTTGGTGGCCGAGATGGGCGGGCACTTGTCGCCGAACACCGCGCGGATGGCCTCGATCTCCTTCAGGTCGCCGATGGGGGTCGAGGTGGCGTGCGGATTGATGTAGTCGATCGGCGCCTTCACCGTGGACATGGCGAGCTGCATCGCGCGCACCGCGCCCTCGCCCGAGGGGGCGACCATGTCGGCGCCGTCGGAGGTGGCGCCATAGCCGCAGATCTCGGCATAGATGCGGGCGCCGCGGGCCTTGGCGTGCTCCAGCTCCTCCAGCACCAGCACCCCGGCGCCGCCGGAGATGACGAAGCCGTCGCGATTCTTGTCATAGGCCCGCGAGGCCACGGCGGGACGGTCGTTATAGGCCGAGGACATGGCGCCCATGCCGTCGAACAGCACCGAGAGGGTCCAGTGCAGGTCCTCGCAGCCGCCGGCGAAGATGATGTCCTGCTTACCGTACTGGATCAGCTCGTAGGCGTTGCCGATGCAGATGTTGGTGGTCGCGCAGGCGGCCGAGATGGAATAGCTCAGGCCCTTGATCTTGAACCAGGTCGAGAGCGTCGCCGAGGCGGTGGAGGCCATGGCCTTGGGCACCGCGAACGGGCCGACGCGCTTGGGGCCCTTGTCGCGGGCGATGTCGGCGGCCTCGACGATGGTCTTGGTGGAGGAGCCGCCCGAGCCCATGACGATGCCGGTGCGGATGTTGGAGACCTCGTCGGGCTCCAGGCCGGCATCGCGGATGGCCTGCTCCATGGCCACGTGATTCCAGGCGGTGCCGCCGCCGTGGAAGCGCATGGCGCGGCGGTCCACCACGTCTTCGGCGTTCAGGGTCGGGGCGCCGTGCACCTGCGAGCGGAAGCCGAGCTTGGCATAGTCCTGCGCGAACGAGATGCCGCTCTTGGCTTCGCGCAGGCTCGCCAGCACCTCCTGGGTGGAGTTGCCGATGGACGAGACGATGCCCATCCCGGTGACGACGACGCGACGCATGTCATATCCCCATTGGAAAGCGCAAGACCCCGCGGGTCGCGATGCCGGAACCGGCGGCCGCAGCCGCCGCCCGGCTCAGCCCGCGGTCCCCGGCGCTGCGCCGGCCTGGAACAGGCCGACCTTGAGATCCTTGGCGCGATAGATCACCGTGCCGTCCGCCTCGAGCCAGCCGTCGGCGATGCCGAGCACCAGCTTGGAGCGCATGACGCGCTTGAAATCAACGCCGTAGACCACCTTCTTCATGTCCGGCAGCACCTGGCCGGAGAACTTCAGCTCGCCGAGGCCGAGCGCCCGCCCGCGCCCGGACGAGCCGAGCCAGCCGAGGAAGAAGCCCACCATCTGCCACAGGGCATCGAGCCCCAGGCAGCCCGGCATCACCGGATCGCCCTGGAAGTGGCAGGGGAAGAACCAGAGGTCCGGGTTCACGTCGAGCTCGGCCCGCACCAGGCCCTTGCCGAATGCGCCGCCGGTCTCGGAAATCTCCGTGATGCGATCGAACATCAGCATGGGCGGGAGCGGCAATTGCGCGTTACCGGCCCCGAACAACTCGCCGCGCCCGCACGCGAGAAGGTCCTCATATCCGAAGCTGCTCTGCCGATCCGCCATTCTGACCTGTATCGCCATTCTGCCCGTGCAGGGTCTTGCCATAGGGCCTCGCGCCGCCAAACGGCCGACGCGAAGGGACCCCGGGACCGGGGACGCGGCACTCCCTAACATAGGGCGCAGCGCGCTCAAAGTCATGAAAGCGTCACGCCGGAGGCAATCGGCGGCCGGCGGCCCCGCCTTGCCCCCCGCCGCATGCCCCTGCGGCCGGGGCTCCGTCCGCCCGGCCGGCCGGGGGTGGAGCCTGCCTAAACGCCAGGGAAGGCGGGCCGCCGCGCCGTTGCCCGGCGGCATCAGGGCGGGGCGGAAGCCGCACCCACGGCCGCCAGACGGCGACACGCGATTTCCCTGAGGGAAAAACTCGGATACGGAAGTCGATACCCCCGGCGCCCACCGGGCCGCGCGCGAGGATCGGCACGGCGATCCCGGCCGGGGGGTCCATGCCCGCGCGGGGCCACCGCCGGACGGCGCCGCCCGTCCCCCGCCCGGGCTCTCAGGCCGGATGCAACAGGAGCCCCCCATCATGGCGATTCTGAAGGAATTCCAGGAGTTCGCGGTTCGCGGCAACGTGGTCGACCTCGCCGTCGGCGTGATCATCGGCGCCGCCTTCGGCAACATCGTCTCCTCGCTGGTGGGCGACGTGTTCCTGCCGGTGATCGGCGCCGTCACCGGCGGCCTCGACTTCTCCAACTACTTCGTCCCGCTGGCCAAGTCGGTCACCGCGGAGAACCTCGCCGACGCCAAGAAGCAGGGCGCGGTGCTGGCCTATGGCGCCTTCATCACCATCGCCATCAACTTCATCATCGTGGCGGCGGTGCTGTTCCTGGTGGTGCGCACCCTCAACGGCCTGCGCCGCAAGCAGGAGGCCAAGCCCACCGCCCCCACCAAGCAGGAGGTGCTCCTGACCGAGATCCGCGACCTCCTCGCCGAGGACCGCGCCGGCAGCACCACGAAGGCCTGACGCCCCCTGCGGGTCTTGCCCTCGGCCCCGGCCTCCGGCCGGCGCCGAGGGGGCTCGACGGCGCGGCGTGGGGTTTTGGCCATCCGCCCCGGCGGGCATTCTCAGGTGCAGAGCGGGCTGAGGCCATCGGCCCGCGCCTGCAACTGACGCAGAGTCGGCCCCCCAGGGGCGCGCGGGTTCTTTGCCATCGCCCCCGACCGGAGTAGGCACGATCAGAGGCCGAGCAGGCTTGAGGTTTCGGCCCAAGCCTACGGTCAGCGCCGAGCGGGCATGCCCCGGCGCCACGCGGGGTTTCGGCCATCAACCCCAGCCGGAGTGGGGACTTTCAGAGGCCAAGCAGGCTTGAGGGCATCGGCCCAGGCCTGATGTCAGCGCCGAGCCAGCACGCTCAAGCGCCGCGCAGGGTTTCGGCCATCAGCCCCGGCCGGAGTGGGCACGTTCAAATGCAGAGCAGGCTTGAAGGCATCGGCCCGCGCCTGCGGCCAGCGCCGGGCGGGCGCCAGCGCGGCATGGGGTTTTGGCCATCGCCCCTGTGTCGGCCCCCTGCGGCCTCACCGAGCGCCGGATCACAGGTCCGCGCCCACCGCCTCCCGCACCGAGCCGAATCCGTCCGCCTTGAGGCGGGCGGCGAGGTCGGCCTTGATCCGGCGGACCAGCCCCGGCCCGTGGAACACCAGCGCCGAATAGACCTGCACCAGGCTCGCACCGGCGCGGATCTTGGCATAGGCATCGGCGCCCGAGGCGATGCCGCCCACCCCGACGATGGGCACCCGCCCCTCCAGCAGCCGTGCCAGGGCGGCGAGCCGGGCGGTGGACAGCGCCATCAGCGGCCGGCCGGAGAGCCCGCCGGCCTCGCCGCGCTGCGCGCTCTTGAGGTGATCGGGGCGCGACAGGGTGGTGTTGCCCATGATGAGGCCGTCCACCCCGGTCTCCAGCGCCACCGCGGCCACGTCGGCGAGGCCGGCATCGTCGAGGTCCGGAGCGACCTTCACCAGCAGCGGCGGGCGGCCGGCGGGATCGATGATGGATTCGTTGCGCACCACCAGCGCATGGGCGACGAGCGCCGCCATCTCCGAGCGCGCCTGCAGCGAGCGCAGGCCCGGCGTGTTGGGCGAGGAGATGTTGCAGACCAGATAATCCGCCAGCCGGCAGGTGGCGGCGACGCCGAGGGCATAGTCGGAAAGCGCGTCGGCGCTCTCCTTGTTCTTCCCCACATTGGCCCCGACGATGCCGCCCGCCCCCGCCGCCCGGCGGGCGCCGAGGCGGGCGACGAACGGCTCCAGTCCCTGGCTGTTGAAGCCGAATCGGTTGATCACCGCCCGGTCGGCCTCGAGCCGGAACAGCCGCGGGCGCGGATTTCCCGGCTGCGGGCGCGGCGTCACCGTGCCGGCCTCGACGAAGCCGAAGCCGAGCGCCAGCAGCGCGTCGGGCACCTCGCAATCCTTGTCGAAGCCGGCCGCGAGCCCCACCGGATTGGGGAAATCGAGCCCCCACAATCGCATCGCCAGCACCGGATCGTCCGCCTCCGGCGCCTTCAGCAGGCCGGAGCGGGCACCCGCCGCCAGCGCCCGGATGGCGAGGTGGTGGGCCTTCTCCGGGGTGACGAGGCCGAGCGCCGGCTTCAGCAGGGGATAGAGGTCCATGCCCGGCATCACTCGCCGGTGGACCCGGTGCCGCCGTGCGCCTTCGACCAGGCATGGGGATCGTTGAGGAAGGACTCGATCTCGTTCACCTGCGACGGGGCGAAGGTGCCCATCTCCTTCACCTGGGCGAGCACGTCCCACCAGGTGGCGAGGCGATGCAGCTTGAGGCCGGCATCGCCCAGGATGCCCGCCGCCTCGGCGAAGATGTCGTAGTAGAAGAACACGAAGCAGTGGCCGCATTCCGCCCCGGCGGTGCGCAGGGCGTTGACGAAGTTCACCTTGCTGCGGCCGTCGGTGGTCAGGTCCTCGACCAGCAGGATGCGCTGGCCGGGGCGGATCTCGCCCTCGATCTGGGCGTTGCGGCCAAAACCCTTCGGCTTCTTGCGCACGTACTGCATGGGCAGCATCAGCCGGTCCGAGACCCAGGCGGCGAAGGGGATGCCCGCCGTCTCGCCGCCGGCCACGGCGTCGAACGCCTCGTAGCCCGCCTCGCGGTAGAGGGTGGTGACGGCGAAATCCACCAGGGTCTGGCGCACCCGCGGGAAGGAAATCAGCCGCCGGCAGTCGATATAGACCGGGCTCGCCCAGCCGGAGGTGAAGATGAACGGCTCGCCGGAGGAGAACCGCACCGCCTCCACCTCGATGAGCATGCGGGTGGTTTCCCGGGCGATGGTCGCCTTGTCCGCAAATGAAGTCACGTTCGCCATGGCCGGCCTCGCCCTCTCGATGTCGCGGGCGGCATATAGCAGAGCCGTGCCGCGGTGCCACCCTCCCCGCATGGGAGACGGTGCCTCGAACGGGAATTGGCCGTCACCGGGCGGCACGCATTCGGCCAGGAGGAGGGAGAGGTCCCGGGCCCGCCCCGCTTTGCCGAAGGGCCGAATCCAGGGCGGACCCGAACCGTCGGGCGGCGATCCGGGCGGATCGGGAGAAGAGGCGAGGCCCCGCCTTCAGGCGTGACGCACCCGGGGACGGCCGGCCAGCGCCACGGCATGCTCCAGCGCCATCTCCAGCCGGTCATTGCCCCAGAAGATGTCCCGGTCGGCGGTGACGAAGCTCGGCGCGCCGAAGATGCCCAGGGCCTGCGCCTCTTGCGTCACCGCGCGCAGCCGCTCCTTGGCCGCGGTCCCCTCGGCGTCGGTGAGCGCGGTGTCGCAGAAATGGCCGAGCCCCGCGAGCACCTCGCGGACGGTCTCGCGCTGTGCGATGTCGCGGCCCTCGGCGAACTCGGCCCGGAACAGCGCCTGGGTGAAGGACGGCCGGCAGGCATCGTTCAGCGCGGTGGCCACCCGCGCGCCCAGCAGGGCGTTGGCCGGGAAGGCCTTGGGGCGCGTCACCGCCGGCAGCCCGTGGCGCACGGCGAGGCGATCCATGTCGCGCCACATGTTGGCGCCCTTTTCCGGATAGCGGTTGAAGGGCGAGGTGTCATAGCCCTGGGCCTTCAGGATGGGCCCGAGCAGGAACGGCTTCCACCTGACCTGGACGCCCGCCGCCTCGGCCAGCCGGCCGATGCGCATCGCGGCGAGGTAGGAATAGGTGGAGGCGAAGTCGTAGAAGAAGTCGAGGGTGGCGCTGGACATCGGCGTATCCTATGGGGCGTATCCTCATGCGGGGCGTCGGCCGGGGTCCGGCCCGGGCCTGGAGCGCTCCGCAGACCGCGCGCGTGATGCAAGAGTGCGTCCGCCGCGCGGGCCGATGCAAGAGACAAAACCGCATGGCTCCGCCGTAAGGGCGGCTTCGCCCGGCGGAGCGAGCGACGAGGAGAAGCGACTTGGGCATGCCGGGAGCGACGCCGTGAAGTGGGTCATCTTCTTCGCGCTGGTGATCGGCGCCGCCACTGCCATTCTCTTCACCGTCTTCTCGCACTGGGACATGACCATCGCCGGCTATTTCTTCAGCGAGCGCCGCGGCTTCTCCATCGCCGCTGCGGGCTGGGCGAAGCATGTGCGCACCGCCGCCAACTGGATCCCCTGGCTGTTCGCCGGCCCGGCGTTCGCCGCCGTGATCCTCAAGCTGATCTTCCCGGCCGGGCGCATGTTCATGCCGGCGCGGGCGGCGGTGCTGCTGGCCGCCACCATGGCGCTGGGACCCGGGCTGATGGTCAACGGCATCCTGAAGGAGCATTGGGGCCGGCCGCGCCCGGTCCATGTGGACACCTTCGGCGGCAGCCACGTCTTCAAGCCCTGGTATCGCAGCGACGGCACCTGCCCCACCAACTGCTCCTTCGTCTCCGGCGAGGGCGCGCTCGGCTTCTGGCTGGTGGCGCCGGCAAGCCTGGTGCCGGGGCCAGCGGGGGCGGTGGCCATGGTCGCGGCCGTGAGCTTCGGCGCCCTGGCCGGCGGGCTGCGCATCGCCTTCGGCGGCCATTTCTTCACCGACGTGGTGTTCTCCGGGGTGCTGGTGATTTTGCTCATCGCCGCCACGCGCTGGCTGCTCTTCGACCGTCCCCGCGCCCCCGACGACGCCGGCATCGAGGCGGCGATCGGCCGGGCCGGCACGGCATTGCGGACCGGTGCCGCCAGCCTGTGGCGGCGGCTGCGCGCCCGGCCTGCGGTCCCGCCCCCGGGCTGATACCGAAGCTCCATGAGGATGACTCATGGAGCTTTGGCCAAGCCCGCGCGGCGCCTGGGTGCACCCCAATTGGCGCCGGTCGAAGACCGGGGCCGATAGTATGAGCGGGGCTGTCTTGCGCGCGGATTTGCGCACCCCGCTTGCCTCGCGGCGAAGCCGTCCTATAGTCCGCGCCGCTTTCCCCTACACAATCAGGCAACGGGACCGAAGATGGCGCGCGACGTGAAGAAGGTGGTGCTCGCATATTCCGGCGGGCTCGACACCTCCGTGATCCTGAAATGGCTGCAGGCCACCTACAATTGCGAGGTGATCACCTTCACCGCCGACCTCGGCCAGGGCGAGGAGCTGGAGCCCGCGCGCAAGAAGGCGCAGCTGCTCGGCATCAAGGACGAGAACATCTTCATCGAGGACCTGCGCGAGGAATTCGTCGCCGACTACGTCTTCCCCATGTTCCGCGCCAACGCGGTCTATGAGGGGCTGTACCTGCTCGGCACCTCCATCGCCCGGCCGCTGATCGCCAAGAAGCAGATCGAGATCGCCCGCAAGATGGGCGCCGACGCGGTCTCCCACGGCGCCACCGGCAAGGGCAACGACCAGGTCCGCTTCGAGCTCGCCTACTACGCGCTGGAGCCGGACATCACCGTCATCGCCCCGTGGCGCGAGTGGGACCTCACCTCGCGCACCCGGCTGATCGAGTTCGCCGAGCAGCACCAGATCCCGATCGCCAAGGACAAGCGCGGCGACGCCCCGTTCTCGGTGGATGCCAACCTCCTGCACTCCTCCTCCGAGGGCAAGGTGCTGGAGGATCCGGCCGAGGATCCGCCGGAATACGTCTACCAGCGCACCCTCTCCCCCGAGGAGGCGCCGGACGAGGCGACCCTCATCACCATCGCCTTCGAGAAGGGCGACGCGGTGGCCATCGACGGCGAGGCGCTCTCCCCCGCCAGCCTGCTCACCCGCCTCAACGCGCTGGGCAAGGCCAACGGCATCGGCCGGCTCGACCTGGTCGAGAACCGCTTCGTCGGCATGAAGAGCCGCGGCGTCTACGAGACCCCGGGCGGGGCGATCCTGCTCGCCGCCCATCGCGGCATCGAGAGCATCACCCTCGACCGCGGCGCCGCCCACCTCAAGGACGAGCTGATGCCGCGCTATGCGGAGCTCATCTATAACGGCTTCTGGTTCTCGCCCGAGCGGGAGATGCTGCAGGCCGCCATCGACCACTCGCAGGCCTATGTGACCGGCGAGGTGAAGGTGAAGCTCTACAAGGGCAACGCCACGGTCATCGGCCGCTCCAGCCCCTATTCGCTCTACAACCAGGAGCTGGTGACCTTCGAGGAAGGCGCGGTGGCCTACGACCATCGCGACGCCGCCGGCTTCATCAAGCTCAACGCCCTGCGGCTGCGCACCCTCGGCAGCCGGGCGCGGAAGATCTCGGAGTGAGGCCACAGGCCCGTGAGCCCCGGCTCATGGGCCTGTAACCAACCCCGGGCGGCACCCCGCCCGGGAGCGACCGCCGGCCCCGGGCCGGATTGTGTGAGCCCTGCCCTGACGGCGGGTGAGCCATGCGCCCACCGCTGCCGCAGAAGGTTGTACGCAGGAGAGGCACGCCTATTTTAGATTAATTCTAATTCAGGGGCCCTGCCATGATCTCCCTCTGGCCTTCGCCCGGCCGGCGCCGCTTCAGCGAGCTTTCGGAAAAGGAAGTGCTGGCGCTGGCCATCTCGTCGGAAGACGACGATTCGCGCATCTATGCCGACTATGCCGACCACCTGCGCAAGGACTTCCCGGACACCGCGCGGATCTTCGATGCCATGTCGAAGCAGGAGGCGCAGCACCGCGACAACCTGACCGCCGAGTTCCAACGCCGCTTCGGCGCCCATGTGCCGCTGATCCGGCGCGAGAACATCGCCGGCTTCTACCGCCGCCGGCCGGTCTGGTACGTCTGCAACCTCGGCATCGAGCGCATCCGCAGGGAAATCGGCCTGCTGGAGGACGAATCGGCCAATTTCTACCTCCAGGCCGCCAAGAGGGCCACCGACCCCGGCACCAGGGCGCTGCTGGAAACCCTCTATGGCAACGAGCTGCAGCACGAGGAGATCGCCGGCGAGCTGGCCCAGCGCTTCCTGCCCTCCGAGAAGAAGTCGGTGGAGGACAACAAGGCGCGCCGCCAGTTCATCCTCACCTGGGTGCAGCCGGGACTTGCCGGTCTGATGGACGGCTCGGTCTCGACCCTGGCGCCGATCTTCGCCACCGCCTTCGCCACCCAGAGCTCCCACACCACGCTGCTGGTGGGCCTCGCCGCGGCGGTGGGCGCCGGCATCTCCATGGGCTTCACCGAGGCCGTGCACGACGACGGCGTCATCTCCGGCCGCGGCTCGCCCATCAAGCGCGGCATCGCCTCCGGCACCATGACGGCGCTGGGCGGGCTCGGCCACGCCCTGCCCTACCTGATCCCGGACTTCTGGACCGCCACGGTGATCGCCATCTCCGTCGTGTTCGTGGAGCTGTGGGCCATCGCCTTCATCCAGAACCGGTTCATGGAGACGCCCTTCTGGCGCTCGGTGCTGCAGGTGGTGCTGGGCGGCGCGCTGGTGCTGGCGGCGGGCATCTTCATCGGCGCCGGCTGAGGCGAGCGGCACCCGGCGAAGTATCGTAAGGCGCCTTGTTAGTAAGGTAGACTTATATTAAGCTCGCCTTCAAATGGAACATGCACCCCTCGGCTTCCTGCTGGTGGACGCGGCCCGGCTCTACCGGGCGCGCTTCGAGAGGACCTATGACGGCGTCGCCAGCCAGGGCGTCGCCGGCGACGGCGCCTCCCTTCAAGGCGCCACCGGCGGCCTCACCGCCGGCGAGGCCCGCACCCTCACCTACGCCAACCTGCATCCCGGCCTGCGGCAGTCCGCCCTCGCCGAGAAGATGAACGTCGAGCCCATGACGCTGGTCGGCTTTCTCGACCGGCTGGAGGCGCTCGGCCTGCTGCGGCGGCTGCCCGACCCGCGCGATCGCCGGGCCAAGATCGTCGAGCTGACCGCGGCGGCGGCGCCCTTCCTGGCCCGGATCCGCGAGATCGCGGCGCTCGTGCGCGGCGAGGCGCTGGCCGGCTTCGACGATGCCGAGCGCGAGGCGCTGGCCACCATGCTGGTGCGCATCCGCGAAAACCTGGCGCGCGAGGCCCGCTGCCGGGATGACGCCCGCGAGGCCGACGCCGGCCGGGCCACCCACGCCGCCCCGGCCATGGCGCGCGGGGGCACGTCATGAGCCGCCTGGAAGACCGCATGGGCATCACCTCCCAGCCCGCGCCCGGCCGAGAGCCCGATGCGGGCCTGCCGGATCCGGTCCCGCTCCTCTCCCAGCGGCAGACCGCGGTGTTCGGCGCGCTAATGGTGATGCTGGGGCCGATCAGCCTTGCCCTCTACACCCCGGCCATGCCGGCGATGGTGGCGGCGTTCGACACCTCCATGGTCACCATCAAGCTGACGGTGACGGTGTTCTTCCTCGGCTTTGCGTTCTCGCAGCTGGTCTGCGGCCCGCTGTCGGATGCCTATGGCCGGCGGCCGGTGGCGCTGGGCTTCTTCGGCATCTACCTCGCCGGCAGCGTGGTCGCGATGCTCGCCCCCACCGTGTCCTGGCTGATCGCGGCCCGGGCGCTCCAGGGCATCGGCTGCGCCGCCGGCATCGCGGTGTCCCGCGCCATCGTCCGCGACCAGTATGCCGGGCACGCCTCGGCGACCATCATGAACCTCATCGGCACCATCCTGGCCATCGGGCCGGCGGTGTCGCCCACCCTCGGCGGGGTGCTGTTCAGCCTCGCCGGCATCGACGCCATCTTCGTCGCCATGGCGGCCTACGGCCTGGTGCTGGTGGCGCTGGTGGTGCTGGTGGTGCCGGAGACCAACCGCGCCCCGCAGCCGGGCCTCGCCCGCCCCGCCGCCATGGCCCGCAGCTACGGCACCCTGCTCGCCAGCGCCGCCTTCATGCGCCCGGCCTTGGTGGTGGGCGGCGGGCTCGGCGGCATCTATACGCTGGCGGCGCTGCTGCCCTTCATCCTCATCGACGACCTGAAGCTCTCGCCGGTGGCCTTCGGCCTCACCATGCTGGTGCAGACCGGATCGTTCATGACCGGCTCCATCGTCGCCGGCCTGCTCATGAAGCGGATGCGGGCCGAGCGGATCGTGCCCATCGGCATCGCCATGATGCTGGCCGGGGCGCTGGGGCTTGCGGTGGGCCTGAGGCTGCTGCCGGTGACGCCGCTCACCGTGATGACCTGGGTCGGCTTCTGGGCTGCCGGCATCGGGCTGTTCCTGCCCGGCTGCACCACCGGCGCCCTCGCCGGCTTCCCCCATATCGCGGGGGCCGCCTCGGCGCTGCTCGGCTTCCTGCAGATCGGCGGCGGCTTCCTCGGCACCGTCATCGCCGCGCTGCTGCCCTCGCCCTTCTTCGCCCTGACCACCCTGATGCCGACCCTGGCCCTGGCGGCGGCCCTCTCCTACGTGCTGCTGCGCCCGGGACATGCGGCCGCGCCGCAGACCGAGCCCGATGCGGCCGACCTCGGCCTCGCCGCCGATCCCATCGGCGTGGTGGGCGCGGCCGGCGACGAGATCGAGGCGGAGCGGATCGCCCGCAACTCCTGACCCGCGCCTGGAGCCATTGGAGCGAAAGCGCGCCGGCTCCGCGCCCGGAACGTCGTCACGGCAAGGGGCTGGAGCCTTTCGGCGTGTCCGTGAGACGCCGAAAGGCCTCTACGCGTCGGCGCGCAGATCCTCCAGCCGGCGGCGCTGGCGGCCGGCGGCATCGAAATTCGCGGGATCCAGCCACGCCTCGAAGGCGGCCCGGGCTCGCGGCCAGTCGGCATCCACCAGCGCATACCAGGCGGTGTCGCGGCTGCGGCCCTTGATGATCATGTGCTGGCGGAAGATCCCCTCGAAGCTGAAGCCGAGCCGCTCCGCCGCCCGCCGCGATGGGGCGTTGAGGGCATGGCACTTCCATTCATAGCGGCGGTAGCCCAGATCCTCGAAGGCGTGCCGCGCCATGAGGTACATGGCCTCGGTGCCCGCGATGCTGCCGGAGAGCCGGGGCGTGAAGAGGATGTTGCCCACCTCCACCACCCGGTGGGCGGGCTCGATGCGCATGTAGGTGGCATGGCCTGCCGGGCCGGCCTCGGTCTCGATGGCGAACAGCAGCGGATCGGCCTTCGCCGCCTGCTCGGCATAGCTGACGCGGAACGCCGCCGCGTCCGGAAACGGCCCGGCGGACAAATAGGCCCACTGCGCCTCCCGCTCCGGCCCATGGGAGAGGCCATAGAGCGCATCCGCATGCCGCTCCACGTCGAACGGCACCACCGCCGCGTGCCGGCCTTCGAGGCGCACCCGCTCCGGCCGCAGGGCCGGGCCGCCGGCCACCGGCGCGCCGAGGGGAGGGCCGGACAGCGGCGGGGACGATGGATCCTGGCTCATGCGGCCTCAATGGTTGTCGCGCGGCACGCCCA
>CALMSN010000243.1 GCA_937872325.1 uncultured Xanthobacter sp. | reverse complement strand
GCCACCAATCCCTATGTGGATACGGTGAATGCACGGCTCAACTCCTTCTCGTTCGGCGGCAAGATCACCTGTGCCGGCTGTCTCGCCAACGGCCAGCATTTCGGCACCGATGGCGTGATCAGCGACGTCGAGATGGTGTTCGACAACACGACCAGCGTGCCGGCGGGCGAGCGCAGCTTCAACCTCGGCCGGCCGGGGGACGGCGAGGGCAACCTCTACACCGACCAGCACCTGCGGCTCGGCCGCCGGCTCGACGAGATGTTCGGCGCCCTGCCGGCCGAGCCGCAGCTGAAGCCGGTGGCGGACGTCAAGCCGCAGAAGCTCGGCACCCTCGACGTGGTGCCCCTCGACGTCTCGCAGTCGGTGGTGGTGATCGGCACCGAGGGCTTCGAGCGCCAGGATCCGGACTTCATCCCGGCCTTCGTGCTGAACCACATCCTCGGCGGCAGCGCCTTCTCCTCGCGCCTGTTCAAGGAAGTGCGCGAGGCCCGCGGGCTCGCCTATTCGGTGCATTCCTACCAGGCGCCGCTGGAGCATACCGGCCTCTGGTTCGCCGGCACCGCCACCAAGAACGAGCGGGCGGGGGAATCCATCGGGCTGATCCAGTCCGAGTTCCGCAAGATGCTCGCCGAGGGGCCCACCGCCCAGGAGCTGGACGAGGCGAAGAAGTACCTCACCGGCAGCTACGCCCTGCGCTTCGACACCTCCTCCAAGGTGGCCGGCCAGCTCCTGCAGATCCAGCTCGACCGGCTGGGCCGCGACTATATCGACCGCCGCAACGCTTTGGTGGAGGCGGTGAGCCTCGACGACCTCAAGCGGGTGTCCGGTCGCCTCGCCGGCGCCAAGGATGCGCTGGTGGTGGTGGTGGGCAAGCCGGCTGGCGTGACCTCGGCCAACTGAACGCCGGAATGCGCGGCGAAGCGCCGCGCTCACCGCCCGTTCACCACGATCGCACCGGGACCCCGGCACCGGGCGGGTTCCGCGAATCGGCCGCTCGACCTTGAGCCGGCGCATGCTGTAAGCAGGAAGGCGGCGGCCGCAGGGGCGCCGCCTTTGTCTTTAGGCGGGGATGTCACGCCATAAAATGGCCGGTCTTGGCGGTGCTTAAGGGCAGCCGGACGCCGGGATGGGTCCGCCGCGCCGCCATCGACCGGGGTGGCGCCTGCATCGACGGGCGCCGCGACGCCGGTCAAGTCGGGCGGAACGAGCCCGGCCCCGACCCGCACCTGCGTCGCTCTTCGCGGGGGTGGCCGGAGCGGATCATCTGGAGCGGATCGCGATGGGACCGCCCATCCGATCGGCACGAAAACGCTCCGGAATCAACGTTTTGGAACGCGCGAGCGTTTTCGTGGGGTATTGAAGCGCGGTGGAGCGCGATCCGATCAGATCGGTCGAAGGATCGCTTTCCTCCCGCGCGCCACCTGCCCGGCATCGGTCGAGGCCGATGCCATGGGATATGGGTAGAGACCGCGTGATCCGAGCAGCTTCCCTCGCGGGCTGGTCGGTGCGCGCTCCAGCGCCGCAGGCCGGATCGCGGCGGCTGTCATTGCGGCGCTGCGCCGCCAGAAGGGGGACCTGAGCGAGATGGCTTTTGCGCATCCGAGCCCGGCCATGGCCACGCTGCGACGCCGTATGACGGCGGCGCCGGGCGTAGCTCTCCGCCGCAATGTCCTCGCCCTCGTCGCCGTGGGCGCGATGACCGCCGGATGCGGCGCCGGGGAAAATCTCGACGGCGCCTTCGGGGCGCAGGACGTGGGCGTGGCCACCGGCTCCGCGGCCGGGGTGCACAGCGCCTCCAGCGGCTCCCTGGTGGTGGGCTCCGGGCCCACCGCGGTGGAGTACGAGTGCCCGCGGGTCACCGTGCGCACCGGCGCCGCCACCTGGCAGGTCCCCGACCGCGCCGGCGGCCTCAGGTACCAGGGCTCCATCGGAGATCTCGCCCGCGAATGCGCCATCGTCAATGGCGTCATGACCGTGAAGGTCGGCATCGAGGGCCGAGTGCTGATGGGCGACAAGGGCGCCCCCGGACAACTCAAGGTGCCGGTGCGGATCGCCGTGGTCCAGGAAGGGCCGAACCCGAAGCCCATCACCACCAAGTATTTCGCGGTCCCGCTGGAAATCCCGGCCGGCCAGTCCCAGGCCGCCTTCACCGTGGTGGAGGACCAGATCGCCTTCCCGCTCACCAAGCCGGAAGATATCGAGCGCTACACCATCAATGCCGGCTCCGACCCGCGGGGCGAGCAGGGCGCGCGCGCCACGCCGGCCCGCACCAGCCGGCCGAAGCCGGCCGCGGACGACGATCGCCCCCGCGCCACCGCCAAGCCGGCGACCCCCAAGCCCGCCGCGGCCAAGCCGGCCTCGTCGAGCGGCCAGGAGCCGGATGTGTTCGGCCCGCCGCCGAGCAGCGCCCCCGCCCGCGCGGCGCCGCCCAGCAACACCTTCTCCCCGGCCCCGGCCAAGCAGCAGCCCACCGACGTCTTCGGCCCGCCGCCGGGCTGAAGCGTCGCCGCCATCGGGCCGGGGTCGTGGTCGGCTCTGGGCGGAAGGCACGGTGCAACCCTCTCCCGCCTGCGGGGGAGGCAGGAAGGGAAAACCTCTCCGCAGGGCCGGAAGGCTGGAAGAGGATGCGGCCTTGCCCCCTCCTGACCCCGGCATCCCCCTCCCCCCGCAGGCGGGAGAGGGAGTCTGGCCGGCAGTCATCTCAAACTGACCCGGAACCCGCGCGGCCGGCGCATTGACGAGGCCGGGCTTTGCCTTATGCTGCAATGCGTCGATGCGCCCCAGCCATGGGCGCGCATCGATCATTCGGATGATCCCTGCGGGAGAGACCGGCCGTGTGCGGGCATTCGCACATCGGGCCGGCGCCGAAGGCGCAACCGCCCCGGAACCGCTCAGGCAAAAGGGCCGCAGGGGGACGACGCTCTGGAAAGCAGCACCCGGGCCCGCATTGCGTCCGGCCCGCAGGTGCTCACCGAAGGAGTAAGCCGCGCCCTTCCACGAGGCATGGCGAAATCTCTCAGGTTCCCAGACAGAGGGGGCGCCGCGCCGGTCGCAAGGCCGGCATTCTGGCGTCCTCTGACAGGCGTTTTCGCCCGGAAACCTGCGCGTGGCCACATCCTCCCCTGCCGATACCGTGCTGCTGAAGACCCCGCTTCATGCGGCCCATGCCGCCCTCGGCGGTCGCCTGGTGCCCTTCGCCGGCTATGAGATGCCGGTGCAGTACCCCGAGGGCATCCTCGCCGAGCATGCCTGGACCCGCAGCCATGCCGGCCTGTTCGACGTCTCCCACATGGGCCAGGCGCACCTCGACGGCCCCGACCACGCGACCGTCGCCTGGGCGCTGGAGGCGCTGCTGCCGGCGGACATCCTCAATCTGAAGCCCGGCCAGCAGCGCTACTCCCAGTTCCTCACCGCCGACGGCGGCATCATCGACGACCTCATGGTCACCCGCCCCGCCGACCCGGCGCAGGACGGCCGGCTGCTGCTGGTGGTCAACGCCGCCTGCAAGGCCGGCGACTTCGCCCATCTCGAAGCGAACCTGCCGGCGGGCGTGCGCCTCGTCACCCATCCCGGTCGCGCCCTTCTCGCCTTGCAGGGGCCGGAAGCGGCAGCGGTGCTGGCCCGCCACTGCCCGCAGGCTCCGGCCCTCGGCTTCATGCAGGCCGGCCCCGGCGATTTCGGCGGGGTGCCGGTGCACCTCTCCCGTTCCGGCTATACCGGCGAGGACGGCTACGAGATCGCCGTCGACAACGCCGACGCGCCTGCGGTCTGGGCGACGCTCAGCGCCGAGCCGGAGGTGAAGCCCATCGGCCTCGGCGCCCGCGACAGCCTGCGGCTGGAAGCGGGCCTGTGCCTCTACGGCCACGACATCGACACCACCACCTCGCCGGTGGAGGCGGCCCTCGTCTGGTCGATCCAGAAGCGGCGGCGGCTTGAGGGCGGTTTTCCCGGCGCGGCGCGGATCCAGCGCGAGCTGGCCGAGGGCCCGTCCCGGCTGCGGGTGGGCCTTGCGCTGGCTGGCCGCGCGCCCGCCCGCGAGGGCGCCGAGATCGTCGCCGGCGGCGCGGTGGTGGGCATCGTCACCTCGGGCGGCTTCTCGCCCACCCTCGGCGCACCGATCGCCATGGGCTATGTGCCGCCGGCCCTCGCCGCGCCGGGCACCGCCCTCGACATCATGGTGCGGGGCAAGCCGCTGGCCGCCACCGTCACCCCCCTTCCCTTCGTGCCGACGCGCTATGCGCGCAAACCCGGGGCCTGAAGCATGACCGTCCGCTACACCAAGGACCATGAATATGTGCGCGTCGACGGCGACATCGCCGTTGTGGGCATCTCCGACTACGCCCAGGGCAAGCTCGGCGACGTGGTGTTCGTCGAGCTGCCGGAGATCGGCAAGGAAGTCGCGCAGGGCAATGAGGCCGCGGTGGTGGAGAGCGTGAAGGCGGCGAGCGAGGTCTTCGCCCCCCTCTCCGGCGCGGTGGTGGAGGTGAACGGCGAGCTGGAGACCGCCCCCGGCCTCGTCAACGAGGATGCGGAAGGCAAGGGCTGGTTCGTCAAGCTCAGGATCGCCGACCTCGCCGAGCTCGACGCCCTGATGGACGAGGCCGCCTACAAGGCCTTCCTCGCAACCCTCTGAGGCCCGCCGATGCGCTACCTCCCCCTCACCCCGGCCGACCGGGCCGAGATGCTCGCCCGCATCGGCATCCCGGCGGTCGACGACCTGTTCGCCGACATCCCCGCCGCCACCCGCCTCGCGGAGCTGCCGCAGCTCGACCGCGCCAAGGGAGAGCTGGAGGTGGAGCGGCACCTCGCCCGGCTGGCGGGGCGCAACGTGCCGGCCGGATCGGTGCCGTTCTTCATCGGCGCCGGGGCCTATCGCCACCATGTGCCGGCGAGCGTCGATCACCTGATCCAGCGCTCGGAATTCCTCACCGCCTACACCCCCTACCAGCCGGAAATCGCCCAGGGCACCCTGCAGGTGCTGTTCGAGTTCCAGACCCAGGTGGCCGAGCTCACCGGCATGGAGGTGGCGAACGCCTCCATGTATGACGGCTCCACCGCCGCCGGCGAGGCGGTGCTGATGGCCCACCGCATCACCCGGCGCCGCCGGGCGGTGCTGGCCGGCAACCTCCATCCCCACTACCGCGCCACCATCGAGACCCTGGCCCGCTATGGCGGCGAGGAGGTCACCGCCCTTGCCCCGGCGCCCGAGGGCGGCGCGGACATCGCCGCCGCGCTGGGGCCGGACGTCTCCTGCGTGGTGGTGCAGACCCCGGACGTGTTCGGCCACCTGGTGGACCTCGCCCCCATCGCCGAGGCGGCCCACAAGGCCGGCGCGCTGCTGATCGCGGTGGTGACCGAGGCGGTGTCCTTCGGCCTCCTCGCCTCGCCCGGGTCGCAGGGCGCCGATATCGTGGTCGGCGAGGGCCAGTCCATCGGCAATGCGCTGAATTTCGGCGGGCCTTACGTGGGCCTGTTCGCCAGCCGGATGAAGTTCGTCCGCCAGATGCCCGGCCGCCTCGCCGGCGAGACCGTGGATGCCGAGGGCCGGCGCGGCTTCGTGCTCACCCTCTCCACCCGCGAGCAGCACATCCGGCGGGAGAAGGCCACCTCCAACATCTGCACCAATTCCGGGCTGTGCGCGCTGGCCTTCTCCATCCACCTGTCGCTGCTGGGCGGGGCGGGGCTGGAGCGGCTGGCCAGGCTCAACCACGCCGCCGCCTGCGACCTCGCCGACCGGCTCGCCGCGGTGCCCGGCGTGAGCGTACTGAACGAGACTTTCTTCAACGAATTCACCATCCGCGTGCCCGGCAGCGCGGTCGCGGTGGTGGAGGCGCTGGCCCGGCAGGGAATCCTTGCCGGCGTGCCCTATGCCCGCCTCGCCCCCGATGCCGGCCTCGACGACCTGATCCTGGTCGCCGCCACCGAGACCACCACCACTGAGGATCGCGCCGCCTTCGCCGCCGCGCTCAAGGCCGTCGTCACCGGGAGCGTGCCGGAATGAGCAAACCAGCGCTGGCAACTCGCTTTAAAGGCTCTCTTGATGCCGCTGCCCGGCGAATGGCCACCGACCCCCGATCCGTCCAGGACCGCGTTGCGGAGGGCATATCTAACGTTCTAATTGATGATGGCTTTGTTAGAGAATTAATGCTCAATTATCCCGAATTAATAGAAAAATATACAGATGAATATTTCTCATACCCTCCAGATTCACTAGATGATGAAACTATAATTCATGCCGGAAACATTAGCAATGACAACCTAAGCGAGCGTAGATTTGAGCGTCTCTACGAGATAGCAGAGGAGATCGCCCGATGAACCGCGAAGGCCGCGGCGCCACCGCGCCCACGCCCGTCGTCGCCGCCGGCGGCGAGACCTTCACCGGCAACCGCGCCCTCGCGCTGGAGGAGGGCCTGCTGTTCGAGGTCGGCCGGCCCGAGGTGACCGGCGTCGACCTGCCCGAGCCGCCGGCTCATGCGCCGCGCCTCGGCCGGCTCGGCCGCGCCGCGCCGGTGGACCTGCCCGGCCTCTGCGAGCCCGAGGCGGTGCGCCATTACGTGCGGCTGTCGCGGATGAATTACGGCATCGATTCCGGCCTGTTCCCGCTGGGCTCGTGCACCATGAAGCACAATCCGCGGCTGAACGAGAAGATGGCCCGGCTGCCCGGCTTCGCCGACATCCACCCGCTGCAGCCGGTCTCCACGGTGCCGGGAGCGCTGGCGCTGATGGAGGAGCTGTCCCACGTCCTGCTGGAGCTCACCGGCATGGCCGGGGTGGCGCTCCAGCCCAAGGCCGGCGCCCACGGCGAATTGTGCGGCATGATGGCCATCAAGGCGGCCCACAACGCCGCCGGCAGCACCCGCCACGTGGTGCTGGTTCCGGAGAGCGCCCACGGCACCAACCCGGCCACCGCCGCCCTCATCGGCTACGAGGTGCGGGCCATCCCCGCCCGGCCGGACGGCACGGTGGCGCCCGAGGCGGGGCGCGCGGCGCTGGGGCCGGAGGTGGCGGCGCTGATGCTCACCAACCCCAACACCTGCGGCCTGTTCGAGCGCGACGTGGTGGAGATCGCCGCCGCGGTGCACGAGGCCGGAGCCTATTTCTACTGCGACGGCGCCAACCTCAACGCCATCCTCGGCAAGGTGCGGGTGGCCGATCTCGGCGTCGATGCCATGCACATCAACCTGCACAAGACCTTCTCCACCCCCCATGGCGGCGGCGGGCCGGGGGCGGGGCCGGTGGTGCTCTCGGCCGCGCTGGCGCCGTTCGCCCCGGTGCCGGCGTTGGTGAAGCGCGACGGCGCCCTGGTGCTGGTGGAGGATGCCGGGGCCGCGGGCGCAGAGCAGGCGCTCGGCCGGATGAGCGCCTTCCACGGCCAGATGGGCATGTTCGTCCGGGCGCTGGCCTGGATGCTCTCCCACGGCGCCGACGGCATGCGCCAGGCCTCGGAGGATGCGGTCCTGGCCGCCAACTATATCCGCGCCAGCCTGATGGACCTGATGAGCGCGCCCTTCGCCGAGCGCCCGGCCATGCACGAGGCGCTGTTCGACGACGCATGGCTCGCCGACACCGGCATCTCCACGCTGGACGTCGCGAAGGCGCTGATCGACGAGGGCTTCCACCCGATGACGGTGTATTTCCCGCTGGTGGTGCACGGGGCGATGCTGATCGAGCCCACCGAGAGCGAATCGAAGGCGAGCCTCGATCTGTTCATCGCCGCCCTGCGCGATCTCGCCATGGCGGCGAAGGCCGGCGACACCGCTCGCTTCACCGGCGCGCCCTATTACGCCCCGCGCCGGCGGCTCGACGAAACCCGCGCCGCCCGCACCCCGGTGCTGCGCTGGGCCCGGCCGGCGCCGCTCTTGAACGCCGCGGAGTAACCGCAGGGGCGGAAAGAAAAAGGGGGACGGGCCAGCGCCCGTCCCCCTTCTTTATTCACGCCGGATGGCGGCTGGATCCTGCCGTCGGCCCCGGTCTTCGACCGGCGCCGCGCGGGCCTTTGGATCAGTCCTCCAGAATCTTCAGCTTGAACAGCAGGCCGGCCACGAACGCGCCGACCAGCGGCACCACGATGAACAGCCAGAGCTGGGCGAGGGCCTGGCCGCCGGCAAAGATCGCCGGGCCGATGGACCGCGCCGGGTTCACCGACACGCCGGTGACCGGGATGAAGACGATGTGGATCATCACCAGCGAGAGGCCGATGGCGAGGCCCGCCGCTTGGGTGATGCCCGCCTTCGAGGTCGAGCCGAGGATCACCACCAGGAAGATGAAGGTGCCCACCAGCTCGGCGACGATGGCCGCCCCCAGCCCGTAGCCGCCCAGATAGTTCGCGCCCCAGCCGTTCTGTCCCAGCCCGGCCGTGCTCACATCGAAGCCGGCGAGCTTGCCGGAGGCGATCACATAGAGGATGCCGGCGCCGGCGATGCCGCCGAGGACCTGGGCGATCCAGTACTTCGGCACTTCGGAGGCGGGAATGCGCCCCGCCGCCCACACGCCGATCGTCACCGCCGGGTTGATGTGGCAGCCGGAGACATGGCCGATGCCGTAGGCCATGGACACCACCGCCAGGCCGAACGCGAAGGCGATGGCCAGCATGCCGATGGGCGCGCTGCCGTAGCCCGTCAAAACCGCAGAACCGCAACCCATCAGCACCAGAACGGCGGTGCCGATGAACTCAGCAAAATACTTGTTCATGAGGTCTGCTCCCCAGAATGACCTTGATGTGCCTGCTGATCGGCCCTGAATGGCGGGATCCGGCATGCCTGCCGGGCGACGGGACGACCATCCGCTCCGAATCCCCCCGCCATGCGGATACCGGAGTACGGCGGTTGCAAGTTTAGGCCAGGGTTACTGAAAAGGCGATGGGGTGCCCGTGCCCGCCGCGTCATATATAACGGTTTCAGGTTTCCCCCGGCCGCGCCGCGCGGGGGCCGGCCGCCACCCGCCTGAGGACCGCCGGCGGATCGCGGGTCTCGGGAACCTCGCACAGGCGATGGCGCGCCATGAAGGCGCCGAGGCGCGGATCGGCGCTCAGCACCGCGAACGGCACCGCCAGCAGGTATCCGGCCAGCGCCGGCAGCGCCCATCCCAGAAGGCCGGGCGCCAGGAAAGCGAGCGCCGCCGCCACCGCGACGCCGAACGCCGTCGCCCCGCCGAAGGCCCGCAGCGCCGCCGCCGCCGGCACCCTGTGCCCGTCCCGCGCCTGCGCCTGCCACACCCCGCCGATGCCGCGGCCCAGCACCAGGCGGGCCAGTCGCCCGCTTACCGCCAGCGCGGTCAGGGCCCCGAGCAGGAAGGAGAAGGCCGTCTCCAGCACCGCCGACAGCAGGAAGCGCGCCGTCCCGCCATAGCCGGCAGCGCCGCCGGGCGTGAGCAGGGTGTCGGCGATGCCGGCCAGCTTCGGGGCCAGCAGCAGCAGCAGCACGCCGGCATAAAGCCCCATCGCGAGGCCCGCCGGATAGGCGGCCGCGGCCTGCGCCTCCAGCGCCGCCAGCGGCAGCACGGCAAGGGCGATCACCTGCGCCGGCACGGCGGCGAACATCAGCACCGCCCAGGCTAGCTGGAACCGGCTCATGGGCAGGAGGCCGGACAGGATATCGGGCCGGCCGAGGAGCTTCACATACTGCATGTTGCCGAGGCACCAGCGCAGGTCGCGGGCGATGAAGTCGGTCACCGCCGGCGGGTTCTCCTCATAGCTTTCGCCCTCCACGGGCAGCACCCGCACCTCGTAGCCGGCGCGCCGCATCAGCACCGCCTCCACCTGGTCGTGCGAGAGGATGGGTCCGCCCAGCGGCGGCGGGCCCGGCAGCTCCGGCAGGTCGCAATAATCGTGGAACGGGGCGAGGCGGATGAGGGCGTTGTGGCCCCAGAACGGGCCGCAATCGCCGGTCCACCATGCCGCGCCCAGGGTGTAGCAGCGCATGCCGTGGCGCATGCCGAACTGGAACAGGCGGGTGAACGCGCTCTGCGCCGGCAGCCCCACGGCGAGGCTCTGCAGGATGCCGATGCGCGGATAGGCCTCCAGGATCGCCCGCATCCGGACGATGGTAGCGGCGCCCATCAGGCTGTCGGCGTCCAGCGGCAGGAAATAGGTGTAGCCGGCCTCGCTCGCCGCGGCCTCCCGGCAGAAGTCACGGATGTTGCCGGCCTTGAAGCCGGTATTCACCGGGCGACGGCGGTAGAAGATGCGCGCCCCCCCGCAAACGGCGCGCCAGCGGGCGACGGCCTCAGCCTCGGCGGCGGCGATGGCCTCGTCCGAGGTGTCGCTCAGCAGGTGGAAATCGTAGAGCCCGGCCTCGGGCGTGGCGTCGAGATCGGCCTTGATGGCGGCAAGGCGCGCCACCGCCCGGTCGGCGGCCTCGTTGCGCACGGTCATCACCACCGCCACCCGGCCGGAGGCGGGATCGGGCGCGGCGGGGGGCGGATCGAGAAACGGCGCGGCGCGCGCGATTCCCCCCGGCCGGCGCGCCAGCACGAAGCCCGCCAGCGCATTGCAGAAGCCGATCGTGTTCCAAGGGGTCAGCGCCACCAGGCACGCCGCCAGCGCCAGGTGCCCCGGGCCGAAGCCGGCCGCCGCCGCCAGCGCCAGCGCGGCGGTGGCCACGAGGATCAGCAGCACGGCATTGGCGGCCAGCATCGCCAGTCGCCGGCGGTGCAGCACTGCCAGCTCCTGAAGGCCTGCCGGGGTGAGGCGATCGGCGAGGGTAACCGGCGCGCCGGCGGCGCCGGGACGATGCGGCCCCACGGCCTCAGGGGATGGACCGAACCTGCGGGACATGCATCACTCCACGCCGCGGCGCCGTCCGCGGCCGCCATTCCGTTTCGGCTACACCCAATTTCGGCTACGCCCAAGGCCAGAGCATGACCAGCCCCGCTGTCCCCGCCATGGCCCGCGCCTTGTGGTACGAAGCGCCCGGCGTCGCCGCCCTGCGCACCGCCCCGCTGCCGGCCCCCGCCGCCGGCATGGTCGAGGTGCGCACCCTGTTCAGCGCCCTCAGCCGGGGCACCGAGCGCCTCGTCCTCGCCGGCCTGCGCGACGGCACCCATCAGGCGCGGATGCGGGCGCCGCTCCAGGAGGGCGACTTCCCGTTCCCGGTGAAATACGGCTATTGCGCCGTCGGCCGGGTCGAGCAGGGGCCGGCCGAGCTCGCCGGCCGCACCGTCTTCATCCTCGCCCCGCACCAGGATCGGCTGGTGGTGGAGGCCGCGCGGGTGACCCCGGTGCCGGCGGCGGTTCCCGCCCGGCGCGCGGTGCTGGCGGCCAACATGGAGACCGCGCTGAACGCCCTCTGGGACAGCGGCGCCTCGGCCGGCGACAAAGTCACGGTGGTGGGCGCCGGGCTGGTGGGCCTTCCCCGCCGCCCGCCTGCCCGGCGCCGCGGTGAGCGTCATCGATCCCGATCCGGCGCGCCGGACGGTGGCGGAAGCGTTCGGCGCCCGCTTCACCACCGCGCCCGATCCGGCGGCGCTGGAGGCGGACGTGGTGGTCCATGCCAGCGCCGGTGCCGCGGGCCTTGCCGCGGCGCTGGCCTGCTGCGGCACCGAGGCCCGCCTCGTGGAGCTGAGCTGGTACGGCGATGCGCCGGTGAGCGTGCATCTGGGCGGCGCGTTCCATGCCCGCCGGCTGAAGCTGGTGGCCTCCCAGGTCGGCGCCCTGCCGCCGGAGCGGCGGCCGCGCTGGGACCATGCGCGCCGGCTCGCCACCGCCCTCGCTTTGCTGGACGATCCGCGGCTCGACGCGCTGATCACCGCGGAGGTGGCCTTCGACGACCTTCCGGAAGCGCTGCCGCGCCTTCTGGCCCCGGGCGCGCCGGGCATCGCCACCGTGGTACGCTATTGATAGCATCGGCCCCGGTCTTCCACCGGTGACGATTGGATGGCGCTCAAGCGCCGCGCGGGCCTCTGCATGACGCGCCTTGCACCGAGGGCGGGCAGACGCCAAGTTCGGGGCGCGGCCGCATGCCGGCGGCGATTCTGAGGAGCGGCTCATGTACGCGGTGGAAGTGCGCGACCACATCATGATCGCCCACAGCTTCCGCGGCGACCTTTTCGGCCCGGCGCAGCGGCTGCACGGCGCGACCTTCGTGGTGGACGTCGCCTTCTTCACCGAGTCGCTCACCGTAGACGGCGTGGTGGTGGACATCGGCCGCGCCCATGATGCGCTCAAGGCCATCCTCGGCCCCCTCGCCTACCGCAACCTCGACGAACTGCCCGATTTCGCCGGCCGCAACACCACCACCGAGGTGCTGTGCCGGCACATCTTCGATGCCATGGCGGCAGCCATCGCCACCGGGGCGCTGGGTCCGGGCGGGGCGAATCTGGCCCGCCTCAAGGTGACGCTGAACGAATCCCACGTCGCCCGCGCCTGGTATGAGGCGGACCTGCCCATCATGCACCTGCCGCTCGCCGATCCGTCGCCGGACGCGCCATGATCGCGGCCGTGCTGGCCTATGCCGGCGATCTCCAGGCGCCCACCGGCGGCTACGGCTACGATCGCCGGCTGATCGCCGGCCTGCCGGAGTGGGGCGTCGCAGCGACGCCGCTGGCGCTGGGCGAGGGCTTTCCCTTCCCCGATGCGGCGCAGGTGGACGCCGCGCTCTCCCGGCTCGCCGCGACCCCGCCCGGCAGCGTGCTGCTGGTGGACGGCCTCGCCCTCGGCGCCCTGCCGGCGGAGGGTCTCAGGCGCCTCGGCCGACCGCTGGTGGGGCTGGTGCATCACCCGCTCGCCCTGGAAAGCGGCCTGACGGCCGACGCGGCCGCCCGGCTCAAAGCCAGCGAGCGCGTCGCCCTCGCTGAATGCGTCGCGGTGATCGCCGTGAGCCCGGAAACCCGCCGGGTGCTGGTGGCCGACTATGGCGTGCCGGCCGCCGCGCTCACCCTCGCTTTGCCCGGCTCCGCGCCGGCTCCGCGCGCGGCGGCGGACGGCGATCCGCCCCGCCTGCTGGCGGTGGGCAGCCTGACGCCGCGCAAGGGCCACGCGGTGCTGCTGGACGCCCTCGATCGCCTCGGCGATTGCGCCTGGACGCTCACCATCCTCGGCGCGCCCGACGATGCCGCGACCGCCGCCATGCTGGAACGGCGCATCGCCGCGCGGGCGGACGGACGCATCCGCCGCGCCGGCACCCGCGACGCGACCGGCCTCGACGCCGTCTATGCCGCCAGCGACGTGCTGGTGCATGCCGCCCTCTACGAGGGCTACGGCATGGTTCTGGCGGAGGCGATGCGGCGCGGCCTGCCCATCGTCTGCACCACCGGCGGCGCCGCGGGCGAGACCGTGCCCGATTCCGCCGGCCTGAAGGTGCCACCGGGCGACCCCGAAGCGCTGGCTGCCGCCCTGCGGCAGATCATCACCGACCCCACCCTGCGGCGCCGCCTCGCCGACGGCGCCTTCGCCGCGGGGGGTACTTTGCCGGAGTGGGCGGAGACCGCCCGCATCGTCGCCGGCGTGCTGGCGGATGTGGCGGGGGGGGGGGCGGCCCGGCCCCCCCCCCGGGGGCCCCCGCCCGCGGGCGCCTCCCCCCCCGC
>CALMSN010000242.1 GCA_937872325.1 uncultured Xanthobacter sp. | reverse complement strand
CGCGCTCAAGCCGGGCTGCGCGCCGACCGCCGCGCGCTGCCCGACGCTGGTCGCCGCTCCGGCACTGCAGCGGGCGGCCTACGGGCGTCTCGTGCGCCCCGCGCCGCCCGCCGGCTATGCCATCTCCCAGCCCCGTCCCTGGCCGGGCGCGGGGGGGCCGGATCCCGCCGGCGCAGTGCGGCTGCGCGGCGTGCTGGATGCCGCCCTCGCCGGTCCGCTCAAGGACCGCGTCACGCTCGACGACGCCGCCCCCGCTCTGGTCGCCTGGATGACCGCCGACGGCTTCCGCTTCATGCCGGACGGCCTCGATCCGACCGCCGTGGAAGCCGGTCCCGCCGCCGTCGTCCCGCCCGATGCCGACGCCACAGGCGCCGCGGCGGAGCTCGCCCGCGCGGTGATGCGGGCGCGACAGCTCTCCCGGCTCAAGGCCCTCGCCGCGGCGACCACCGGGAGCGATCTCGACGTGTCGATCGAAGTCCGGCGCTTCGGTCGCGATCCGGCGAGCGGGCAATGCGCCTTCAAGGGCAGTGCCGCAGCGGTCGATCCGGATGCGCCGGTGGAGGTGTGCGACAAGGTGGCGGTGACGGTCGAGAACCGCAGCACCCGGCCCTTCCTGGCGGCGATCTTCTTCCTCGACGACGCCTGGAACCTGATCGCCCGCCGGCCCACCTGCCCGGCCGGTCTCTCCGTGTCGGACCGGCTGGAGCCGGGGCGGCGGCTGGTCTTCGAGGTGCCCTATCACCCGCGGGCCATCGTCGCCGGGCGGGCGCCCACCACCAGCAACGGGGTGTTCGTGGCCGGCGTGCCCTTCGTCGAGGGCGAGACCGACCTGCCGGCGCTCTGCGCCCTGACCGGCTTCAACGAACGCGGCGGCCAGGCCACCCGCGGCGATGCGCCCGGCGGTCTCGACGATCTCGTCGAGGGCACGCCCCGGGGCGGCAGGCTGGCGCTCGAAAGCGCGAGCCTGTCCCTGGCCTTCTGGCCGATCCGCCAGCCCGTGAAGCCCTGAGGCCACGGCCGATAGGTGGGGCTCGCCGGGCCCTTCAGCTCACCCCGCACGGGGTACCGGCCCACCGTGCGGGGCGTGATACGGGACCCAGGCCGAGGGCTGGCGACCGCAGGCTCTCGATCCGGCATCATGCTCCATTGGCTGGATCGTTTCAGTGCTTCATGGACACACCGCAACGACCTAACACTGTGATTATAGAGCGTTTCTTATCCGATCGGGAAACCCCCTACGCCCGCGCGGCGAAGCAGCGCCGGCCTGCTCGGCAGCGTCCGAAGACCAAATCCGGCGGCGGGATACCAAAAGCCCGTGACCGTCGGCCCTTGGCTCACGCTCGCACCGCGAGGGCGCCCGCGCGGCAGCGGCCAAGACGGCGGCCGATGCCAGGCGGTCGGCTCATAGGTTCTGGCACCATATCCGCGCCGCAACGAGCTTGAGGGCGGCGAGGTCGTTTTCCGGCAGCTTGTCGTAGCGGGTTGCAATGCCTCCGGAATATTTGATCCTGTTGAAGAGCCGTTCAACAAGATTTCGCTGCCGATAGAGCCGATCGGAGAAAGCGAAGCTGCCGGCGCGGGCTTTCTAGCGGCGGCAGGCGTGGCAGCCTGCCGTTTTCTCGCCGCTCCGGACGCAAGGGGCCTTGGCAATTCGCGGCCGCGCCATGAAAATCGACGCGGGGTCGGCGAGGCTGTCGCCGAGGGGCCGGATTGCGTTCCGGCGCCTGGTCGGCCGTCCGGGGAGGCGCTGTGCAGAACGCAGAAGGTCAGGAACCGATCGGCGACGGCGCCGCGCCACGGGCCGACGGATCGACGCCGCCCGATGCCACTGCAGCGCAGCCCGCGGCCTGGGCCGGGATGGTGGTGCGCGCGCTGGGCATCGCCATCTGCGCCGCGGCGCCGGAATTCATCTGGCAGGGCCTCGGCATCTTCTTCGGCCACGCGACGTGGACCAATCTCATCTCCGCCCTGCTGATCGCGGTGGTGTTCGTCTTCTTCGTCGAGCCGATCCTCGAGCGCATCCGCGGCAGGCTGCTGGCCGGCGGCGCCGAGCGGACGCACGGCGCCGCCCAGGGCCCGCTATTCTCGGCCGGGCTCGGGCTCTCCTTCGGCCTGCTTTCGGTCTGCCTGCACGAGGCCATCGCCGGCTTCGTGTCCGGCCACGGCGATCCCCACCATTCGGGCCTGCACGAGGCGATCGAGGTGGCGGTGACCTGGGCGGTGGTGCCGTTCTGCGTCGCCGTCGCCTGGCAGGCGGCGGGGGATCGCTGGCTCAAGATACCCGCGGGCATTCTCGCGGCCCTGTCACCCGGGCTCGCCGGATGGGCCTTCGGCTGGTCGGTGCACTCCACCGTGACCACCGCGGCGCCCACCCTGATCATCCTTGCCGCCGGCTATCGCCAGATGGCCGGGGCGCAGGGCCGCCTCGACCGTCCGCGCCACCGCGCGCAGGCACGCGTCGCCGCCCTCGCGCCCGTGGGCGGCGTTCACCACCTTGAAGCGACGCAGTTCGTCCAGGCGGCTGGTCAGGCGCCACAGCCCGGCGACTCCGACATCCGCGATGATGGACGCATCGATGCCGCTGAACGCCAGCGCGCGCGCCGCCTCGCGCGCCACCGGCAGATCAGAGGTGCCGGCGGCGACGATGCCGACGCCGGCCTGCGCCAGGGCCACCGGCGCGGGCAGCACGGCCGTGCCCGACAGCGGATCGTAGTCGAGGTCCCCTGCAGCCAGGGCGGCGTGCGCGCCGGCATCGAGCCGCGTCAGCAGCAGGCGCCGGCCCTCGGCGCGCGCCGCCGCGAGGATGGCGTTGATCTGCGCCGTGCTCTTGTGGGTGCAAAACACCGCCTCCGGCACGCCGGTGCGCTGCTCACGGTCGCGGTCGAGCTCGAAGTCCATGCCCCG